>JBKDGH010000104.1:0-12522 GCA_046336655.1 Flavobacteriales bacterium | reverse complement strand
GAGACACGATTCATCGCGGCTCCAACCATGCACAGCCGCGACAAATCGCGGTTGTACGGTCTATTTGTCGGATATGACAGTCCGACAAACCACCGCCAAGAATATCCGACTGCTTGAAGTACCCAGCGAAGTGGGTGCGGGAACACGCGGCGCCAGTCTGGGCGTTGAAGCCATCAAGATTGCAGCCCTGGACTTCCGTTCGCAGTTCTTTAAAAAATACAAGAGCATTGTAATCCCCAACGATAATGCGGCACTTTACAGCAATCCCGGCAGCCGCTACGCCAAGCACATCCGCAGTGTGCTGAAAATCTACGAGCGCGTGTCAGCAGCAGTGCGCGATACGCTGCGCGACGGACGATTTCCGCTGCTCATCTCCGGCGACCACAGCAGCGCGGGAGGAACCATTGCAGGAATTAAAATCGCCTATCCCGAGTCAAGGCTTGGAGTAATCTGGATCGATGCGCACGCCGATCTGCACTCGCCCTATACCTCACCGAGCGGCAACCTGCACGGCATGCCATTGGCCACTGCGCTCAATGAAGACAACATTGAAGAAAAGATCAATGACCTCGACTATGAAACAATTGAGCTTTGGGAGTTGCTGAAAAGCGTGGGCGACATTGCCCCGAAGGTGGACTACCGCGATCTGGTGTACGTAACGCTTCGCGATTTTGAAGAACAGGAAAATGCGCTGATTAAAAACCACAAGGTGAAAGTGATCAGCACCAATGAACTCAAGAAAACGGGCGTCACCAAGCTGAGCCGCGAAATCCTGAAATACCTCGCGGGCTGTGATAAGATATACATAAGCTTCGATGTGGACGCGATGGATCCTTCTGTATCACGCGGCACGGGCACACCAGTAAAAGGTGGCATCAATGAGCGTGAGGCGGCGGACCTGATTCTTGAGCTTATCCAGAATGAGCGCGTGTGCTGCCTGGAATTCACTGAAGTCAATCCAACACTCGACAGCGAGAACGTGATGGCCGAAACCGCGTTTGAAATCCTGCAAAAGGTGGCGCGGCAGGTGGAGATTATCTGATCGGAACGCGGGGATAGTAGCACGGAGGCCTCAGAGGACCACGGGGTTCACGGAGTAGTTTTTATTGACTCATGCTCTACTATTCACTAGAGGAGAATTCCGAAAATTCGCTGGTTTTGGGGTGGCGGGTAAAGACATATGTGCATGATAGCCGCATGAACTTTATACGTTTTTTCTTTCTAAGGCATTCCGAAGCCGGGATATTCGGCGAATGAATGGGAAAATCGAATTGTCAGGAGAAATTATCCGATCAGCAATTGAAGTGCATCGCCTGCAAGGTCCGGGAATGCTTGAAAAAACCTACAAGCTAGCCCTAAGCCATGAACTTCAATGTAAAGGTTTCAGGGTAGAAACCGAAGTGCCGATAACTTTATGTTACAAGGAACTCATCATCCCCAATGCCTATTTCATGGATCTGGTTGTGGAGGAAGAGGTGGTCGTGGAACTTAAATCAATTGAGCAACTGGGACCAATGCATCATGCACAACTGCTAACCTATCTCAGACATTCTGGAATGAGTCTTGGCTTGCTCATGAACTTCCATGAACCAATATTAAAGAACGGGATAAGAAGAGTCGTCAACTAGAGACTGATTCAAATTAACTCCGTGATCCCCGTGGTCCTCTGAGACCTCCGTGTTACTATCTTATATTAGGATAAAAACAAGCAACCGGGCAGAGTAACCCCCGCCGCGGTAGCCTGAAAGAGTTTATTTCTTCGCTTACTTTTTCTCAGCGAGATAATATGGCTGTGCGAGCTGGTAGAATTTCTCCCGCGTGCGCTCTGTGTATTCCATATCCCACACCATTTCACGGTCTGAAGGATTGTACGCGCATCGGGCGAACGGATATTTACAGAGGTTGAGCAGGTTGTCGTCTTCTACCTTTTTGAACAGCGACACATCGGCGAGGCATTTCAGCGCGGCATCGTTGGAAGGGAAGTCGAGCTTCCTGCAATCCATTTCGAAGCATTTGCAGAAGTAGCCGTCCTTCTCAAACACCACGCGGTATTTTTCACCGGCCGGCAGCATCAGCGCGTAGAAACCCGTTTCGCGGGCCATCTGCTCACTGAAGAGTTGATCGCCCACGTAGGTGTAAATCTTCACGCCAGCCAGCTTCGCCTGTTCTTTCACTTTCTTCTTTTTCGGATTTTCATCCTCAAACTGCCCTTCTTCCACGTAGCCGTAGAACAGACATGTAGGCGCATCGGTTTGTGTCCATGCGTGCGTCACCAACAGGCTGAAAACAAGGGCGGAAACGAGATTTTTCATAACATAGGCGTTTTATTTCCACCCCTTTATACCCGGGCAGTTCCCAAAAGGTTACGATTTTTGGAAAATGCGCGTAGCCCTGCTCGAATCCTTCTATACCGGCTCTCACAAACGGTGGGCTGATGGCCTTGCGGAGCATAGCAATATTGATATTCAGCTTGTTACGCTTCCAGGGGCACACTGGAAATGGCGCATGCACGGATCAGCCGTGACCTTTGCCCGGGTTCTTCTCGCCTTTCCGGAGCGTCCGGATGCCCTGCTGGTATCCGACCTCACCGACGTGGCCGCCCTGCGGGGATTGCTCGCCTGCGAAGGGATGAATCTTCCTGTGGCCGTGTATTTTCATGAGAATCAGATTACCTATCCGTGGTCGCCCGGCGATCCCGATCCGGCCCTGCGCCGCGACCAGCACTATGGATGGATCAATTACACCACTGCGCTTGCGGCTGACCGCGTGGTGTTCAACAGTGCATACCACCGCGAATCGTTCCTCGGAGCGCTGCCCGGTTTCCTCGGACAATTTCCCGATGCCCCATCATTGGACGATGTGCAGCGCATCCGGGAAAAGGCGCTGGTGATAGCCCCCGGCTGTGATGTGGAGGAAGCCAACCGCTGGCGGGAGCCGAAAGCTGTGGGAGCACCTATCATCGTATGGAATCACCGCTGGGAGTTTGATAAAAACCCTGAGTCCTTTTTTCGTGCACTCTTTCAATTGGATGAGGAAGGAGAAGAATTCCGGTTGGTTGTGCTCGGCGAGCAGTTCAGACATTCGCCTGATATCTTTCGCGAAGCGAGAGAGAAATTGAATGCGAGCATCCTCCATTGGGGCTATTGCGAATCCCGCGAAGCTTACTACCGTTGGCTGTGGAGGGCACATATCCTGCCCGTGACCGCCAATCAGGATTTTTTCGGATACAGTGTGGTGGAGGGATTGTACTGCGGACTCACTCCACTCCTGCCCGACCGGCTTGCCTATCCGGAGCATGTAGCAGATCGCTCTGCACTCTATACCAGCGATGAAGAGTTCATCATTCGCCTGAGGAATATCTTAAACGATCCGTCGAAATACACCACGCCCCACCTCACACGCAATTATTCCTGGACGCATGTGATCGGGCAATATGACCGTATGTTCGCAGAACTCCTTTAACCCGTTTATTTCTCATGAAAATCACCCGACTTCCCTTTGCTGTTGCGCTCGCGTTGGGCATCACGTTTACCGGCTGTGAAATGCTCCAGAATGAAAAAAAGGCGCGCGAACTCAATGAGCAAGGACTTGTGCTGTATAATCAGGGCGATTCAGAAACAGCGCTTCAGAAAATGAAGGAAGCCGCCTCGCTCGAGGGGATAACGCCTGAAACACAAGGACAAATACTCCGCAATATTTCGATTGTATTCAACAGTCAGGAGCAGAACGATTCCGCGCGTTACTACTCCAACAAGGCGGCATTGCTCGCTGCCGAGGGCTCATATGAGCGGTTGGTCAATCAGGCCGATGTACAGATTTACGATGGCGATCTCACAGGCGCAGTGATTTCACTCGAAGAAGCGCTGACCAAAAAGAAAGACGATCTGGCAGCGTACAATTCACTTGGATTAATTTATCTGGGAGAATATGATGAGTCGTTTGCCGATTTAGAAAAGGCGCTGACTTACAATCAAAAGGCCTTTGATATTTCCCCTGACCGCAATTCACAATATGTGCTTGCGCTCAATCTTTTTGACCTCGATCGTTTCGATGAGGCCGAAGCACATCTCCGCACCCTCACCGACCGCTATCCCGGGTTTGCCGATCAGCACTACCTGCTCGGCATGGCACAATACCGCCAGGGCAAAGCCGCCCACGCCGAAATCGCCTGGGCGAGAACCCTGGCGATTGATACGAGCTATACGGAGTCGATTGAGACGTATAAGATACTCTATGGGAGTGATTCCGGTGGGGAATCAAGAAACTAGATACTAGATGCTAGATAACCTGTCCTGAGCGGCTGGCTTTCGAGATTGGAGATTGGAGAATAGAAAAATCCTCTGCGCATTTTGCGTTCCAGAAAAAATCGCCACAAAAAAAGCCGCCCGGAGGCGGCTCTTTTTTATTGCACCAAAATCTTATCTCTTCACGAAGTCAATCGAAGCGGCTTCTCCGTTGGAGACCACTACAAGCTGATACACGCCTGCGGCGAGGTCAGCTACGTCCACTGTCATGCGGCCGTTTGCGGCAACATTTGGCTGGATCATGCGCACCTTGCGACCGGTAGCATCGGTGATGGTAAAGCGTGCGTTGGCGTATTTCGCATCAATGCGGATCGCGAGCTCCTGATCCACAGGATTCGGGAATACGCTCAGCCCCATCCGCTCAGCGAGTTCATTCACACTTACTACGCTTGCAGTTGCTTCCACGCGATCACTCACGCAGGCAATGCTTTCCTTCTGGATTTTCCAGTCGTAGTAATAGTAATAATAGCTGCTACCGAAAGTGGAACCAGTGATCGAACCGACAGTTCCGATGGCATAAGGGTAAGACACATCCGCATTGTTCCGGAAAAGGTTGTTTTCCGCACAGCCGATCTGGTAACCAGTGCCTGGAGTGAGTTCGAAGTTGAGCTCAACTACCGTCTCTCCTAATGGAAGATCCACTGCGAGTTCGCTCAGCACTACACCACCCTGATCGAAGAGTTGGATGGTGCGCACGCCGGCGGTGCTGGTTTCAGGAACGAACACCGTTACCTCCTGCAGGGTGAATGGCTCTGTAACGTCGAAGAACAAACGTCCGCCGGTTGCGGGAATTCCGCCGCCGCCAGTGTAGTCAGGACGACCACCGTTTTCAATTGCACCACCGTGGATGGTAGTGCCTTGCACCCAGTAGCTGATGGCGTTGTCGAAGAATTCAGTGGTAAATGAATTGCCCGTGCCCAGCACTTCGATTGAGTTTTCATCGGCAAACCACTCCAGGTTTTCGCCAGTGGCGGTGAGTACTGCGGTACCGGCTTCGCCAATCTGGGCGTTAGTAACCACCGGCTCGTTTGCTGAGAGCACATTCACAGAAATGGGTGCGCTGTCCACACCGCCGTTACATTGTCCGGTGACACTTACGAAATACTCACCGGGCTCATCTACAGAGATTGCCTGAGTGGATTCACCGCTGCTCCAGGTGTAGCTCTGACCTTCAGATGAAGTCAGGATCACACTTCCGCCTTCGCAGAAAACAACAGGACCTGATGCACTCACAGTGGGTACTGTAGGAGTAATTACGCTTACCACCACGTTATTGGAAAGAGAGGCACAGCCTTCTTCATCCCAAACTACTACTGAGTATGTACCGCCTTGTGAGACCTCTACGTTTTGACCCGCAGTACCATTGCTCCATGTATAGGATGCTCCTGCCGGTGCAGAAAGTGTGATGGTTTCACCAGGACAAATAGTAGTATTGCCGTTTACCTGAATGGTCACAGGATCATTGAGACATCCTGCTTCAGGAGTAGATACAAGCGAATTAACCGGAGGATTCTGGATGGTAGTGATTACACCAGAAGGCCACTTGATGATGGCCTGAGTAACTTCAGTAGCAGTGCCCAGTCCAAAGTGAACGAGGGTAGATGATGCAGGGTCGAAGCTCTCGCCTGAGCGCACCTCGCGGATCTGCACACCCCATGAGCCGTAAATTTCCACACGGGCGCCGATTGCTTCTTTATTCGACACGAGACCTTCCAGGTCAAACTTGATCCAGTTGTTGTCATTTCCGTTGTTGATCCACAGGTTATTGCCATCGATCACATCAAGGAATCCGTCATCGTTGTAATCACCGATACCGCCAGAGTTGAAGTTCAGCTGTGCTCCGGTGAAGCTGTTGCCACCGTTGTTCCAGTACATCTCTGTAGACATCTCTGAGAAAATATCTACAAAGCCATTGTTGTCGAAGTCACCTGCATCACAGTTCCATGCACCAAGCTGAGATGGACTGATACCGGTTGAATTGATGACGTTGGTAAAGGTGCCGTCGCCATTGTTGCGCATGTATCGGTTACCTGCAGTTTGTCCGTCGATTGGCAACACCGCAGTATGGTTTACTGAAAATGCGTCGAAGTCTCCGTCATTATCAAAGTCTTCAAACACGGTAGCCCAGCTTTGCTCACCATCATTCATATTGATCTGCGGGCCCACGCTGGTAAATACTCCGTCTCCGTCGTTGCGGTACATCAGGTTAATGCGTTGGGGATCTCCGACCGGAGCTCCTCCGCGGCATTTGGTGACGTACAAATCGGGGTCATTGTCATTGTCATAGTCACACCAGATAGCCGCATAGTTACCGCCGGCATCGAGTGTGTTGATGAGCGACTGGTCGAGTTGCAGAATTCCGTCCACGTTGCGGTATGGGTGGCTCTGATCCACGTCATGACATACGAAGGCATCCAGGTTGCCGTCGTTATCAATGTCGCAGAACGTAGAGCGCTGACTGAAGATGTACGTCGGGTCCTGGTCTTCCACGAAGCTCGTGCCATCGAAATACACGAATGAACAACGCGAGCCGCCGCCGAAACAAAGGTCAGTCCATCCGTTGCCGTCAATGTCCGCTGCGGCAATACTCCAGCTGGGAGAAGTAGCTACGGTAAGCGGATAGAACTCGCCGTTGAATGTGCCATCGGGTTGCTGGAAGTCCACGTAGATTCCGTTGCCGAAAACACGCACGACATCGTCAAGGCCATCCTGGTTCATATCTGCACCGCAATCGGCGACACTGGTACCTGGAACAGACTGCAGAAGACTGTTCTGGTTAGTGAAGGTAACCTGCGCCTGAATGGCGAAAGCACCCGAAAACAAGAGCACTGTGCATAGGCTCTTCCACTGATTAAAGAGGAGATTCATGGAATTAGATTTGGTTTCAACGTCTTAAAAGTAGGTCACTCCTGTCAATTCGCAAAAAATCTTGGGTGTCATTCTTGCCTTTCTTCCAAAGCAAAAAGGGTCCCGCAGGCAATCTGCGGGACCCTTTTCAATATTGATCGTCGGAAATTACTGCTTGATCAATTTCAAGCTGTGTGTATTTCCTGCAATGTTGATCTGCACGTAGTAGATACCCGCCGCAACGCCGGAGATGTCGATGGTTTCTGTGCGCTGGCCGCCGGCATTGCCGAGGTCGCTGAACAGAATGGTTCGTCCCTGAGTATCCACGATGCGGTATTCCAGACGTTCACCGGTGAGGCCTGAGAAACGAATCTGGAACTGTCCCATTGTTGGATTCGGCACCAGTACTGTAGCTACTCCGAAGTTGATTTCGCCAAGACCAGTGATGCTGATGGTTTGGGATTCGGAGCACCCGTTTTCGTCCGTTACCGTCAGCGTATACGTGCCGGCATCTGAAGCCTGGTCCAGTCCGGAAAGATTCTGGCTGGTAGAAACCACGTTGCCGTCTTCATCAGTCCATTCAAAGCTGTAATCTCCGGTTCCACCAGTTACATCAAATGAAGAACTTCCACCCGGGGTCTCGTCAATCGGATCAGCGCTGAGGCCATTGATAGAAATTGCATCAGGCTCGGTAACGGTTACAGTTTCGCTGCTCACGGTACAACCGTTCGCATCCATCACAGTCACTGTGTATTCTCCGCCTTCCACTTCGATAGAAGAAGAAGAGTCGAAGTTTTCACCATCTACAGCGTACTCGTAGCTTGGAGTTCCGCCTTCGGCAGTGACTTCAATTTCCCCGGTCTCACCGCTGCACAGTGGGTCGTTCACACTCACGCTTACAGAAAGGGCTGAGGGCTCGGAAACAGACACAGAACCATCAATAGTCAGTAAACATCCGTTGCTGTCTTCCACCACAAAGCCGCTGTAATCACCGGCAGCGAGTCCCGCGGATGTATGGTCGTCGCCAAAGGTGTCACCGCCATCGAAGCTGTAAGAGAAAATTCCCGTTCCACCGGTAGCGGTAATCGTAACAGCGCCATCACCATTGCCGAAACAAGTAATGTCAGAAGCTACAACATCCGCTTCCACAGGAGCCGGGTCAGCGACAGAAACCACTTCTTCTGCAGTGCATCCGAACCCGTCAAGAGCAAAGACTGTAATGTCACCAGCGCTGAGGCCGGAAAGTTCGAGTGAGTTTGAGAAGTTCTCACCATCCGTGCTGATTTGCACCCCGAAGGTACCGCCACTGGCAGATACCACCACAGAACCATCCGTTGAACCTACGCATGATGGATTTACCACAAGAGCATCGATTACAATGGCTTCAGGACCGCTGATGGTAAATGAAGCGCTTGCTTCACAACCATTCACGTCAGCTGCGTACACAGTATATTCACCCTGAGCGAGGTTGCCCAGGACCACGTTGGACAAATTGCCTTCGATATTATACACCCCATCATCCTCCAGAGAGAAGTCCACATCGCCGGTACCGCCGCTCCAGGTCACTACCTGCTGGCCATCTTCGCTATCCGGGCAATCGGTGGTTGAGGATGCACCGAGGTTGAGGATGAGCTGAACAGGAGAGGTTACAGTGGCGCAAGCTGAAGTCGCTTCGCAACCGTTTTCGTCAACCACGGTAAACCTGAAGCTGCCTCCGCCCAGACCGCAGTATTCGGCTGAGGGCAAGTCCGTTTCCACCACCGCATTGGCACATGTCAACACACTGAAAGAAAGTGCGCCCACGCCGCCTGTAAGAGTCGAAGTGACGCATCCGTCATTAAGCCCTCCGCATGATACGTTGGTAGGGGTTACCACACCAAAAGCCAATGGAGTGACATCGAACACAACCTGCTCTGTCAGAGTACAGGTGCCGTAAATACCACCGGGATTGAACAACTCATTGTCAAAGCGGGTGTCGTGAATTGTAAGGTTGTACGTGCCATTACCCAGATTATTGTACAGATCGGGGCTGAGACCGCCGTCGATCGTGTTGAAGGTATATTCTATAAAATCCTGTCCGCCGGTACCTTCAAAATAGATTGAGCCATTCGTGTCTCCGCCACATATAGGAGGAATAGCGGTGATTTCACTGAATTCAATGGCACATGGATAAATGCAGATACCATTATCAAAACCGGCTTCCGGATCGAAGTTGAGTGCGTCCTGATCGGTGCAGCCCGGAATGCCGCATTCTTCGCCGGTACCGAAAATCAGGTTAGTCTGAATGACATCGGGATCTCCGAATGAATCCCAGTTAGGGAAAACCTGAAGGTTGAAGTTACCACACACAGAACCGTCGGTGGTAATCTGAGCGATCAGCACTTTGAGATCGTCACCCGCAAAAGCATTGGGGTCGCCGGGGAATGCAAACCAGGCACCGCCGACTATGGTGTTGATGGTCATGGCCGATGCGCCGATCGGGGTGGTGTTAAACACCGGAGTGGTCCAGACCTGCCCCGGATCTTCTACGGTGTACACCGTAGCCCCTGCATCCGCGCTGCTTGCGCGGCCTATGGTCACAAATGAATCATACTGCAGCGCAGGGATTATGCCGAAAAGGCTCGCATTGAGGCTTGTGCCCAGCACTCCACCGCCCGGGTGGTTCCACACCCCACCCGAAACAGAAAGCGCGAGTGGTGCACCATCATTACCGACCACTGATGCCACAGCATCATTTGGGTTGGTGCAGTTTGCATACACACGGTAGGTGGTGAAGCCTGCAGGATATCCCGTAACGGAACCATCGTCTTCATAAAAGGTTTCAACACTGATGCTGGTGACCTGAGACGAGGCTAAAAGGCTTACAGCCAATGCGGAAAACAGCAGTATAATCTTCCTCATGGGGTAGTTTTGGTATTTGGTTAATGAATCAACTGCCAAATATATAAGGGCAGGCCAAAGTATGGGACTTCCGCCGCCGTAAAATGTTTCAACACGGACCGGGCTAAAAGAAGAAAAGCCCGGGAGAATACTCCCCCGGGCTTCACTGAAAAAGAATTGGTGCACTTGCTTATCGCACGGAAATACGCACTACTTGATTGGCAGTTTCATTTCCGATTTCAAGGAAATACACACCTGATGCGAGGTTCGATACGTTCATCGGGATGGTGTGCGCTCCCGGCTTCACTGTTCCGGCATTCTGAGTCAGCACAACCTGTCCGGTGAGGTTTACCACACGCAGGGTAATATTCTGATACACATTGCTGTTAAATCGAACAGAGAGGACATCCTGAGCAGGCACAGGGAATACATTCACCTGGTTCACCACATCAGCCAGCTCTGATACACTCACTTCGCAATCCGCGCACTCATTGAAGCATACTATGGACAGGGCCTCAGGCTCTCCAGAGCGCACGTGGGTGCGGTTAAAGCCTCCGATGCCGTTCGCGATACCGCAAGCCTCAAGACCCGCATTCTCTTCGTTGGTACTTACACTCACATCTCCGTTTACGAATTTATACTGGATATCAGCCGGACCAGAGATGGTCACTGTGCACTCATACACGCCGTCTGCATTGTCATCCGTCATTTGAGTGGCTCCATCCTGCCATGCCGGCACAGTGGCACCGGAAATGAAGAATACTCCTTCAGATGCTACAGTGGCCTCAGACATATTTACACGGAATGTAATCGCTGCAGGATCGGGATTCACCACGCACTCCGATGAGCATTGCTCAAAGCAGAAATAGAGTTCCATAGTTTCACCAGCGATAGTGGCTCCGCGGTTACCTCCTACATTACACGCCGCAGGAACAGACTCGTCACCACCCCATGCATTGCCATTTACAAACTTGTACTGAATACTGCCTGGCTGGATAGGAACGGTTACTTCATAGATATTGTCACCATCGCCGTCGGTGAGCTCATGGTCAGGGCTGCCGGGATTCCATCCCTGGAAGTTACCCGCCACGTGCACGCCGTTGGCTCCCACAGTCTCGTTCGTCATATCTACTTTGAATGTCACTTGTGTTGGCTGCAGACACGTCGAGCAACCGCCGAAGCACCAGGCAGTCAGCACAGTGTTTGTCTCAGTGAGGTTTACCTGACGGTTTGAGTTTGGTCCAAAGCCGCACTCAGCTGGAACGGACTCTGCGAAAACCCAGTCATCACCGTTGATGTACTTGAACTCGATTGAAGATGCAGTTCCTACATTGATCGCACGTTCGAAAATCAGATTGCCATCCGCATCCGCAAGAAGAGTGGCGCCCGGTGACCATCCCTGAAAATCGCCTGCTACGGATACACCTGCAGGATTTACTCCATCAGGAGCGAGCGACATGTCCACACGGAAGCGAACCGTCTTCATTCCGCAAGGTGCGCATGACTCCCAGCAAATGAGGTAATCGGTTTCACCTGAAATGGCGATAAACCGGTTGCTATTGCCATTACCCACCTGACATGCGGCCGGAATTGCCTCCTCGAACGGCCAGTCGTTGCCGTTGATGAATTTGAATTCGTAACGGTCATCGGCCACCAGGTCCAGGGTAACCGAGTAAACCATGTCCATATCGTCGTCCGTGAGCTGGTAGGTGCTCGGACTCCAGTTAACCAATGACGGATTCTCAAATGTGCCGTCATAATTCACATCCTGAAAATTTCCGGCGATGTGCACTCCGTTTGGACTAACCGTTTGACCGGTCATGTCCACGCTGAAGGTCACAGGAAACTGAGCCATAGAAGCCCCGGCGGTGAGCAATGAAAGCCAACAGGCGTAAACTTTTTTCATCGTGTTATGGGTTTATTGTTTGTGTGTTGGTGTACTTTTAACACTTTCCAAATGTAAAGGATTTCACACTTCACACTAACCGGATATGATTATTTCCCTCAATCACCGATCAGTATTGGTTTTATTCTTCCTATTCTGCGCACTTCCCTCCTGGTCTTCAAATGGGGAGAAAAAGAAAAAAGAAGCATTGGCCTCGCCGGTGTTGCGGGCAGATCCTCCGTTCTGGTGGACAGGCATGAAAGAGCCTTCGCTCGAATTGCTGCTTTATGGTCCGCAACTGAGAAACTATCCATCAATCACGCTTCGCTCTGCGGGTACAACAATTCAATCTGTTACCCCACTCCCAAACCGGGATTATGTGATAGTAAAGTTGCTGATCACCGCTGAAGCCTCTCCCGGATTCCTCGAATTTTCCTTGTCCGGCGGAAGCGCGAAACCAGCAACGTTCCGCTACGCACTGAAAGCCCGGGAAGATGCACCCGGCGCCGCAGGTATTTCGCCTTCGGACCTGATTTATCTGATATTTCCCGACCGCTTTGCCAACGGCAATCCGGTAAATGACGTCACCGCCGACACCTATGCTGC
>JBKDGH010000103.1:0-35837 GCA_046336655.1 Flavobacteriales bacterium | reverse complement strand
GAGGATAAACATTGGGTTTTTTGTCTTGTTGATCGCTCATTCGAGTCCCGAGTCCCGAGTCCCGAGTCCCGAGTCCCGAGTCCCGAGTCCCGAGTCCCGAGTCCCGAGTCCCGAGTCCCGCTATCCCCTGGGGCGGACAGTGCGCTGTTCGATGCGCTTTTCGTAGTTCGCCCCCTGAAAAATGCGGTGTACGTAAATTCCGGGAGTATGAATTTCATCGGGGTTGAGCGCGCCAAGCGGCACGAGTTCTTCGACTTCCGCAATCGTGATCTTGCCGGCCATGGCCATCAGCGGATTGAAGTTGCGTGAAGTGCTGCGGAATACGAGGTTACCCATCGCATCTCCCTTCCATGCTTTTACAAGCGCGAAGTCGGCATCAAAGGCCATTTCCATCAGGTAGTCCTTGCCATTGAAGTTGTGCACTTCTTTTCCATTGGCCACTTCTGTCCCTACTCCGGCAGGTGTGAAAACTGCGGGCATTCCGTATCCGGCGGCCAGACAACGCGTGGCCAGTGTGCCCTGCGGAATGAGATCCACTTCGAGTTCGCCGGAAAGCATCTGGCGCTCAAACTCGGCATTTTCTCCCACATAGGATGAGATCATTTTTTTGATCTGCTTTTTCTGCAAGAGCAAACCAAGTCCGAAATCATCCACTCCGGCGTTATTGGAAATGCAGGTGAGATTATCTACGCCCATCTTCACTAGCTCGGCAATGCTGTTTTCCGGTATCCCGCACAAGCCGAATCCGCCCACCATGAGCGTCATCCCGCTCCGGATATCCCGGCACGCTTCGGCTGCGTCTTTCACTACTTTCTGAAATGGCATGAGTTGAATTTTGAAGTCCGAAAGTTAGTGAGAAGAAGAGCCTTAGAGAGAAAGGAAGCCCCGCTCTTATTCCAGCATAACCTTTAGGGTAGTATACCATATTCCGTCCACAGCGAGGGTGAGGGAATACGCTCCTGAAGCAATTTCTTCGGGCAGTGAGATCACGGAATTGTGTGTTCCTGCCCCGAGATTCCATGTGCCTTTTGATACGATTTTACCAGCCGTATTGGTCAGGTAGTAGCGCACTTCTCCGGATTGTACAAGGGTGAAGCGGGTGGTAAATGTGCGCCGGGCCGGGTTCGGAAATACTTCTGCGGTAAATGGATTTTTTCCCTGAATGGGAATCACCAGGTCGGGATTGGTACTTTTCAGCCATACTTCATAGACCGTTTCATCTGCCGAGGTATTGCCAAGCTGATTTGTGCTGAATGGATTCAGTGAGGTACTTGTGATGCCTCCGACGATGTGTCCAACTAACACACTGTCCGCGGTTAGTTCGTTTAGTTCAAGGATTCCGGTGGATGTTCTTGGCAATTGGAGATTGGGTATGAACTCAGCACTCGCGCCCTTAAGCGCGGGCATTTCGATGGGCATCTGAAATTCTTCCAGGGTTCCATCCGCATTGCGAGTGAGCCGGCTGATGGTGCGCACAAACGGCACCTGATTGTCCTGTATCAGCTGATCGCCGGAGTAGTAGTACTGACTCATTCCACCAAACAGAATGGCGTGCATTTCATTGTTTTCCTGATCGAACAGTTCCGTGTGCGCACTGTGGTAATTGCTCAGGTATTGGTTGAATTCCGTTCGTGGAATGTGGGTGTCGCTGTGTATCTCGACGGGATACAGGAACGGCAGGTCGGCATCCGTCTGGAACACTCCTGATGAAATCAGAAAGCCCTCTTCACCATTCTGGAAGACGAATGGCAAAAGATTGTAATCCCTTCGGTGAAGGTGCACTTCATCCACCGTTTCGGCATACTCACTTACTGTGAGTCCGGGATTATTGGCCAGTTCAAAACTGCGCACCGCGTTGGTATAGGACTGCGTATAGGTCGGATTGCCCATGGGATTGTACTGTCCATCAAATCGGTGTCCGCCCACGAGATAAAAGCGGTCATTGAGAAAGGCCATTTGACCGCCTGTGACTGCGAAGCGATCATCGGTTAACTGATTAAAGTGCTCTCCGATCGGCTGATTGTTGATGATGGCATTAATCGTCGCAGATACTTCGATGCTGGTCAATGTGGGATGGGTAATATGATCGTCTGCACTCGCCGCATAGGAGTACCCACCGACTACGTATAGGGTGTCGGCGAGTTGGTGAAAGTTCATGTTGGTGCTTTGCAGCTGCTCACTAATGCCCACAGGGAGCTCATTCAACGAGTGGGACCAGAACTGGTCGTTCGCAGGGTCAATTACGAATAAGTTTGTGTTGTTGTCGCTGGCTGGAAAAGCTGCCCACGGCTGACGGCGATGCAGACCGTCCAGTCTTCCGCCCACGATGAGCCATTTGCCCTCGTGCTGAGCCCAGGCAAAGGAATGCACACCAGGCATTTCCGGAATGGATACGGGATTCAGTGAAATGGTATAGGGAAAATCAGATTGCGCGGCGGATGAGAATGAAAGAACTGCGGCAAGAGCGAAGAGTACGGAACGCATGGGATGTATGTATCCCCCAAAAGTCCTGGTGATAACCGAATAAGGAGGTGACCTGTGTTACATAGTCCAAAAATACCTCACCACCCCATCTCTACGCTCACGCTACCCACCTGTCCGGGCATTGGAGCGGCGTGTTTTTCGACGGTTACAAGGCCTTCGAGGGCAGAAGGAAATTCGCTGCGCAGTGCGTTAACAATCCGGAGCGCGACAGTTTCAATCAGCTTCGAGCGAATGGCCATTTGTTCGTGCACGATTTCACTGACGCGCACATAGTCGATGGTCTTTGATAAATCATCCTCTTCAGCGGCCTGCATGAAGTCGGTGAATAGATCAACTTTCACGGTGTATTGTGTGCCGATAATGGCTTCTTCTTCGAGGCATCCGTGATAGGCATGCACACGGATATCGTGGAGTGAAATGCGCTGCATGTGATTCAGGATTCAAGCGCTGCCACCCCCGCGGCAATTCGGCGTTGTACTTCTTCTTTGCCAATCAGTGCAGCTACTGAAGAGGCTGCGGGGCCCGTCAGTGTGCCAGTAAGCATCAGGCGGAAGAGCGGCATCACCGCTCCCATGCCCAATCCTTTTTCGGTAATGAACTGCTTGAAGCGGGCTTCTATTTCTTCTGACGTAAATGGCTCCAGCGCACCGAGCACTGCAGACCATTCTGTGATTAGCGCGCCGCTTTCTCCTTTCTTCCATTTTTTGGAAACGGCATCCGCATCGTATGCCGTTGGCGCTTCAAAGAGATACCTGCCCTGCATCATATCCGCCACGAATACGGCCCGTTCCGTCATCAGGTCGCACACCTGCATGGCGCATTCTTTGGAAACCGAATAACCATTCGACTGGATATACGGCATGAGCAGATCTGCGAGTTTTTCGCGTGGTGTCATGCGCAGGTATTGCTGATTGAACCATTTCGTTTTTTCGGGATCGAATTTGGATCCGGATTTTCCGATGCGTTCAATGCTGAAAGCCTCGATCATTTCTTCCTTCGTGAAGATCTCCTGATTGTTGCCGGGAGCCCATCCGAGCAGCAGCAGCATATTGATGACTGCATCCGGGAAGTAGCCATTCTCCCGGTATCCGGAGGAAATGGCGCCTGTTTCGGGATCTTTCCATTCGAGCGGGAAAACCGGAAATCCGAGGCGGTCTCCATCGCGCTTGCTGAGCTTGCCGTTGCCATCGGGCTTCAGAATGAGCGGCAAGTGTGCGAACTGCGGTGCTTCCCATTCAAAGGCGCGGTAGAGCATGACGTGAAGCGGTGCAGATGGCAGCCATTCTTCCCCGCGGATGACATGGGTGATGTCCATGGTGTGGTCATCCACAATGTTGGCCAGGTGATAAGTAGGCATGCCGTCGCTTTTGAAAAGCACTTTGTCGTCGAGCTCATTGCTCGAAAACACCACCCAGCCGCGGATGATGTCATGAAATCGCACTTCTTCGTTGCGTGGCATTTTGAACCGGATCACATACGGGTCACCATTGGCAATGCGCGCCTGCACCTGATCCTCCGGGAGCGTCAGGGAGTTTCTCATCGTCATCCGCGAAATGGAATTGTACTGCCAGTTGGGCATTTTCGCGGCTTCTGCGTGTTTGCGGATAGCGTCGAGTTCTTCGGACGTGTCAAAGGCGTAGTAGGCCCAGCCCTTGGTAATGAGTTCCTCCGCGTAAGCGCGGTACATTGGTTTGCGCTCACTCTGGCGGTAGGGTTCGTGCGGACCGCCATAGCCCACGCCTTCGTTGGGCTCAATGCCGCACCACTTCAGTGATTCGATGATGTAATCCTCCGCGCCGGGCACATAACGTCCCTGGTCGGTGTCCTCGATCCGAAGCAGGAAATCACCACCGTGCTTTTTGGCAAAAAGGTAATTATATAGGGCCGTGCGGACGCCTCCCATGTGAAGAGGGCCGGTGGGACTGGGCGCAAATCTTACTCTGACGCGTTTTTCCATGAATTTGAGCCCGTTGTGCGGGCGGGTGCAAATTTAGTCAGGATCGCCGGGGTGTTCGGTGTTTCGTCGCAGGGGTTTTGCGTGAATCATTACCTTCGCGCGGAGAACCTGGAACCTCCCGATGAAGTATAACCGTATCCTCCTCAAACTGAGTGGTGAAGCCCTTATGGGTGAGAAGCAGTTTGGCATTGACAATGCCCGGCTCATGCAATATGCTCATGAAATCAAATCGGTGTTTGACGCCGGTATTCAGGTAGCCGTGGTGATCGGAGGTGGAAATATTTTCAGGGGTGTACAAGCTGAGCAAGGTGGAATGGAGCGCACGCAGGGCGACTACATGGGCATGCTGGCAACTATGATCAACAGCATGGCGTTGCAGGCTGCGCTGGAAAGTATTCAGGTCCCCACCCGCCTGCAATCAGCCATTGAAATGAAACAGATTGCCGAGCCGTTTATCCGTCGCCGGGCCGTGCGCCACCTTGAGGTAGGCCGCGTGGTGATTTTCGGTGCAGGTACAGGAAATCCATATTTCACCACCGATACCGCAGCTTCTTTGCGGGCAATTGAGGTGGAAGCGGATGTACTGCTCAAGGGCACACGGGTGGATGGAATCTATACCGCAGATCCGGAGAAAAATCCGGATGCAAAAAAGTACGATCGCGTAAGTTTTACCGAAGTGTATCAGAAGGGATTGAACGTAATGGATATGACGGCTTTCACCTTGTGCAATGAAAATAAGTTGCCTATCATCGTGTTTGATATGAACCGCGCCGGTAACCTCTTGCGCATCGCGCAGGGTGAAGCGGTGGGCACACTGGTTGATTTTTAATACTTACTGAACGCATACATTATAATTGCCATGTCAGACGAAGTAAAAATGGCCCTCGACGAGGCCAATGAAGGAATGAGCAAGGCCATTGCGCACCTTGAGTTTGAGCTGAACAAGATCCGGGCAGGAAAGGCATCGCCAATGATGCTTGACAGCGTGAAGGTGGATTATTACGGCGCAATGACGCCACTGAAAAACGTGGCCAACGTGAATACTCCTGATCCCCGGACAATCACCGTGCAGGCCTGGGAAAAGCACATGCTCGAGCCGATCTGCAAGGCGATAATCGAGGCCAACCTCGGACTGAACCCACAGAATAATGGTGACCTCGTGATCATCAACGTGCCTATGCTCACCGAAGAGCGCCGCCGTGATCTCAGTAAAAAAGCCCACGCCGAGGGCGAGACAGCCCGCGTAGCCATTCGCAGCTCCCGCAAGGATGCACTGGATTTCATTAAGCAGGCTCAGAAGGACGGTCTGCCCGAAGACGAAGCCAAGACCGGCGAAACCAGGGTGCAGGAGCTGACCGACAAATTCAACCGGAAGGTGGATGAGGTACTGGCGGCGAAGGATAAGGACATCATGACGATATGAGTGTTTACACCATGGAGGCATGAAGGTTATTGAGGTTCATGGAGGTAGCTCAGCGTATACTGAAGACACGAACGTTTTCATTCCCTTCGTCAGAGTATCCGCGTGGAAGTTCAGAAGTATGCCTTTCGGTAAGTTTAGTAGCTTCAAGTAAGATAGCAGTTGTGCCTGATGAACAGGAAGAAGCGTTTCTACAGCTTTAAGTTCGCAGATTATCAGGTCTTCTACAACTACGTCATATCGGAAGTCAATATCCAAATTGATGGACCGATAGGCCACCCGAATTTTCTTCTCTGAACTAAACTGCAGACCGGCGCAACGTAATTCTTCTTTGAAAGCGCTTTCGTAAATGTTCTCAAGCAATCCGGGTCCGAAAGCCTTGTGAACTTGTATGGCGCAAGCAATCGTTTGGTGAGTGATCTCCTCAACCAGTTTTTTTGTGATCTCTTTATGGAACTCCAAATCCTCCATGACTCTATGGTTAACCCCACAAAGCTTGGAGAAAGGCCTATGCGATTCACCGCATAAATTATGCGTCATCAGGCCATCGCCACCACCTCTCCCGCGATGCGGCGGGCGAGCTGATCAGCTGCGATGAACTCCTCCAGCGAAGTGCACTCACTCACCGGGATGCGCTGAAGTGTTTCTTCACAGATGCGTGCTATATCGAGGAATCCGATTTTTTCTTCTAGAAATAATCCCACTGCGACTTCATTTGCGGCATTCAGCACGCATGCGGCATTTCCTCCGGCGTGCATCGCATCAAACGCGAGTGCCAGACAACGGAAGGTCTCCGTATCCGGCTTCTCAAAGGTGAGGGAAGGATAGTTCAGAAAATCAAATCGCGGGAAGTCACTCTTGAGGCGTTGCGGATAACCCAGCGCATACTGAATGGGCAGTTTCATATCCGGCAAACCCATCTGAGCTTTCATACTGCCGTCTTCAAACTGAACGATGCTGTGGATGATGGACTGCGGATGTACGATGACATCAATCTGCTCAGGCGTGAGATGAAACAGCCATTTTGCTTCAATCACTTCAAGCCCTTTGTTCATGAGTGTGGAGGAGTCAATGGTGATCTTCGCGCCCATGTCCCAATTGGGATGCTTCAATGCCTGTGCTCTGGTCACTGTGTTCATTGATTCACGCGTGCGTCCGCGGAAGGGTCCGCCACTTGCAGTGAGGATGATTTTTTCAATCGGATTGTGCCATTCTCCCGCAAGGCACTGGAAGATGGCACTGTGTTCGCTATCTACCGGATAGATGTTGACGGCGTGTTCTTTCGCGAGTTGAGTCACCAGCGCACCGGCTACCACGAGTGTTTCTTTATTGGCCAGCGCAATGTGCTTGCCGGCGCGGATAGCGCGCACTGTGGGTTCAAGTCCTGCCGCTCCTACCAGCGCGGTAAGCACAATATCGATTTCGGTGCCCTCCACAATCTGCGCGAGGGCTTCTGCGCCTGCATACACCTTTATGCCTGCATCCCACAGTGCGTCTTTCACCTGTGCGTATTTCGATTCATCGCCGATGACCACGGCATTGGGCTTGAACTGCAGTGCCTGACGAATCAGTAATTCAGCCTGGCGTTGTGCAGTGAGCACTTCCACGACAAAGTGGTCGGGGTGCGCGGCAATGACATCAAGAGCTTGTGTGCCGATCGATCCGGTAGAGCCCAGTATGGCGATGTGACGGGGAGTAGTGGACATGAGGAGCAAGTTAAACCCGTTTTATCAGGATTGGTTCAACCATATGGGCATGGAGGATTTGGAGCTTAATAGAGAACGATGAAACTACTTAGAAGAAACTCAACTGAAAGAATATCCCGTATCATGGGAGAACATCATTCTCCATGAACTTCTTGTTCTCTATGTCTCCATGGTGAAACCACTCAGAGAAACCCCAGCTCAAGCATGGCCTCCTGACTCATCATGCTCTTATCCCATGGCGGATCCCAGGTGATTTCTACTTTGCAGCTGTTCACCCCTTCAACCGATGCCACTTTTTGCTCCACTTCGGGGGGAAGTGTTTCAGCGACCGGGCAAGATGGTGAGGTGAGTGTCATGGCGATTTTCACATCGTACTGATCGTCGATGTCAATTCCGTATACAAGGCCAAGCTCGTAGATATCCACAGGAATCTCCGGATCATATATCGTCTTCAGCATCGTGATGATGCTCGACTGAAGTGTGGTGCGATCAATTCCCATGGGTTGACTTTTGAGAAAGACTGGCTATGGCCAGTGCGTATAGTTTCATTTGACCGATCATGGCTGAAAGTCCATTGCTGCGCGTTGGACTCAGGTGCTGGTTCAGCCCGATGTCTCGTACAAAATGCAATTCCGCGTTCACGATGTCCTCCGCCTTTTCTCCGGAAAGTACACGGATGACCAGTGCCACGAGGCCTTTGGTGATGATTGCATCACTGTCAGCGGTGTAATGCACAGCCCCGTTTTCATCAGCCTGCGCATGGAGCCATACGCGCGACTGACAGCCGCGGATGAGGTGATCGTCCGTTTTGTATTTATCCTCGATCAGCGGCAGGTCTTTTCCAAGCTCAATGATGTGCTCGTACTTCTGCATCCAGTCGTCGAAGAATGCAAACTCAGTGATGATTTCCTGTTGGTTTTTCTCTATCATGAATCACCGGAGCATTTCAATGGATTTGCGAAGGGCGGTGGTAAACACATCTACTTCCCGGAGGGTGTTATATGGTGCAAAGGATGCCCGTACAGTCCCCGGAACACCATAACGCTCCCACAACGGCTGGGTGCAATGGTGGCCCGTGCGCACAGCAATGCCCTGATTGTCGAGCAACGTGCCGAGGTCGTAAGGGTGAATATCCTCTACCAGAAAGGAGATAACTCCCACTTTCCGGCTGCTTGTCCCATAGATGCGTAATCCGTCAATACCGAACAGTCGTTCGGTTGCTGCCTCAAGCAGTTCGGTTTCCCGCTGATGAATGGCATCCCAAGCGAGGGATCGCACGAAATCAATCGCCGCTCCCAGTCCGATTACTCCTTCAATGTGCGGTGTGCCGGCTTCGAACTTATAGGGCGGCTTGTTATAGGTGGTTCCGCTGAAGCTTACACGGTCGATCATCTCTCCGCCACCTCTCCAGGGTGGCATGGTTTCCAGGATTTGCCTCCTGCCGTAAAGGACTCCAATACCGGTAGGACCGTAGAGTTTGTGCGCAGAGAAGCAATAGAAATCGCAATCCAGTGCCTGCACATCCACCGGGAAATGCGATACTGCCTGAGCTCCGTCGAGGAGCACGCAGGCCCCGACTTTTCTGGCGCGACTCACCACTTCATGCACCGGGTTGATGGTTCCGAGGGCATTGGATACGTGGTTGACCGCTATGAGTTTGGTGCGGCTTCCGATCAGCGTGTCAAGTGTTTCCAGATTCCATTCTCCATGCTCAGTTACGGGAATGACTTTGAGAACGGCGCCTTTTTCCTTGGCGAGCATCTGCCACGGAACGATGTTGGAGTGGTGTTCCATTTCGGACACTACGATTTCGTCGCCGGTTACGAGATCAGCTCTGCCCCAGGTCTGCGCGACGAGGTTGATCGCATCCGTCGTGCCTGAGGTGAATACAATTTCTTCCTTATGTGCGGCATTCAGAAAGCGCTGGACTTTTTCCCTGCTTGCCTCAAATGCTTCCGTGGCACGCGTGGCAATCTGGTGCACTCCGCGGTGGATATTGGCGTTGTCGCGTGTGTAGTAATGCGCAATGGCATCAATAACGGACTGCGGCTTCTGCGTGGTAGCTGCATTGTCCAGATACACCAGATCATACTTTCCGAGCTTCTGATGAAGCAGGGGAAACTGAGCGCGTATTTCCGCGTCAGTAATTCGGGGTGTATCGGTGGATGTCATATTCCGGGTGCTCAATCGAGCAGCAAATCTTCTTTCTTCAGTAATTCAACCACGTAGTTGCGAAGAGGTTCAGACTCGACACGATCAAGTACTTCATGAATAAAGGCAGTGGTAAGAAGGCGGCGCGCATTGTCTTCTCCCAGGCCGCGGGCACGCAGGTAGAAAATGGACTGCTCATCGAGTTGTCCGGTGGTGGAGCCATGACTGCACTTCACGTCATCGGCATAAATTTCGAGTTCAGGCTTGGTGTATACTGATGCGTCATTACTCAGCATGATGTTCGCATTGTTCTGATACGCATTGGTCTTTTGCGCGTCAAGCTGCACGTACACCTTGCCGTTGAATACTGCTTTTCCGCGATCGCTCAATACACCTTTGTACAGTTCGTTGGATTCACAATGCGGATGGCGGTGATCCACAAGGGTGTGATTGTCGATATGTTGGGATTCGCGTGGCAAGTAGATGCCATTCAGAAAGGCATTGATTCCTGTGCCATTCAGACGAATGTGCAGGTCGTTGCGCACCCAGTTTCCGCTGATTGTATGGGTGTGTATGTGAAACACCGCATCGCGATCCAGTGAAAACAGCGATCGGCAAATCAGGGCGTTTTGAGCGCCTTCGCGTTCAATGAGTGTGCAGGTGAGCTTGGAGGAAGCTCCGGCATTTCCTTCAATGACTGCATTGCAGAAGGCTTTTTCGCCGTCTGAGGAAACGAAGGAAACGATCACCTCCAACTCTGCGAGTTCTGCTGTTTCCAGAAAGAGATGCGGCTGGGCGAGTGGTGCTGAGCCATGCTGGATAAACAGGACATGAAAGGGCTTCGCAATCTTCTTTCCCTTTTCTGCACGGATCACGAGTGCATCGGTACAATGTGCTTCGTGCAGTGCGGAGAAGAAGTCCATTGTGATTTCCTCTTCATGACGTGGAGTTTGTGACGAAGGTTTTCCGATGGTTAAACCGGCGGGAATTTCTGAAGAAGACAGATCAGCGCGGAAGAAGCCATTCACCCACACGAGTTCATGGGCGTCAAGTTCAGGGATACGCCACGCATCCCCTTGGATTGTGGCTTCGGATGGCAGAATGGTCCAGTTTTCTGCGGAGAGTTTGGTGGTGCGTGTGTATTTCCAGTTTTCCTGACGGGTGGTCGGAAAATCAAGTTCTGTAAGCGATTCCCGTGCGGCTGCAGTCAGCGAGGGGAATGCCCCGCTCAGCGCGGAGGAATGAGCGTTCAATTGCTCGAGCAACTGGTCCTTTTTAGAAGCGGTCGTGGTTTCCATGTGCAATGCGCTTATACCGTTGCGGCTTCCTCTTTGATCCAGTCGTATCCTTTTTCTTCCAGTTCCAGCGCGAGTTCTTTCGTCCCGCTTTTCACGATGCGTCCCTTGTAGAGCACATGCACGAAGTCAGGTACGATGTAATCGAGCAGGCGCTGGTAGTGTGTGATGACCACGAATGATCGTTCGGGTGAGCGCATAGCATTCACGCCATTTGCCACAATGCGAAGTGCGTCGATGTCCAGCCCGGAGTCCGTTTCATCGAGTATGGCGATGGTGGGTTCCAGCATGGCCATCTGGAATATTTCGTTGCGCTTTTTTTCTCCACCGCTGAATCCTTCGTTCACGGAGCGGTTGGCCAGTCGACCATCGAGTTCAACAAGCGCAGATTTTTCATTCACGAGTTGAAGGAACTCCTTTGCGGTGAGTGAAGGAAGTCCGCGGTGCGTGCGCACTTCATTGACTGCTGCCTTGAGGAAGTTGATGTTGCTCACGCCCGGAATCTCAACGGGATATTGAAATGCGAGGAAGATGCCTTCCCTGGCGCGGATTTCCGGAGCCATTTCGAGGAGGTCTTTTCCCTGAAAAGTGACTTCGCCACCGGTGATTTCATACTCTTCACGTCCTGCGAGTACAGAGGCAAGAGTGGATTTGCCCGATCCGTTCGGGCCCATGATGGCGTGTACTTCTCCGGGCTTTACTTCGAGGTTCAGTCCGCGGAGGATTTCATTTTGCTCTATCTGAGCGTGGAGGTTGTTTATCGTGAGCATGGTTCTATTTTTTACCATAGAGACATGGAGGAATTGGAGTTGCATAAAGAAAGCCGCATCCTTTCTTTGACCATGTCTTTCCGGTTCAAATCATTTTTTGTATCGTGGTTTTGGAGTTAATTGGAAGAAGTAATGCTCTATGTAGCTCTAATTCCTCCATGTCTCTATGGTTCAATTAACCTACTGATCCTTCCAATGAAATAGCCAGCAGTTTCTGCGCTTCCACCGCGAATTCCATCGGGAGTTTGTTGAGCACTTCCTTGGCATATCCGTTCACAATCATGGAGATTGCCTTCTCTTCGTCGAGTCCGCGCTGCAGGCAGTAGAAAATCTGGTCCTCGCCAATCTTTGACGTAGTTGCTTCGTGTTCTACCCGCGCAGTCTGATTATTTACTTCGATGTACGGGAAGGTATGTGCACCACAGCGGTCGGTCATCAACAGTGAGTCACACTGCGAAAAGTTCCGCGCGTGTTCAGCGGTCCGGTTGATCTGCACGAGTCCGCGGTAGGAGTTCTGACTTTTTCCGGCGGAAATCCCTTTTGAAATGATCGTGCTTTTCGTGTGCCTGCCGATGTGGATCATTTTCGTTCCGGTATCGGCCTGCTGCATATTGTTGGTCACGGCAACTGAGTAAAACTCACCTTGTGAGTAATCTCCTTTGAGGATGCAACTTGGGTATTTCCAGGTAATCGCTGAGCCGGTTTCCACCTGCGTCCACGAGATGCGCGAGCGTTCGCCGTCACACAATCCGCGCTTGGTCACGAAGTTGAATACACCTCCGTTTCCGTCCTTATCTCCGGGATACCAGTTTTGTACCGTGCTGTATTTGATCTCCGCATCCTTCAGGGCAACAAGTTCGACGACTGCTGCGTGCAATTGGTTTTCATCACGCTGTGGTGCGGTGCAGCCTTCAAGGTAACTCACATAGCTTTCTTCATCGGCAATGACCAGCGTTCGCTCAAATTGTCCAGTGCCTTTTTCGTTGATGCGGAAATAGGTGGAAAGTTCCATCGGGCAGCGCACGCCTTTCGGGATGTAGCAGAATGAACCGTCGGTAAATACTGCGCTGTTCAGTGCCGCGTAGAAGTTGTCCGTGCGCGGAACCACAGACCCGAGGTATTTCTTCACCAGTTCCGGATGTTCCTTGATGGCCTCGCTCATGGAACAGAAGATGATGCCGAGTTCTGCAAGTTTTTCCTTGAACGAAGTGGCTACGGATACGGAGTCCATCACGAAGTCGACTGCCACACCGGTCAGCCGCTTTTGCTCGTCGAGTGAAATTCCCAGGCGATCCATCGTGCGACGCATCTCCGGATCAATGTCATCGAGGCTTTCGTATTGCTTTTTCTGTTTGGGCGCAGCGTAGTAGCTGATGGCCTGAAAGTCGGGCTTCCGATAGGTGACATGAGCCCATTCCGGCTCTGTCATGGTGCGCCAGATCCGCAAGGCTTCGAGACGCCAATTCAGGAGCCATTCGGGCTCGTTTTTCTTTTTTGAAATGAGCCGGATAATGTCCTCATTCAACCCGGGAGGAGCCTTGTCGGTTTCAATGTCTGTGGTGAAACCGAACTCATATTCTTTCGAGGTAATATGATCGAGTATCTCGTCGCCTTCGTATGCCATGTCAGATGGAGAAGCTTTCTCCGCAGCCACAGGTGCGGCTTGCGTTGGGGTTTTTAAATACGAATCCTTTGCCGTTCAGTCCACCTGTATACTCGAGCTCAGTGCCCACGAGGTAAAGGAAACTTTTACGGTCAACCACCACCTTCACGCCATTGTCTTCAAACACCTGGTCGCCTTCTTTGGTGGCTGTATCAAAGGTGAGCTGGTACATCAGGCCGCTGCATCCGCCACCTTCTACTCCAACCCGAACGAACGCTCCTTCCGGATGCTGCTCATCGCGGAGGAGTTTCGTGACTTGTTCTTTTGCGCTGTCTGTTACTTTGATCATGTCGCTTGGTATGCTGTGCAAACAAGCGGAAATGCCCGTTTGTTCGCGTTTCCTGAAATTATTTAGAAAAAATCTAAATAGAATTTCGGCCACAAAATTACCATGAATGTGGTATTGAGGCCAAATCCGGACCGGAAAATGACACGTACTCTGAAAATGAGGATTACCGCGAAATGACTGTGCCGAAATACTGAGCGAGTGCAGCCTTGGCTTTATCCAGTTCGCGCTGCTCTTTCAGGAGATCGTCCTGCTGTTCTTCACTGAGCTCCGGCTTGCCGAGTTCTTCCTGAAGGCGTTCGATCATCTTTTCCACCTTGCGCTGCTTGAGGCGGAACAGGCAGTCATTGGCCGCACGGCGCAGGTTCATTTCTTCGGTTTCGGGATAGATCTGGTGCCTGTTGCTCCAGTTATCACTCAGGGTGTATCGTGTCGTCAGCAGGTCGGAGATGTTCTGACTGATTTCAGCATCAGGATGACGCACCATTTCATCCAGCGGACGGGCCTGTTCGCCTGCCATCAGCTCTTCATATTCGCGGAGAATACGGGCATATACCGGCGTTTCAGGTTCAATTTCATCCACCTTGAGGTTGTGCAGGAGATACCGGGATACGGCCACTTCCTGTGTGATCTCCTCGTCTTCTTCAGTGCGGCCGGTGAGCACGATGGTTTGATCGCCGTAGGACAACAGCAGCCGCACCAGATCTTTTTCCTGATAGTATAGATCGAATACTGCAGTGCGCTCGGTCACCGGCAGACCGTCAGCCGGCGTTTCATCCAGCACAGGCACTTCTTCCTTTCCCTGCTTGCTGAATTTTGAGCGGATCACTTTATTCATCTCCTGCACGAGCACATCTTCATTGATCTGAAGAAGAGTGCTGCACTGCTGAATGAATACACTGCGCTGAATGGCATCCGGAATAAGGGCGATGCTTTCCACGATGCCGCGGATTAGTCCGGCGCGTTTGATCGGATCACTTCCTGCCTCTTCAAGCAGGAGCGATGTTTTGAAGCGGATGAAGTCCTGAGCATTGGCCGCGATGAACCTGCGGATTTCTTCTCCGGTGTGTTTGCGTGCGTAGCTGTCGGGGTCGTCTCCGTCAGGAAACAACACCACCCGCACATTCAGTCCTTCCTGAAGAATCATATCGATTCCCCGGAAGCTCGCTTTTATCCCGGCCGCGTCACCGTCATACAAAATCGTGATCTGCTGCGTGTAGCGTTTAATCAGCCGGATCTGTCCATCCGTCAGACTGGTACCACTGGATGCCACTACATTCTCAATGCCCGCCTGATGCAGTGAGATCACATCGGTATAACCTTCCACGAGGTAGCACATATCGTGCTTTACGATCCCGTTCTTGGCAAGGTGCATACCGAAGAGCACATTGCTCTTGTGGTAGAGTTCGCTCTCCGGACTGTTGAAGTACTTGGCAATGTCTTTCTCCGCTTTCAGCGTGCGTCCCGCAAAGGCGATCACCTTGCCTGAGATGTTGTGGATCGGGAATATGACCCGCCCGCGGAAGAAGTCGTAGGCCTTGCCGTCGCGGTCACGCGTAAGTCCGGCCTTGACGAGGTATTCCAGTGTATATCCTGCGTTGAGCGCAGTTTTCGTCATGCGGTCCCAGCCGTCCGGACAGTACCCAAGCTGGAACTTGTGTATGATGTCATAACTGAATCCGCGTTCCTGGAAATAGGATAGTCCGATGGCCTTGCCCTCATCGGTTTCGTGCAATTGCTCCTGAAACCACTTGAGCGCAAACTCTGAAACCACAGAGAGGTTTTCCCTTTCTGTGCGCTCTTCCTTATCCTTATCGGTAAGCTCTTTGTCTTCCTCAATGGCAATCTGATACTTTGCAGCGAGCCAGCGAAGGGCTTCCGGATAAGACATTTTCTCATGCTCCATAAGAAAGTCGATCACATTGCCGCCTTTCCCGGAACTGAAGTCTTTGTATATACCTTTGGCAGGGACGACGAAGAAACTGGGTGTTTTTTCGTTGGAGAATGGAGAAAGTCCCTTGTACGTTGAACCCGCCCGCTTGAGATGCACAAAGTCGCCTATCACCTCTTCGATGACGGCGGTCTGCATGATGCGGTCGATAGTGGATTTCGAAATCAAGGATGAATACAGAAGTGATCACAAATGTAACCCCGAATTCTGTGCAGCGCAGCAGCGGATCTATCCCCTGGCCGATACTGGGTTTCATCGGTGCTATGATGCTGCTGAACGGAATACAGGCCGCATTAACGGACCTTACCGGTGATGAGGCACTCTACTGGATGCATGGCCGGATTCCGGATTGGGGTTACAAGGATCATCCTCCGTTGATTGGCCTTATGATGGCCCTGGGAAGTGCTGTTCTCCCGGGAACGCTCGGAGCCCGTTTAGCAGTGATTGCGGCCAGTGGCGTGACCTTGTATTTTCTTTGGCTTCTTGCCGGACCTAAACGATCAGGGCCGTTTTTTCTCCTGGTCGGCTCGCTGCCGGTGTTGCATATTTACGGCTTTATTGCAACCCCTGATGTCCCGCTGCTGCTTGCCACTGCGGCTTATCTGTGGATTTGGAGATCGTTTCTTACTCAGCCGGATACAAGTACTGTGTGGTGGTTGGGCGTCTGGATGGCAGTATTAGTCTGGAGCAAGTACTATGGTGTACTCATCATTCTGTTTACCTGGTTGCCTCACATGCGCCTTTGGTTCAGCCGGAAGTTCTGGACTGCCGCGGTCATAGGGATTGTGCTTTTCGTCCCGCATATTGTCTGGCAGATTGTTCATGACTTTCCTACCGTCAAGTTTCATCTGGTTGAGCGATCTGGTGAATTCCGTTGGTCCAATATCACCGAATTTCTCGCGGGCCAATTCGGCGTGTTCAATCCGATGGTTCTCGTGCTGTCATTCATTCTTCTTGCCCGGAGGAGATGGGCTGATGATTTCGATCGTTCACTAAGCGCCTTGGCCTGTTTGATGTGGCTCTTTTTTCTCTCAATGAGTGCACGGGGACGGGTGGAGGCGCACTGGACGGCGGCGTGCACTTTTCCAGTGGTGATTCTGCTCTGCAGGTATCGCTGGCATTGGCTGGAAAGTAAGTGGTTTCGGATTGGGAGCGTGTGCGTTCTCCTGATGATTGCCTTTGGACGAATGGCAATGATGGTGGACTTTTTTCCGCCGGTGTACAGGGCATTTCACCGGCAGCAGGAAAAACTGCTGTTTGTTCGTGAAATTGCCGGAGAGCGCCCGGTGTGCTTCATGAACTCCTACCAGGATCCCTCCCTTTACATGTTTTACTTTAATCAACCGGCTCATTCCATTCAGAATACGAATGGCGGCAAGAACCAGTATGATTGGTGGAGATTTAACGAATTCATTCATAAGAAGAATTTTCTGTTTGTAGCGTCTTATGATGCTCCCGGATTTGAGCGGGTGGAGCGCAATGGGATTGAACTTTATGTGCGTGGTTACCATGACCTGCCTGTGCTCCATAACCTTGATTTGCGACCACTGCCATGGCGACATCAGTGCAGTCAGGGAGATACACTTACACTTTCATTCCGGGTAATTAATAAAAACTCCTATCCACTTGATTTTCGCGATTCGACACATTCCATTGTCTGGAAGCTCCTGATGGATTTTAAAAAACCGCATCAACAGATTCTCAAAACAGAGTGGCTTAACTGGCCGGATTTTCTGGATGCATACGAAGAGAAGATGGCTAGTCTTCGGGTAGTCATGGATGTTCCGCCGGGCTCATACCGATGCGGTGTTGCTGCGGGTATAGATGCTCTGCCGAAGACATACCAGAGTAAATGGATCAGGCTTATTGTTCACCCGCGGGATGAGCCTCTCGAATGAGCAGAGACGATTCTTTTGGTCAACTCCACGAATTCAGCCACGGACAACTGCTCAGGCCGCTTGTTAAATACCGGATCTGTGAGCAAATCCGCATCGTGCACCAACGAGCGCAATGAATTGCGCATGGTCTTTCTGCGCTGATTGAACGCTGTTTTCACCACGCGGATGAATTCCTTTTCATCACAACCGAGCGATTGTTCGGTTTTTCGGATAAGTCGTATTACTCCGCTTTTCACTTTAGGGGGTGGATCGAATTCGTGTTCATCTACAGAGAACAGATACTCTGCATCGTAGTAGGCCTGTACGAGCACGGAGAGTATTCCGTAGTCTTTGTTTCCCGGGCCACCGGCAATGCGCATCGCCACTTCCTTCTGAAACATCCCCACTACCTCAGGTACCTGATCTTTATGATCGAGCACCCAGAAAAGGATCTGGGAAGAGATGTTGTACGGAAAATTGCCGATTACCGCTACTTGTCCGGTGATACGTTCAGGTAAAGGCATCCGCAGCACATCTTCATTGATGATGTGTCCTTTCAGCGAAGGAAAATGAACGTGCAGCCAGGCAATGGATTCATGGTCCACTTCGGCAACAAACAGTTCCTTGCTGTGGAGTCCGATGAGGTGTCGCGTAAGCGCACCGGTGCCCGGACCGATTTCCAGAATGCTGTTGAAAGTATCGGGGTGCTTCAGCGCCGCAGCGATGTTCGCGCAGATTTCATCATTGCGCAAAAAATGCTGACCGAGGTGCTTTTTAGGTTTGACGTACACGGTGCAAAGGACGGCAATAACGGTTAACGGCTGCCTTCATAGGGTACAGGCTCAAAGCGGTAGCCCTTTTCCCTCAGGATTTTCAGCACTTCCGGAAGGCTTTTGAGCATGCGCGGTGCAGCTTTTACGCTGTCATGGAAGACGATGATGCTACCCGGTCGTGCATTGCGGACGACGTTATGTGTGCATGTTTCGGGCGAAAGGTGAATATCGAAATCACCGCTTATTATATCCCACATGATCAGCCGGAATCGCTGGCAAATGCTCTGCGCCTGACGAGGAGTTATGCGTCCGTAAGGTGGTCTGTACAAGCTGGTATTCACGGTATGTGCGCCTTTCAGTACTTCGCGGATGTATGCGTAATTTTCGGATTTCCAGCCATCGGCATGCGACCAGCTGTGATGGCCTACGTGATGGCCTTCTTCTGTAAGTCGGCTGAATAGTCCAGGGTTGGCTGCTACATTTTTTCCCAGACAAAAGAACGTGGCTTTGGCCCGATGTTGCCGGAGTATGTCCAATGCCTGTTCAGTAATGCCTGGTGTCGGACCGTCATCGAATGTGAGGTACACCACTTTTTCTTCCGCAGGCAATGTCCACACCGCATACGGCGCGAGTGTGCGGATAACGGACGGAGTGCGGACAGGGTACATCAATTGGAACCAAGTGGATGCGCAAGTACGCACGATTTTTTTATCCTGCTTACCTGTCCGGTTTCCCTGAACGTTTCGAAATACACGAGGTATATACCGATGGCGAGTTTTTCTTCCTGATCGCCGAATCCGTTCCATGAAATTTGTCCTTCCGTACCCAGCAACTCATTCCGCATGAGTCGGCGCACACGCACCCCATCACTGGTGTAGATGGTGATATTGCCCACCATTCCGGGCTCCGGGAGGCGGTAGGAAATCACGACATTGTCCTGATACCCGTCGCTATCCGGAGAAAAAACCATCGGATCGAGTGTGATATCATCGTCTCCGATGCCGGTGGAGAATGACTGTGAGTTGATATATCCCGGAGTGGCAAATCCCTGGGATTCGGCCGCACTTGCCCAGTTAGTGAGGTCATCCGATGGACGGTTGAAATCAATCCGCTCGAGTGAAACGCCTTTCACATCATCGAGCAGCGGATAGTGCATGTCTTCGGTGTAGCTCATGACGTCGCTCACGCCGCCATCGGGCATGAGCAGATAGCATGTGCCGTCGCCGACATTAAACGTGGGTACGTTTTCCATGATCCGGATGCGGTCGCTGCGGGTAAACGGATACCAGATTTCCAGTGAATGTCCTGCTTCGGTCAGTACGAGATATTGTCCGGGAAGCAATACCACCGCCGATTCACTGATGTCTTCCGGATCGTTCGGTGCGCCGTTTTCTTCGTTGGCTAGTCTCCATCCCTGAAGGGAAATGGCGCGCGCGCTGCGGTTGACGATTTCCACGAAATCCTGACCGGGTGTATTCGGGTTGAAGAGAATCTCATTGATGAGCAGATCACCTGTCTGCGCAGTTTCAGGTAGCGCGAATGATGCAGTGAGTGGGTTCATCACATTGCCCCAGCAGTCTGTGACTCCGCTTGCGGTGATGCTATACACCACACCGGGTTGCAAACCGGAGGGAAGCGGAAGGATGAGTGAGGAGAGCTCGTCATCGGGAATCAGTGCGCCGGTGTTCGATTGCACTTCACCATCAATACTCCATTGCAACGACGAAATGGAGTTTGATTCCAGCGGCTCGTTGAAGAGGAGAGTGACTGACCCAAAGGGCTCATTGAGCAACAGCACAAATTGTGGTGCCTGTGTGTCCGGTGAAAGGTCATACACGGAATTCTGCTCGCCTGCGGTCATTCCGCGCGGGTCCACCGATGCCGTCCAGTTTGTGCCATCACTGCATGGATCTTCCGGATTGATCAACTCCAGCGACCAGCCTCCGTCATCTTTCGCGGCAACACTGTACCAGGTAATGTCATAGGTGACCTGGTCAAGTATTGCGCCCTCTGCATCCTGAAGTACCAATTCAAGTCCGCTATTCGTGAGCCCGGGAAAACCGGGAATAAATGCAGCATCGGGATACGGAATGAATGAGAACGCATTGTCGAGATCTGCAACGATGAGGTAACCGCCCGGTTGAATTAATGTCTGCACCGTGAATGGTTCTTCATTAATCATGCACCCTTTGAGATCAATGAGCTGATCGCTGGTGTTATAAAGCTCGATGTATTCTGCTGCCGGACCCGCGATTGTCGGGTCTGGATCGGCCATGATTTCGTTGATCAGGATATTCCCCGGCGCCGGAGTGAATCCGATGATAATATCCGCTGCGGTGGGGCTCATTGTATTTCCTGAACAATCTATCCAGCCGCTGACCTCCAACTCGTATGGAATGCCTTGATCAATTGCTGGTGTGACGGTGGCGGAGAGCTGTGTGAGATCGTTGTTCCAGTTCAACCCGCTGAAGGCAAAAGAGGGAATCATGCTGAGCGTGCCCTGCACGTCCTGCGACATCGTTTCAGAGAAGACTATCGTAATTGACTGTGGTGAGTTGACTAATACAGATGTGACAGTTGGCGCTGTGACATCCGGGTTGTTGTTGAACACTGAGTTGACTGTTCCGGGCGTGCCGCCGGAAGAACTCACTGACTCTTTCCAATTGGCGCTGCCGCCGCACGGAAATTCGGGATTGACCTGTTCAAGCGACCAACCGCCATCGTCTTTCTCCGGGCTATCATACCATTCGATCGAGTACACGAGAATGTCGATGATGTCATCCGCGGCATTGCGCAGAGTAAGGCTGTCTCCGGTATTGGAGAGTGCAGTAAAGGAGGGTAGTCCGATCACCTGCGACGGGGAAAAGAGGGCAGCATTGTCATCATCGCACAGAATGACGTATTCCCCTGGTCCGAGGGTATAATCGGGCAACGTTGCACTGGTGGTGCTGTTGATGTATTTCCAGTTTTGCAGATTGTATGACTCAGTGGTTGGATTGTGAAGCTCTACATATTCCGCTTCAGCAAGGCCAACTACCGGCGAAGGGTCGGCGAGTACTTCGTTGAATACCACATCGCGGAAGGTGCCCGGAGAAACGACAAACCATGTAAACGGATGCGTGGAGGATGTCATCAGATTACCCGAGAGATCAGTTACAGAACTCACCTCGAGCTCTTGGGTCATATTCGCCGGAAATGCGCTGGCAAAATTGAGCGTGATCAGCGATGGACCTGAGAATACTGAGGAAACGGGATTGGTAACGCCATTCAGCAGATAGGATGCATTATCCGTGGCAGTTGCGGAAGCCACTGATTCGGAAAACTGCACATTTACGGTCGTCTCGCTAGTGGCAGTCACTGCGGTCACAGTTGGTGCGGTAGTGTCTACTACGATGTCCCCGAAGTAAATGTCATCGAAGAAGAAATTGTCGGCATTGCTCGAGGTATACAGGCAAACTATTCCGAGGTGTGATGAGGTGGTATAGGTGAGATCAGTGACCTCAGTTTGAAACTGAAAACTATTATCTCCGTCGGGTGCGGCACTGATGGTCCAGAGACCTGCTGCATTGCGGATTACTTTAATGCGGATGGTGAACGAACCGGAAATGAGAGAGGATGCACCTGCTGCAAGCTCCACGATATTTCCTGAGCCATTGTCGCGACAAAATTTGATAGCGTCGGCGCTCCCACCTTCTCCCAGTTTCAGAAAATACCCCTGAACTCCTGCGGAAGCTGCCCCGGTATAGTTGCCGGGTGCGCCATTTGAGGTGAGGTAGATGCGCGACTGGTTGTTGTCGCTTCCCGCGAATGTTTGCCGAACCCAGATTTGCCATTCGCGGTTGTCCAGCGATGCAGACGCAAAAGAAGTGGACAGCGCTGCGCTTCCTGCAGACGCATCATTGAGCTGAAGTTGCTGGGAGGGATTTACAATAAAAAGTCCGGTTTGTCCGGTCCATGCTGGATTGTCAGTGAAGTTTCCATCACTGAATGAGTCGCTGAGCTGCGCTGAAACGGACTGTGCAATAAGGAATGCGAAGAGCACAGACAGAATGAATCTCAAATTTCCTGAAGGATGGAAAGGCATTGAAGGGTCAATTGGGGTCGACCAAACATACGGCATGGATTTTTTTCACACGTGAACAGATCGCGATAAATCGGAAAAACCTGCCTGATGCGATTTAGCTTTGCCGCGAATCCGGAGCATTAACCGGGCGAGTGACTATGAAAGTAGCAGTTGTGGGAGCCACCGGATTGGTGGGTAGTAAAATGCTGGAAATCCTTTCGGAGCGCAGATTTCCCGTGAGTGAACTCATTCCGGTTGCCTCTGAGCAGTCGGCCGGACGTGTGATTGAGTGGGAGGGAAAGGCATGGAGGGTGGTGACCTGTTCGGATGCAGTGGCGATGCGCCCCGACCTGGCTTTGTTTTCTGCCGGGGGAGCAACTAGCCTCGACTGGGCTCCAAAGTTTGCGGAGGTGGGTTGTATCGTGGTGGATAACAGCAGCGCCTGGAGGATGGATCCGGATAAAAAACTCGTGGTACCTGAAGTGAACGGACATGTGCTCGGGGAGCGTGACCGCATTATCGCCAATCCGAATTGTTCTACGATTCAAATGGTGATGGTGTTGAAGCCATTGCATGATAAATACCGCATCAAGCGGGTGGTGGTGAGCACCTATCAAAGTGTCACAGGCACCGGAAAGGCAGCAGTGGATCAGCTCATGAATGAGCGGGAAGGCAAGGAAGGTCCTATGGCATATCGCTATCCGATTGACCTGAATCTGATTCCGCAGATTGATGTGTTCATGGCCAACGGTTATACCAAAGAGGAGATGAAAATGATCCTCGAAACGAATAAGATTATGGGTGATGACTCAATCGCGGTGACAGCCACAGCAGTGAGGGTTCCGGTAATGGGCGGACACAGCGAAAGTCTCAATATTGAATTCGGGCAGACTCCGGATCTGAATGAAGCGCGTGCATTGCTGAATGCAATGAGGGGTGTGGTCGTGGTGGATAATCCCGCTGCTTTTGAGTATCCCATGCCGCTGATTCATGCAGCGAACAAAGACGATGTCTTCGTGGGCAGAATTCGCCTGGATGAATCGCGTGCCAACACCATCAATTGTTGGGTGGTTAGCGATAACCTGCGCAAGGGCGCGGCTACCAACGCAGTGCAGATTGCAGAACAATTGATTCTGTCAGGCTTTCTATCGGCTTAGCGGACCTCGTCACCCGGATTCAGGGGCTTCTCAGGGGTAAGTGCAGAGAGCTTACCCGCCGTATTTTCGCCCATCAGGATCATACCGTGACTGGAGATTCCTTTGATGTCACGCGGAGCGAGATTCGCAAGATAGAGCACATCCTTTCCCACTATTTCTTCGGGTTTGTAATATTCGGCGATTCCCGATACAACAGTGCGTTCATCCATGCCGGTATACACAGTCAGCTTCAGTAGTTTTTTCGTTTTCGGAACGTATTCTGCAGCGATCACCCGCACGATGCGAAGGTCCATTTTCTCAAAGGCTTCAAAGTCCACAGTATCCTTGATTGGCTTGGCTTGCGAAACGGGCTGCTCGCGGGAAGCATGCAATTTTTCTACTTGCACAGCGACCTGCTCATCGGTGATTTTTTCAAACAGAATAGGAAGTTGTCCGATGGAGCGCCCCGGGCGAAGTAGGTTATCCTGCAGAGGGGCATTCCACGCCGAACGTTCAATCCCCAGTCCTTCGCGCAGTTTTCGTGCGGTGTAAGGAAGAAATGGTTCAAGCGCCACGGAGCACATGGCTACAATTTCTACGCAGCTGAACAGGATAGTTTCGGTGCGTTGCGGATCCGATTTCTGGAGTTTCCAGGGCTCTGTTTCAGTGAGGTATTTGTTTCCGGCGCGCGCAATGTTCATCGCTTCGGCGAGCGCTTCGCGGAAGCGGTATTGTTCAATCTTGGTACCGCATGATTCGTAAGCACTGCGCGCCTCTGCCATCGCGCGGCGATCTGCTTCGTGCAATTCATATCCGGATGGATCCGGAAGAATTCCCTGATAGTATTTGTGCATCAGCACGAACACGCGGTTTACGAAATTGCCGAGTATGTCTGCGAGCTCATTGTTGACGCGTTCTTTGAAATCATTCCAGGTGAACTCGCTGTCTTTCTGCTCTGGCATGATAGAGCACAGTACGTAGCGCATTTCATCCTGTTTGCCGGGGAAATCCTGCAGGTATTCATGGAGCCACACAGCCCAATTGCGCGAGGTGGAGATTTTGTCACCCTCGAGATTCATGAACTCATTGGCAGGTACATTCACCGGGAGCACAAAGCCACCGTGTTGTTTCAGGATGATGGGGAAGATGATGCAGTGAAATACGATGTTGTCTTTGCCAATGAAGTGCACGAGATGGGTATCGTCTTTCTTCCAGTAATCCTCCCAGTTTTTTCCATTCTGATCAGCCCATACCTTGGTATTGGTGATATAGCCGATCGGCGCATCAAGCCAGACATAGAGTACCTTGCCGTCAGCGCCTTCCACAGGAACCGGCACGCCCCAGTCAAGGTCGCGTGTCATCGCCCGGGCGTGCAGCCCGCCGTCAATCCAACTCATACATTGTCCGAGAACGTGTGCCTTCCATTCCCTTGGAGCATGATGCTCTTCACCATTCAATTTTCCCTGAGCAATGAACTCACCAATCCACTCACTGTGATGCTCCATAGGAAGATACCAGTGAGAGGTTTCTTTCAAAACAGGAGCACCGCCGCTGAGAGTGGATTTTGGGTTGATGAGTTCCAGTGGGCTGAGTGATGATCCACACTTTTCACATTGATCACCGTATGCTTTTTCATTGTGGCATTTCGGGCATTCCCCCGTGATGTAGCGGTCGGCGAGGAATTGTCCCGCTTCTTGGTCGAAGTACTGCTGGGATGTTTCTGTGGTGAAGGAACCATTGTGAAGAAGTTGCAGGAAGATGTCCTGACTCATTCTAAAATGCTCTGGTGATGAAGTGCGGTGATAGATATCAAACGAAATTCCAAAATCCGCAAAAGTGTCTTTCATCAATCCATGAAAGTGGTCCACGATTTCGCGTGGAGTTTTGCCTTCTTTTTTTGCGCGCAAAGTGATGGCTGCACCGTGCTCATCGGAGCCGCAGATGAACGCGACATCTTTTTCCTGAAGCCTGAGGTATCTCACATAAATGTCGGCAGGCAGGTATGCTCCGGCGATGTGTCCAAGGTGAAGCGGGCCATTGGCATAAGGCAGGGCGGCTGTAATGAGATAGCGCGCAGGTTCCTTCATGTGTTCAGTTCTTTCTTTTGGCTATGCCCGAGTAGTGGGGCGGATGGCCGTTATTTGAAGCCATCAAAGATAGACCGATGATACCGCCTTTTTTACGCCGGGGTGATGTGGTGGGCATATGTGCCACCGCCCGCTGGCTGACTGATGACCAGATTGAATACGCAGTGCGTGTGATAGAAGGATGGGGCTTCCGTGCTGATGTGGATCCACACGTGCTGAAGCGACATTTTCAGTTGGCCGGTGAGGATTTGGTGCGCCGTGAGGCGCTGCAGCGCATGTTGGACCGCACCGATATCGGAGCTATTCTGGTTGCGCGCGGAGGATATGGTACTGTGAGAATCATAGATGAGTTGGACTGGTCGGGCTTTCTCAGGAATCCTAAATGGGTGTGTGGCTACAGTGACATCACCGTTCTGCACGCTGAACTGGCGCGAATGAATGTCGCATCCGTGCATTGTTCAATGCCTATGTCATTTGCGGATTGCACACCGGAAGCGCTGGCGAACCTGAGGGCAGCGCTGACAGGGGAACTGCGTGAATTCAGTTGGAAGAGCAGCACAAATGGCGCGATCCGTGCCAGGGGAAAATTGTGGGGAGGTAATCTTTCCGTGCTGTGCAGCCTGCTTGGCTCTGTCACACTGCATCATGAAGCAGGCAGGTTGTTGTTTATCGAAGATGTGGATGAAATGCACTACCATGTGGACCGTATGCTCACAGCACTGACCAGAGCAGGATATCTCAGCGGAGTAGGCGCAGTCATTGCAGGCGGATTTACACAGATGCGGGACAATACACGGGAGTTTGGTTTTAAAGCTGACAATCCGTGGGGAAGGTCACCTGCTGAGCTACTCGTATCCCATTTTGGGGAGTCTCCCGGATTGGTGAGTGATATGCCTGCCGGACATTTAAACGACAACCGGGCATTTTATTTAGGAATCGACGCAATTCTCGAAGTCAGCGGCGGGCAGGCCTCACTCAGCTTTTCAATTTGATCAAACGATTTTGTGAAGAAGTTGGCGGATGAGGATTAATTCAGCCGCCCGATTGGTTGAAATTTGACTGATCTAAGTACATTTGCCTTAGTGTAAAAAATACACTAACTCATGCCAACACATTTTTTAGATGTTGATTACAGCGAAGAATTTGATTTTACGCTCGTCGGAATTGCCTCCGGACAGCGGGAGCATCGGTTGGTATGGTCCGTGAATACAGCTATGGGCTGGATGCTGGAGCGCTCGGAAGATGCGGAGATCACTCGAAAGACAGGAAAATCTTACCACGCGCGTTTCAGGTATATGCATCCTGAAGACCGGATAGTATATACCCTGTTTGCCAACAGGGGTGAAGGCGGGCTGATCCTTCCGGAGTGGGTGCAGTTCGGATACTTGTTAAAGGTGGAAAATGACCCATGGATTGTGCAGGATGCATTATGCCGGAGTTTGAGAAAATCCCAGTTTGTGCAGGCAGCGATTGAATTGCCTGCAGAAAAAGTGAAATCTATTCATCAACTTGTTTTGGGGTAATATGAATCGCGACATTAAAATGAACATGAACAAGACGAAAATAGTAGCCACTATTGGTCCTGCATCTGCCTCACATCAGATACTGCGGGACATGATTCTTCAGGGACTCGACGTGGTGCGTCTGAATTTTTCACATGGCTCTTATGAGGATCATCTCTCGGTGATTCGTTGGGTGAGAAGCATTGATGTGGAGTTGGGCACAAATACTGCATTGCTCGCTGACCTTCAGGGGCCAAAATTGCGGGTGGGCGAAATGGAGAACGGCTCTGTCAATCTTGTAGCAGGCAATTCGATTGTCATTTCCACGAAAAAGCAGATTGGCACTGATCAGGTCATTTACACGAATTATTCAGAGTTCCCGGCAGACGTGAAGGCTGGTGAAACTGTTCTGCTTGACGATGGGAAGATCGTGTTGGACATTACTTCTACCAATGGCAAGGACAAGGTAGAAGCAGTGATTCGACAAGGCGGGCCACTTTCCTCGAAAAAGGGCCTCAATCTTCCCAATACAAAAGTCTCACTGCCTTCACTATCCGAAAAAGACCTCGCAGATCTGGCGTTTGCGTTGAGTCATGATGTGGACTGGATTGGTCTTTCCTTCGTGCGCAATGCAGGCGATGTGATTGCACTGAAAAAGATCATCAGTGAATCCGGCCGTCATGCGAAAGTTGTGGACAAGATCGAGAAGCCGGAAGCGGTTCATCAGATTGATGAGATCATCACAGAAACAGACGCTGTAATGGTAGCCCGTGGTGACCTGGGCGTTGAGATTCCGCTGCAAAGCGTTCCGTTGGTTCAGAAGATGATTGTGCGGAAATGCGTGGCAATGGCCCGGCCTGTTATCGTGGCTACTCAGATGATGGAAAGCATGGTGACCAACATGACGCCCACACGTGCAGAAGTTACAGACGTTGCGAACGCAGTTTTGGATGGCGCAGATGCCGTGATGCTGAGTGGGGAGACATCAGTTGGTAAGTATCCGGTGGAGGCAATCCGGATAATGAACAGCATCATCGGGGAGGCAGAAAAATATGAAAGCCTCTACTATCATGAAGAAGCGCCTATGGAAATTGATGAGTCGCGTTTCATGACGGACAGCATCTGTTACAGTGCATGCCGCCTGGCCAAAAGGGCCAATGCCCGCGCGATCGCCACAATGTCATTCAGCGGTTATACAGGATATAAGGTGTCCAGCTGGAGACCAAACGCGAACATTTTTGTTTTCACCGGCAACCGGAGCATTCTTACTCAGTTGAATCTGGTGTGGGGAGTCAAGGCGTTCTACTACGACAAAATGGTATCGACAGACCAGACCATCGCGGATATCCGTTATTTCCTGCGGAAGCACGAATACATACAGGATGGTGAGTTTATGATCAATATTGCGTCTATGCCGATCTTCGAACAAGGCATGACCAATATGCTCAAGTTGACCAAGGTTTAATTATTTCGCCGGGCTGTTGCCCACCACAATCTTCAGCTCTGCGCGGCGGTTGATTTCATGTTCTTCCTTCGTGCACGGGTTGTGATCGTCGCAATCATTCAGTGGTCTCTGCTCACCAAACCACTCAGTCTGAATGCGCTTGCGGGGAATTCCCTTCTGAATAAAATAGCCTTGTACAGCCATGGCACGGGACATAGATAACTGCTGATTGTACGTCATGCTGCCACGGGAGTCGCAATAAGCTTTTATGAGTAGTTTGGAAGTCGGGCTGTCTTTCAGCAGCTTCACGACCTTGTCAAGGTTCGGTTTGTCCTCCTCACGAATGAATGACTTATTGAAATCAAAAATCACGTTATTGATTTGGAGGCCTTCCAGATCTATGAGTGCAGGTGTGGAATCAAAGTCAATCTGGACTTCTTCTTTTGGTTTATTCGCTGCGTTCTGTGTGATACCAGCTTCTGCTTTCTTGATGCGTTCAATTTCCTCCAGGCGTTTTTTGCTGTACTCATCGTTGGGGGCATTTTTCAGTCCTTCGCGGTAGAACTCTGCCGCGGTATCATATTCTTTGCGCATGAAGTACTGATCTGCAAGCGACCTGTTATCATTCAGTGGTGGAACGCTATCAGAGCCGTTATTGCTGGCTGTATTAGGTGTTTTCGCGTTACTCTTGTCGGTATCACCTCCTGAGTTGGTTGATTTGTCGCCTTCCGGAGTTTCTTTATCACCTGATCCTTTAGCCTCCGCTTGCGCGTTGTTCTGTGTGATAACAGGTTCTCCTTTTTTGATTTGTTCAATTTCCTCCAGCCGTTTTTTGCTGTACTCATCATCGGGCGCATTCTTCAGTCCTTCGCGGTACAATTCTGCCGCAGTATCATATTCTTTGCGCATGAAGTACTGATCTGCAAGCGACCTGCTTTCATTCAGCTGAGGGGCGTTCTCAGAGCCTTTATTGCTGTCTGTTTTGGGAGTTGTCGGGTTACTGTTGTCAGTAACGGCTCCAGAGTTGGTTGACTTGTCGCCTTCCGGAGTTTCTTTATCACCTGATCCCTCAGCCATCGACTGTGTGTTGTTCTGCGAGCCGGATCGGGGTTTTCCTGATTGTATTGAACCCGCTTCGGATTTTCCATTAAGGCCAGATTCGCGGATTGCAATCTTCTTTACATCTACTCGGTATTCACCCATGCTGATGAGCGGGTCGAGCACAGGTTGCGGAATTTCCGCCTGAAATACCACTTTGTTCGAATCAAACTGCTCTCCGTTGGCCATCCTGACCTCGATACGATCACCGGGTTTAACAGGGATAAAGAATTTCTGTTCGGAGGTCAGCTTTTGTTCTTCAATGCGTCCGGTATTCAGATTAAGAATTTGGATACGCGCTCCGGCAAGCTGAACTCCCGGGTCATTGGACAGGATTGTGCCAGCAAGGATGGTGTATTCGAGTTCACGGTGTGTGTACAGGAAGATATCATCGTTGCCTTTTCCGTTGCGATTGGAGCAGAAAAATCCGATATTTTTATTCTTGTCGTATAGAATGGCGAAGTCGTCGTGATTCGAGTTGATCGGAGCGCCCAGATTTTTCGGACTAAGCCAGATTCCGCTTACATTTTCTGACACGAAGATATCCGTACCACCAAGACCGGCATGTCCATCAGAGGTGAAGTAAAGGCTGCCATCCGGGGTAAGCATAGGAAACATTTCATCTCCCTCCGTATTCACATTGGGTCCAAGGTTTATCGCAGTGGTCCAACCTTCCCCGACTTTTTGCGTCACATAGAGATCTGTGCCTCCGAATCCTCCATCACGGTTGCTTGCGAAATAGAGAAACTGCCCGTCTTTGGACACACACGCATGAGCGCTTGAATAATCGTCGCTGTTGATCTTCAGCTCGCTCGCCCCTGACCAGTCGTTGCCTCTGCGTGTTGCTGAGTAGATTTTCAGATTCGCAAATCCTTTTTTATCCAGCATGGGCTTTCCATTGCTGGTGTTGCTGCGGGTGAAATACAAAGTCTGATCGACCGCGCTGAAATAGGCCGGCCCGTCGTGGTATTTACTGTTCACGGAACCGCTTACCCGAATTGGATTAACGAGTTCATTGGACTCATTCAGCGTGACTTCGAAGATATCGAGGTATTGCAGGTAAGTTTTCCTTTTGGACTTGTTTTCGGCTTGCGCAGCATTAACGGTCGATAGAAGATAGCGATTGCCTTCGAAATGACAAATTCCAATCACGGGGTCTTGGGTATTGATCCTGAGCGACTTCATTTCGTAGCGCGCGGTATCAGCGAACAGATCCATGTAGTACTGCTTATCGGCCAGATGGCTTTTCGCCCTTTTATCCTCGGGGAATTGAATGATATAGCGCTCATACCACTGGATTGCCTCGTCATATTGCGCGAGACTCTTCAGTGCTTCTGCGTAGAAAAGCATGTCGAGGGGATTCGTGGAATCAAAATCGAGCGTGCGCCTATACCATTCAGCGCTCATCGTAAGCTGTCCCATCCTTCGGTAAGTATTGGCAATTCGCCGAGTGATCGATGGATCGTTTTTCGATTGTTCATAGGCGCTTTCATAGTAAAACATGGCTTCGTCCAACATGAGTTTGTCGAAGGCCTTGTCTCCTTTTTCGATGTCGTCACTCACCTGCGCTTGAATTCCCGCGGAATGTAGCAGCAAAGCTGTGAAGAGTAATAGTATAAGGTGTTTCATAGGGCGTGCAGTTATTTCCCGTTAATCAGAAGTATCGGGGGTAGACAATTCGCTTTTTTCGGGAGGGTATCATGAAACTGGCGGCCAGTTCGTGGCTTCCGAAATTAGTGGTGATCAGCGCACTTGTGGCTACATCAAATGAGTAACCGACCCGAAATTGCTTGTTGACCTGCCACTGAAACAGAAGTCCGGCATTTTCACCGACATGGGAGTAAATACCAGCTGTAAACTGATCCATCATGATCACATTAAAGAATGCGCCAATGGACATAGGCGCACCCCAAACACTACGCAATACCACATTCGGCTGCAGTTTCAATTGCTTATTGACTTTCCACATTTTGCCGGCGGTAAGAATAAACATGGGTTCTTGTCTGCCTCCCAGTAGTTCGTATTCCGAAGTTCCTTTTTTCTCCAGTTTGTTTCTGAGCACACGGGGCACAGAAAGCCCGATATAGTGATTTTTCTTGTGGTAGAATGCACCGAAACCCACATTTGGAAGAAATAGTCCTTGAGTGTTGTACATAAAAGAGTCATCAACTCCTCCGGAATAATCACTGCTAAGGTAAAGGTCAGTGAGATTGGCTTGATAGAGTTCTGCGGTTGCTTTTGCACCAAAAGAAAGCGTAGCTCTGTTTGTGAGCCTTGTGCGATACGCAAAGTCAGCCGTGAAGGAATAGCGGGTCTGAGGACCTATACGATCAAACATCATGGTGCTTCCAATCGCAAACTCATCCTTTTTAAGGGGTGTATCAAATGTAATGATACTGGTCATCGGAGCTCCCTTGAAACCGATCCATTGACTCCTGTGCATGGCCACGAAATTGGGCTGCTCGCGGTAACCCGCATAAGCCGGGTTGATGAACAGCTTGTTCATGATGTACTGAGCGTTCATTGCGTCCTGCTGGCCCAACAGACTGTCTGTGGTCAGGGCCCCAAGCAAGCTCAGGAACCCTGCGATCAGCGAAAGTGTATTTCTGGTCTTCATGTTAGTCTGCGTTTATCGGTTGAGGAAGAAGTAACCTTTGAGTAAGTCGCTGCCATCTCCGAGATCAAGTACATAGAAATAGGTTCCTTTCGGTAGGATGCCATCTCCAAGGGTTAGCGGTCCATCTGACCATCCGCCCCAGTCATTGAGATAGTTCTCCCCCTCATAAACCTTATGGCCCCAGCGATTAAATACCGTCAGCTTGTTCTCAGGATAATCTTCGAGCCCAATGATCTCAAAGAAGTCGTTCACCCCGTCTCCATTGGGCGAAAAGCCCTCAGGAATCAGTACTTCAAGGAAGCATTCGACTTCTACAAGAACTACAGCTGAATCACAGGCATCATACACATCGCAGATCACATAAGAGATTGTGTCTGTTCCACAGAATAGCGTGCTATTGACGTTATACGAGATAGTACCGTCATTGTTAATGGTGACTATTCCGTTTTGGGCGCTTGCCGAAGTGATCGTAAAGTCATCACCATCAGGATCGGAGTCGTTAGCCGTTACATCTATTACCAGAATTCCCGATTCTTCAGTAAAGGTGGCATCATCATCCTCGGCAACAGGTGGTGTATTCACTAAAATCTCGAAGCTACAGATGGTGGAGTTGCCCGCGTCATCAGTCACCGCATAGGTTACTACCGTGATGCCATGCGGGAACACATCTCCGCTTTCAAGTCCATCGATCAACGTGATTGTAGCGCCACAGTTATCAGAGAACTCGGGCAATTCATAAACAACTATAGGCTCGATCGTGGTGATGTTATCCGGGCAAACGATTACCGGGAACTCGGTATCATTGACGGTCACGGTATAGGTGCAGTTGCTTACGTTACCATTGCTGTCAGTGGCCTGGAACGCAAGTGTGGTTACTCCTACGGGGAACTCTGATCCACTGGTTGGTCCGGCAGTCTGCACGATCGTTACGGTTCCGCAGTTATCGGTCACATCAGGATCAGTAAAGGTGAGGACAGCTCCACAGAGGCCGGGGTCATTCGAAACAACCAGGTCTTCGGGACACTCGATCACAGGCTGTTCGTTGTCCACGACTGTTACGCTGAATGAGCATACCGAGGTATTTCCGGATGCATCGGTTACCTCGAAGTTGTTTATCGTGGTTCCTACAGGGAACAATCCACCTGGTGCTATACCCGCGAGTTGGACGGTTTGTGCATCAGCGCAGTTATCGATACCAATAGGTAAGGTATAATTTACGATGGCTCCGCATTGTCCGGAATCATTGTTCTGGGTAATATCCGCAGGACATATGATTTCGGGTGCCTCGATATCGTTAATCTGTACCACAACTGTGCATGTCGCAATGTTTCCGTTGGCGTCAGTTGCCGTCCAGATGACATTGTTGGTTCCAACAGGGTAGAATCCACTGGCATCGCCTGTTCCGTTGAAATCATTAATGGTCGTGTCGACCCCGCAGTTATCACTGGTTTCCGGTACTTCCATGACAACCGTGGCTCCGCACAATCCAAGCTCATTGTCGAGGGTGACGTCGGCAGGACACGTGATGGAAGGAAGCTGAATGTCGGCTACCGTAACCGTCGTCTCACAAGTCGAGCTGTTGCCGTGGATATCGGTCACTGTCCAAGTAACGATGGTCGTACCAGCAGGATAGGTTGCAGAAGCATCCTCTGTACCTGTGTAATCATTGGCGATCGTCGCGATGCCGCAGTTATCTGTGGCACTGATCGGATCAATTACCACAAGAGCGTCACACATATCTGCATCGGTTGATACCGCCGCGTCTGCAGGACAAGTGATGACCGGATTTTCAGCATCTGTTACCGTAACCACGGTGCTGCAGCTGGACTCGTTGCCGTGTATGTCGGTAATCGTCCAGATAACCGTGGTAGTGCCTACAGGATATACGCCTGAGGCATTGTCTGTTCCGGTGAAGTCATTCGTGATAGACTCGATTCCGCAGTTGTCAGTGGCAGTTATGCCATCAACAATGATGTCAGCGCCGCATATTCCTGCATCGGCAGTCTGGTTGATGTCAGCCGTACAAGTTACCAACGGGAGTTCATCATCAGTGACATTCACCGTCATACTGCATTCTGACACGTTGCCGTAAATATCAGTCACCGTCCAGGTCACTGTTGTGCTGCCTATCGGATACACCCCTGAGGCATTGTCTGTTCCGGTGAAGTCATTCACTATGGTGTCTACGGTGCAATTGTCGCTTGCAGTAATGGCAGGAACTGTTACCGTGGCTTCACAGGTTCCTGTATCAGTCGACTGGAAGACATCGGCAGGACATGTGATGGTCGGTGCTTCTTCGTCCGATACCGTTACCGTCATGCTGCATGTGGTCGTGTTGCCTGCATTATCCGTGACCGTCCAGTTCACGGTGGTGGTTCCCGTAGGATAGATGTCAGATGCATTCGATGTGCCATTGTAGTCGTTTACAATGGTGGCGATTCCACAGTTGTCGGTGGCAACGATGGGGGCCACGATCACGTCGGCCTCACATACACCTGCATCGCTGGATACGCTGACGTCTGCCGGGCAAGTGATGCTCGGTGCAGTCTGGTCTGTCGGGATCACCTGGAATGTGCATGATGTGCTGTTACCTGCATCATCTGTTGCAGTCAGGGTCACTGTGGTGGTTCCGGTGATCACTGTTCCAACAGCCGGCGACTGTGTGACAGTAACGGAAGCATCGCAGTTATCTGCTGTTATTGCAAGAGCTGTGTAGCTGAGCAGGGTGTAATCGCAGCTTGCAGTGAATGCCACGGGCTGGTCAGCCGGGCAGGTGATGCTCGGTGCAGTCTGGTCTGTCGGAATCACCTGGAATGTGCAGGTAGTAAAGTTGCCTGCATCATCTGTTGCAGTCAGGGTCACTGTGGTGGTGCCGGTAATCACTGTTCCAACAGCCGGTGACTGGGTCACGGTAACCGATTCGTCACAGTTATCGGCCGCAGCAGCCAGCGCGGTGTAGCTTGGCAGTGTGAAGTCGCAGCCTGGGCTGAAGGCTTCGGTCTGGTCGGCCGGGCAGGTGATGCTCGGTGCAGTCTGGTCTGTCGGGATCACCTGGAATGTGCATGATGTGCTGTTACCTGCATCATCAGTTGCAGTCAGGGTCACTGTGGTGGTTCCGGTAATCACTGTTCCGGCTGCCGGCGACTGTGTTACAGTAACGGAAGCATCGCAGTTATCGGCTGTTGTTGCAAGAGCTGTGTAGCTGAGCAGGGTGTAATCGCAGCTTGCGGTGAACGCCACGGTCTCGTCAGCCGGGCATGTGATGCTCGGTGCAGTCTGGTCTGTCGGAATCACCTGGAATGAGCAGGTAGTAAAGTTGCCTGCATCATCGGTTGCAGTCAGGGTCACTGTGGTAGCAGCAGTGATGACTGTTCCGGCCGCTGGTGACTGGGTCACAGTAACCGATGCATCACAGTTGTCGGCCGCAATAGCCAGTGCGGTGTAGCTGAGCAGGGTGTAGTTGCAGCCTGCGGTGAATGCTACGGTCTGGTTAGCCGGACAAGTGATGGTCGGGTCGATGGAGTCATCGAGGGTGACCACAAAAGTGCAGTTGGTAG
>JBKDGH010000102.1:0-6908 GCA_046336655.1 Flavobacteriales bacterium | reverse complement strand
CAGTATATACCGAGGACCTCGCGGAGCTGGAGTACGGTACTTTCTACACCGGCAACCACGTGGATGGCGGTACCAGTCGATTTGATAAAAACGGAACCGTGTACCAGGCCGTGTGCAGTGGCGGTGGCTTTGCCACCACACCCGATGCATGGGCGACAGGTCAAACCGGCGGCTGGGACATTGGTGTTTTTAAAATCGACTTCGATGTGAGCGGGGTGAATTCGGCCATCACTGCTTCCGACCTGAGCGGTTGTGCTCCTTACGTGGTGCAGTTTCAGAACTTCAGTGTGGGCGATCAGTTCGATTGGGACTTTGGAGATGGCACCACCAGTACTGAATTTGAACCCGAGCATACCTACACCGAGCCGGGGGTTTATACGGTGACCATGATTGCCTCTGACTCCCTGAGTTGCAACGTAGCTGATACCTCCTTTTTCGACATCAGCATCAGCACACCGGTGGATTATTTCCCGAGCTTCGATTACCTGATGGATTGCTCGACGATGACCGTGACCACAGAGAATCTCACCGGTTATGACTTCCTGGATTATATCTGGGACATGGGCGATGGCACCGTGATCGAGGCGGACAATGTGGAGCACATCTACGAAGCTCCCGGTGATTATACCGTCACGCTCACCGCCGTCGACAATGGCTGTGATTCAGACGAATCAGCGCAGCAAACAGTCACCGTGTTCAACGAAGTGATCGCCGTTATACCACCCGGGGAAATGGAGGGCTGTGCGCCATTTACGGCCTCGTTCACCAACAACACCCCGGGCGCCCAATACACGTGGGATTTTGGTGACGGAAGCACCCCGCAGGTAGGTAACACAGCGAATCACATCTATACGGAGCCGGGTGAATATACGCTTACACTGCTCGCCGAGGGGCTTGGTGAATGCATAGGCTCTGACGAAGCGACATCAGTGGTGATTGTGATTGAGCCTCCAGTGGTGGATGCAATTTTCGAAGCCACCCAGACTGACGAGTGCGTGCTGCTGACGATGCAGGGCACCAACCTCAGTGTAGGCGAAGATGTAACTTACCTCTGGAACTTTGGAGATGGCACCACCAGCGCAGAGACGGATGTGTATCATGTGTACACTCAGCCCGGTGATTATGTGGTGACCCTCACCGTAGAGGATCAAGTGTGCGGCAATGTGGATGTTGCCACGACTACCGTCACGCTGCTCGATCAGATTGATCTCAGTCTGCCGCCCAACGCCTTCATCTGTTACTATGAAGAAGCTGCTGTGCTCGAAGCTGTGGATCCGGGTCCGAACACCACTTACCTCTGGTCCACCGGAGATACCACTTCATCCATTTCCGTGAGTCTGCCTGGTGCGTACTCCGTGACCGCATTCTTAAACAACTGCGAATACACCCATGAGCTGGAGGTAGAAGTTGGACCGGAAATCCCGACGTTCGAAACCGTAAAATTCTGCGAAGGCAAGAACCAGTATCTGGAGATTCCTTACTACGGTGCCGGCTGGTATTCGTGGTGCACCGGAGAGCCTGAACAGGGCATCGTGGTAGAGACCGGCGGAGAATACTGCTTCCTTTTCCTCGATGAAAATGGCTGCGTGCAGGAGGGAACCATTACTGCCATTGTGGAAGAGTACAATGCCAATGTGTACATCCCCAATGCATTCACTCCCAACAACGACGGCATCAATGACGTGTTCAAGCCTGAAGGCACAGGAGTGAAGGAGTATGAAATGACGGTGTGGAACCGCTGGGGCGATCAGATCTTCACCAGCACCGAGTTCGAGCAGCCGTGGGATGGTTCATTCAAGGGCAATGACCACTATGTGCAGGATGGCGTGTACACCTACCACATCACTTACCGCGGTGAATGCAATCCTGAAAAAGTCGAAGAGGTCGGATTCATTGTGGTGGTGAGGTAGGGGTGAGAGCTTACACTGTCTCCCATCATTAGAAGTTCACTCCGGAAAGTACGCTGAGTTCTTTTCTGAAGCTAATCGCGTTCAGCGTTACTTCATTTTCTTTTCTCAATTCCCGCTATTCCAAACGCTTTTATATATTTACAAAATGAGTTGCGAATATCCAATTATTAGAGTGATCTAATTGGCTAGTTGTGACCGCTCAGTATTAACCATCCGGTCACTTCATGAAATCATCTCAAACAGTCCTTCTGTGTGTTTTTCTGAGTATAGTCAGCTTGACAGTCAGAGCACACAAGCGTCCGGAAGTAGAATACCAGGAGAACAAGGGGCAGTGGGACCCGGCGGTACGGTTCAGGGCGGGACTGGGCACCGGAACGGTATTCTTAGAGAATAACCGTCTTGCATTTTCCTTTTTTTCACCAGCTGACTTGGATGAGGCGCATGCATATAGTATGCTGCCAAAGCTGTCTGCCGAAGAGCCCACTATCCGCGGGCATGCCTGGTTCCTGAATTTCATCGGTTCATCTGCGCAGTCGGTTACCGGTATGCAGCAGCAAACACACTTTTACAATTATTTTATCGGCAACGACCCGCAGCACTGGGCTTCTCAAGTGGGGGCTTTCGCTTCGGTGGAATACCAGGAGCTCTATCCGGGCATCGACATGCTTGTGCATCAGGGCTCAGGGCATTTTAAGTACGATTTTCATGTAGCTCCCGGCGTTTCTCCCGCAGCCATTCAACTCGAGCTGGAAGGGCTTGAATCCATAGAGGTGCGGGATGGTCAACTAATAATGCAGACCAGCGTAGGGGAGTTCATTGAAAACAAACCGTACTCGTTTCAGATCATCAACGGTGTTATTATCGAAGTGGACTGCCGGTATGTGCTGGATGGAAACAGGGTAACGTTTGGTTTTCCTAATGGATATGATTCCGCGCACGAACTTATCATCGATCCCGAGTTGATTGCATCTACGCTCAGCGGTGCTGTTGTTTCAGCTATTTATGGGCATGTCGCCACTTATGATAGCGGAGGCAATGTGTATACCGGGGGCATGGTCTTAAGTGCTGGTTACCCTGCAACTCCAGGGGCTTTTAGTGAAGTATATAGCGGGTTATCCGATATTGGATTGAGCAAACTCGATCCCGAAGGAACGACCCTGCTTTGGGCGACTTTAGTAGGTGGGTCACTTATGGAGTACCCGAATAGTATGTTGACCAACGATCAGGCAGACTTATTTGTATACGGAGTCAGTAGGTCAGTGAATTTCCCTACCACTTCTGGTGCATTTGACACCTCACATAACGGATTGTTTGATATAATTATGTTTCGGCTTTCTGCGGATGGTGCGCAGCTTATTGGTTCTACGTATGTTGGAGGCTCTGAGCATGATGGCATGAGTGTCGCAGCATTTAACTTTTTTGATGAAAATCGCAGTGAGATTATCTTCGGGACTGATGGAAACATCAGCGTAGCCTCCTGTTCTTCCAGTCCGGATTTCCCGATTACTTCCGGGGCCTATCAGGGCTCCATTGCTGGTTCACAAGATGCTGTTTATTTCAGCTTGAACGCAGCACTTACCGAGCTACTGAACGCTACGTTCATAGGCAGTTCGGGTGAAGATGCGGGTTTCAGTCTTCGCATGAATTCTGCGGGCCAGGTTTACATCGTCGGAATTGCAGGCGCTCCTGACTTTCCAACCACTTCAGGGGCATTCCAGACAGATTATCTGGGGGGGAATAGTGGATGGGGAGAGGAAATGGATGGTTTTATAATTCGGATGAACGGATCCGGAACTATCCTAGAACACGGCACTTTTTATGGCACGGTTGAAAGGGATCAATGCTTCCTTATTGACCTCGACAACGAGGAAAATGTGTTTGTGTTTGGACAAGGTGGTTACTTCCCTGTAGTTGGCTCTGTGTATTCCGATCCGGGCAGTAAGCAGTTCATTACTAAGTTCAGCGGTGATCTTAGCTCAGTAATGCTCAGCACTGTGGTAGGTGCTGGCGGAGTTGGATATGGCGGTATAGACTTCGTGCCGGTTTCGTTCATGGTGGATTATTGCAATATGGTTTACATTGCGGCTCATACGTTTAATGAGGGATTTCCAATAACCTCTGATGCGTTGCATTCAGAGGGCGGAATTTATCTTGCCGTTTACTCGCAGAATTTGGCACAGTTGGAGTATGCGACGATGTATACCGGCGATCATGTGCATGGATGCCGGAGCAGCTTTGATAAAAGTGGCATTATCTATCAGGCTGTGTGCATTGATGCCGGATTTGCCGCCACTCCGGACGCATGGTCTACAGAGCAAGTCGGCGACTGGGATATAGGTGTGTTTAAAATCAGAATGAATGCAAACACAGTTACTTCTGCGCTGATTGCTTCAGGTTCTGGCGGGTGCGCACCGTACGATGTTCAGTTCCAGAATGTAAGTGTGGGTACGCAGTTTATCTGGGATTTTGGGGATGGCACCACCAGCTCTGATTTTGAACCGGAGCATACCTACGCTGATCCTGGTTCGTACACCGTAAGGTTGGTCGTATCGGATTCCCTCAGCTGCAATGTTTCGGACACCTCTTACTTTTCAATAAGCGTAGTCCCTCCAATCAATCTGCTTCCTGCCTTCGATTATGAGATGGATTGCTCCGCCATATTGACCGCCAATCTTACTGGAAATGAGGCTTTGAGCTATAGCTGGGATCTGGGTGATGGGACAGTCATTGAGGGCGAAAATGCAGTACATATTTATCAGGCTTCAGGTGACTACGTGGTTACCCTCACTGCAGCAGAAAGCTTTTGTGGTACAGAGGAATCAATATCACAAACAATAACGGTTTTGAACGGAGTCAGTGCTGTGTTATCCTCAGGAAATCTGGAGGGGTGCGTGCCTTTTCTGGCTTTGTTTACTGCAGACATCCCTGGTGCACAATACACGTGGAATTTTGGAGATGGAAGTGAACCACAATCCGGCAATGAGGTGAGCCATACATACACAGAACCAGGTGAATACATATTGACACTTTCAGCTGAGGGAATAGGCAATTGCTCGGGAACTGACGAGTCCACTTTCGAAGTTCTGGTTATTGACCCACCAATTATTGAAGCGAGTTTTGAGGCTATGCAGATAGATGAGTGTGAATCACTGACTTTGCAGGGTAGCAACCTGAGTGTAGGTGATGACTTGACCTATCTGTGGGATTTTGGCGACGGAAACACCAGTACAGAAACGGATGTCAATCACACTTATAACGCTCCGGGGGAATATGTGGTTACTCTGACAGCACAGGATCAGGTGTGTGGTAATTTGGATGTGGCAACTGCCTCCATTACATTGATTGACCAAATGAATTTAAGTCTTCCGTTGGTTGCAGTGATCTGTCATAATGAAGAAGCGGTGGAATTGGCAGCCCTTGATCCCGGCCCAAATACCTCCTATCTATGGTCTACAGGTGAAACCACCTCTGCCATTCTTGCCAGCGATTCAGGAGTGTATTCAGTGACCGCTATATTCAATAATTGCGCGTATTCGCAATTGGTTGAGGTGGTTTTCGGGCAGGAAATTCTGCTCTTGGACACTGTTGACTTTTGCCAGGGGAGCAGCCAGTATCTTGAAGTGCCTTACACCGGATCGAGTTGGTATTCGTGGTGCACTGGAGAGCTCGGACAGCGCATTGTCGTCGAAATTGGCGGTGAATACTGTTTTCAGTTTCTTGATGCTGACGGTTGTTTGCAGCACGGTGAAATAACTGCCTATACCCAGTCGGATGCCCTGATATATCTCCCCAGTGCTTTTACACCCAATAATGACGGTATAAACGATGTGTTCAAGCCAGAAGGTACCGGGATTGAAGACTTTGAGTTAACCATATGGAGCAACCGGGGAGGTGAGATCATTTTCAGGAGCAGTTTCTTTGACAAGCCATGGGATGGTACATTCCTTGAAAATGATGAAGAAGTACCAAACGGTGTATATCCATACCTGGTTTCCTACCGCGGCGAGTGCAATCCTGAAAAAGTCGAAGAGGTCGGATTCATTGTGGTGGTGAGGTAACAGCATTCAATGAATGCGTGAGTTTACCCCGTTGCTGCTACCGGGAGGACTACAGGTTGATTCAGGCAGGTTTCTTAGTTGACGCTGGCTTTCTTCCGACGCTTCTTGCCTTTGCTTTCCTTTTGTTTTCGAATGAAGGCACTGATCGCTTCAAAATCCGCATTGGACGGCGGCTTCTCTTGATTCCCGATCGAATCAACATCAAGTTCAATGATTTTTTTCTTAGTCATGGAAAGTACTTATTGATCAATCTGAGTGAGGCTATTCGTTCAATGATCATGATACTGCCACCGACGTGGTCGGCTCCGAGTGTATCGATGTAATGCTGAACAAGCTGAGATTTGGATTGAAAGGCCACGTTACCATCATAACCCCTCTGAAAAGAGAGTTTACAGGCAAATGCAATCAGATTTCCCGGAACACCTGAATACATTTTATCTTTCCCCTTATTGAACCAGGCGCTCTCAATCAAATGCACATAGACGTGATCGGACTTTACTTGGAGGCTGATCAATCCTTGAATAACATTGGAGTTGTTGGCAATTGTCAACTTGAACACATCCCTTTCCGGTTGATGACATTCTAAGGGCCAATCAAATTGCCAGTTTCCCTTTATCGTAAGCTGTTGAACGTCGGACTTCGTAAGAACAGAAACTTCTGTGGCAAAACTATCCCCCGTAACCACATTCTCAATGGAGTTCGTGAGTTTATCCACTTCGAAATCCAGACCGGGATCTACTCGCTTTTTCACATTGCAATTTACAAAGAAAAGATCAGAGTCAGAAGTATACGATTTGGCTTTAACCCAGATTATGCAGTCGGTTTCGTGCATGAGATTCAAAACGCCAAAGAAGACAAGCACTCGCGCAAGTTTCGGGCGCGGAAGCGTGGTCACCCCCACGGTGAGCACCCGAAACGAGCAAGTGCGAGTATTCGAAGG
>JBKDGH010000101.1:0-8077 GCA_046336655.1 Flavobacteriales bacterium | reverse complement strand
CATCGGAATAGGTGCGGTGAATGATGTGCCGGTTGCTCAGGATGGGGCATTTACTACAGCAGAAGACACTCCGCTTGTAGAATCACTCGATCCGCTTGCTACAGATGCAGAGAACAGTCTGCTCACATTTACAGCGCTCACGAATCCTTCATCCGGCACGCTCGTGGTGAATGCAAATGGATCATTCACCTACACACCGGTTCTTCACTTCAACGGCAACGTGAGTTTTACCTATAGTTCCTGTGACGCACTTGGACTATGTGACAATGGTGTGGTAACTATCACTGTCACAGCAGTCAATGATGCGCCGGTGGTGCAAGGTGAGAGTTACTCAGTGAATGAGGACAATGTGCTGAATAATAACGTCGCGCTGAATGATTCAGATGCAGAGACATCGGCACTTACCTACACGTTGATTGCTTCCACCCAGAATGGCGCGCTCACGCTGAATACCAACGGGACCTTCACTTATTCACCCGCATTGAATTACAATGGTCCCGACTCATTTCAATATCAGGCTTGCGATGCCGGTGGATTGTGCGGCACGGCCACCGCTCAAATCATGGTCAATTGGATCAATGATTTGCCTGTAGCCGAAGATGACTCGTTTACAATCAATGAAGATCAGGTGTTGAACGGAACAGTCTCGACGAATGATAGTGATATAGATATAGAACCCTTGTTCTACAGCACACTGATCGCGCCTACTCAGGGCACAGTGAGCATGCAGACCAATGGCAATTTTACCTACGCGCCTCCGCTCAATTTCAATGGATTTGTTACTTTCCTGTACCTCACATGTGATTCGTGTAATGCATGCGATGCGGGACTGGTGAGTGTGCTGGTGCTACCCGTGAATGATGCGCCGATAGCTCAGAATGATCTTTTCAGTGGCACGGAGGACATTGTATTGTCGGGCTCTGTGGCCACCAACGACTCCGATCCGGAAGACGATCAGCGCACTTACACCTTGATCACGCCGCCTTCTTCAGGAACGCTGAGTCTGACTATTAGCGGAAGTTTCACCTATACTCCTGCGCTGAATTTCTTCGGCACAGTGCAGGCAACGTATCAGGTGTGTGATATGCATGGTGCGTGCAGTCAGGCCGTACTCACCATACAGCTTTCGGCGGTGAATGATCCGCCGGTAGCAGTAGGTGAAACGAACGCAGCCATCATGAATACCACACTTACGGGAAATGTGTCGGGCAATGATTCCGATCCGGAAGCTGGTGTTCTCACGTATGCATTGGTTACTCCGCCATCCTCCGGGGTGTTCACCTTACAGGCCAATGGCTCGTACATGTTTGAGCCTGCGACAAATTTTTCAGGGCAGGTGAATGCGGTCTATTCGGTATGTGATCCCCAAGGTGCCTGCACGAATGCCACGCTTGTAATCAATGTCATTTCTACCAACACTAATCCGGTCATCCTCAGTGAAACAGTAAATGGGTCTGAGGACACAACGCTTGCGGGTGCTGTATCTTCCAATGACAGTGATCCGGACGATCAGCCTCTGGTGTATACGTTCACCAATGCATCGGTGAACGGCGTGTTCACGGGCAATGACAACGGAACTTTCACATTCGTTCCGAGTGCCAATTGGTTTGGAGTAGTTGTGATCGGCTATCAGGCGTGCGATCCGATTGGTGCATGCGCCTCTGCTGAGCTGACTCTGGTGGTGGCCTCTGAGAATGATTACCCGGTGGCTTTGGAAGATCAGATCAGCACCACTGAGGATGATCCGGTTTCAAGCACTGTTGCGCCCAACGCCAGTGATGTGGACGATGAAACATTGTTCTTCTCAGTGCTGGATGGTCCGTCGAACGGTGTGATCACCATGAATGCCGACGGAGGGTATACCTATACACCTGATCCGAATTTCTTCGGGACTGATGAGCTTACGTACCGGGTCTGTGACGATAACAATGCATGTGCTGAGGCAGTGCTTACCATCAATGTCATTTTTGTGAATGATCCTCCGATTGCAGGAGATGACCAGTTTTACCTTTCCATGAATGAGTTGCTCACAGGTTCGGTAGGTGAAAATGACATCGAGATTGATCCGGAGCCATTGGTTTTCACCCTGGCTCAGGCCGCATCGAATGGATCATTCGTGTTAGACACAGATGGCACCTTTACCTATCTCCCAAATGATGGGTTTGTGGGAATGGATATCGTGGTTTACACCGCATGCGATCCGTGCGGGGCGTGTGATACCGGCGTGATTGAACTTGTCGTTGGAGCGGTAAACAGTGCTCCGGTGGTGAGCAGCGGAACAGGTGCAATTTGTGAGAATGGCGAGTGGACCATGGATCTCGACCAATTGGTCTTTGATGCGGAAGATCCGAACAGTGCCCTTACGATTACTGTGAGCGAATCAGCAGCGGGTATATGGAATCTGAATCAGGATACCCATGTGGTTACGTTCATCCCTTTTGAGGGTTACACCGGACAAGCACTGACCACTTTTGAAGTGTGTGATGTGACGCTTGGCACGTTGTGTTCCTCTGGTGAACTCGCTGTAGAAGTGCTGGCGATGAGCTCGCCTCAGGTTGTTGCGTCGGAGGTCACCCCTGTCAGCTGTTTTGGACTGGCTGATGGTGCGATTGACCTTGAAACAGATGGCGAAGGCACGCAATGTATTTGGTCAAATGGGTTTGAAACGGAAGACTTGTATGACTTACCAGCGGGAGTGTATACTGTCACCTTAATGCGTCCCGGTTTTTGTATGACGGAATCAGTGATCGAGTTTGAAGTGTCACAACCTTCAGAACTGATCGTTGAAGGATTGACGGCATTACCAATTAATGAAAATGCAGGGGGCTCTTCTGATTATACGCTGGCAGGCGGCACATTGCCTTACACTTTCGAGTGGATCAATCTGGGTACGGGTGAAGTGGTGTCCGAAGATCAGCAACTGACGGGACTTGCAGATGCAGATCTTGCCGGTGGTTATCAGCTGACGGTCACAGATGCCAATGGATGTCAGGTGATTCAGGAGATTGTGGTGTCAGGTGTGAGCAACGAGGTTCCGGTCGACATTCTCATTTACCCCAATCCATTCCGGGAGGATATTGTGATTTCTGTGCCTTCAGGACTTCGGGTCGAAGGCTTCCGCATTTTCGACCTCTCAGGCAGGGAAGTGATGACAGGCGGCAGGAATGCACTTGTGTCAGGTTCGGTAAACAGGCTGAATATGGCCGGTTTCGCTGCGGGGTCTTACCTGCTGGAAATTCGGACCAGCTCAGGTAATCGCACAGTTCTGATTGAAAGAATGTGAGTGCTGCCGGGGATCACTTAACGGGCTGCCTGTTTCATTGCTGACTTAGCTGACCCTTATCCGGCGAAACCATGCGGTTCAGGCTGCGGCCGGTGATGCCCCGGACGCGTTAACAAAGACGATACACACAGACACGTCCTCAACGAAGACAACTTCTTTGTCTTATTTACTCAGATAGAGATTTCGCTCGGTGAAAATCTGCCGGAAGAAAGGATCCTTCAAGTCTTTGATAAACCGAATGGCCTCTCCGGTGGATTTCATTTCAGGTCCGAGCTCCTTGTTTACCTCAGGGAATTTCTCATAGCTGAATACGGGGATTTTGATGGCGTACCCGGAGCGTTTCGGAGAGAATGTAAAGTCGGTCACTTTCTTCTCACCGAGCATCACTTTGGTGGCATAATTCACGTAAGGTTCGTCGTATGCCTTTGCGATGAATGGCACTGTGCGAGATGCCCGGGGATTGGCTTCAATCACATATACAATGTCATCCTTAATTGCGAACTGAATATTGATTAGTCCGACAGTGCGAAGTGCCACAGCGATAGCACGTGTGTGCTCTTCGATTTGAGTCATGACAAAGTCACCGAGGTTGTATGGAGGCAACACGGCATAAGAATCCCCGCTGTGAATTCCTGCGGGCTCGATGTGTTGCATGATGCCGATAATGTACACGTTTTCACCATCGCAGATCGCATCAGCCTCTGCTTCAATGGCCCCTTCGAGGAAGTGATCGAGGAGAATCTGGTTTTCCGGCATATCGCGAAGGATGTTGACCACGTGCTGTTCCAACTCCTGCTCATTGATGACGATTTTCATTTTCTGTCCGCCGAGCACATAGCTCGGCCTTACGAGGAGCGGGAATCCCAGGTTGCGCGAAAGTTGAATGGCCTGCTCTGCGCTTTCCACCACACCGAACTTGGGGTAGGGAATATTTTTTTCTTTGAGGAGATTTGAAAAACGTCCGCGGTCCTCGGCCAAATCAAGGGCATCGAAGCTGGTGCCGATAATCGGAATACCGTAGCGGTGCAGTTTTGCGGCGAGTTTAAGAGCTGTTTGTCCCCCGAGTTGGACGATCACGCCAACCGGGTTTTCGTGACGGATGATGTCAAAGATGTGTTCCCAGAACACAGGCTCGAAGTAGAGTTTGTCTGCGGTATCGAAATCAGTAGATACTGTTTCGGGGTTGCAGTTGATCATGATGGTTTCGTAGCCCGCTTCTTTGGCAGCGAGTACACCGTGCACGCACGAATAGTCAAATTCAATTCCCTGCCCGATTCGGTTTGGCCCGCTTCCCAGCACCACTACTTTTTTGCGGTTTGAAACCACACTTTCGTTGTCATCCTCAAACGTGGAGTAATAGTAGGGAGTCACTGCTGCGAACTCTGCCGCGCAGGTATCTACGAGTTTGAACACACGGTTCACGCCGAGTTCACTTCTCTTTTTGTATACTTCGCTTTCAAGGCATCGAAGCAGGTGAGCAATCTGCCTGTCTGCATACCCTTTCTGTTTTGCTTCAAACAGCAAATCGCGCGGAATGGAATCCAGGGAGTGCTTTTCAATCCGGCGCTCCAGTTGAATGAGATCTTCAATTTGCTTGAGGAACCACAGGTCAATGCGCGTTTTTTCCTGGATGGTTTTGAAAGGAATTCCGAGTTTGATCGCATCGTAAATGTGGAACAACCGGTTCCAGCTTGGATGCTCGAGTGAATGCAGGATCTGATCCTGGTCGCGAAGTTCTTTGCCATCCGCACCCAGTCCGTTGCGGTTGATTTCAAGCGACTGACAGGCCTTCTGGAGCGCTTCCTGAAAGCTGCGTCCTATGCCCATCGCCTCGCCCACGCTCTTCATCTGAAGTCCCACTGTGCGGTTGCTGCCGGGGAATTTATCGAAGTTCCAGCGCGGTATTTTCACGATCACGTAATCCAGTGTGGGCTCAAAAAACGCGGAAGTGGATTTCGTGATTTGATTCTGCAGTTCATCCAGATGGTATCCAATAGCGAGTTTGGATGCGATTTTAGCGATGGGATATCCTGTGGCTTTGGAGCTCAGTGCAGACGACCGCGAAACCCTCGGATTGATTTCAATTGCGATGATGTCTTCTTTGTCATCGGGGCTAACAGCAAACTGCACGTTGCATCCTCCTGCGAAGTTGCCGATTGCGCGCATCATGCGAATCGCCATATCGCGCATCTTCTGGAACGTGGTATCACTCAGTGTCATGGCCGGAGCTACAGTAATGCTGTCGCCGGTGTGAATACCGAGCGGATCGAAATTTTCGATGCTGCAGATGATCACGACGTTATCGTTGCTGTCGCGCAGCAACTCCAGTTCAAATTCTTTCCATCCCAGCAGTGCCTTATCGATCATCACTTCGTGAATCGGGGAGAGATGAAGTCCGCGCGTGAGCAGACGGTCGAAGTCACCTTGATTGTACACGAGTGATGCGCCTGAACCTCCGAGTGTATAGGAAGGGCGGATGCAAAGCGGAAAGCCGAACTCCTGGGCTATTTCTTTTCCTTCGAGAAAAGATTTAGCGGTGAGTTGCGGAGCCATCGGAACGCCGATTTTTTCCATGAGCTCCCGGAACGCCTCTCTGTTTTCCGTAATTTCAATGGCCTTGGTATCCACACCGATCATGCGCACACCGTATTCTTCCCACAATGCCATTTCTTCACACTGAATGGCCAGATTGAGCGCTGTTTGTCCGCCCATGGTAGGAAGCACTGCGTCAATCTTATGTGCTTTGAGAATGGTCTCAATGCTTGCCGGCTCAAGGGGGAGGAGGTAGACATTGTCCGCCACCACCTTATCCGTCATTATGGTTGCGGGGTTGCTGTTGATCAGCGTAACCTCAATTCCTTCTTCGCGGAGTGAGCGCGCCGCCTGAGAACCGGAGTAGTCAAATTCGCAGGCTTGACCGATGACAATTGGTCCTGAACCGATGATCAGAACCGAGCGAATACTTGAGTCTTTGGGCATTTTTTTTTTATCCGGCCACATGGGGTCGGAGACGCGCCGTATGGTGGAAATCCACGTGCCGGTTAGCGGTCGCGAAAATAGTCACGTGGGGGAGCGCGGACAAAGCCAGATTTCAACATTGGATACACGGCGGGCTTCCGGTCCAATGCTAACTTGCGTCCGATGGATGAATACCTCGAGCACAAGGGCATGATAGTGCACTACCGGGTGCTGGGTTCTGGTGCACGGGGATGGCTGTGCTTTCATGGATTTGGACGAAAGGCTGAGGATTTCGAGGTGTTTCGTCCGCTGCTCAGCGAGGACGATCGTCTGGTATGTATCAATCTGTTCGGACATGGTCAGAGCGCATTTCCTCCGGAGCGCATTGACTGGCGTCCGCTTCAGCCGGAGGAATGGTGCGAAGTCGTGGAGCTGTTGCTGGAGTCCCAGGGCTTTGGCCGGTTTAATCTTCTAGGCTATAGCATGGGGGGGAGAATAGCAATGATGACATATCTGGGTTTCGCTGACAGGGTGGACCGGATGCTGCTTCTTGCTCCTGACGGATTGAAGAAGAATAAACTGTATCAGTTTGCGAGTGGCACTTTTCTGGGAAGAGCCATTTACCGCTCGGTCATTCCCGACCCCTGGATCCTTTTCACCTTGTCGAAACTGCTAAACAGACTGGGGTTGCTTTCAGATAAGCTTCACCGGTTTGTGCATGTGCATCTTGACACCCGTGAAAAACGTGAACTGGTGTATTCAGTGTGGCTTATCTATCGCAGGCTGTTTCCTGATTGCGCAGTGCTCGCTCAGAAGCTGAATACATCCGGAACACAGTGCAATATGATTTTCGGAACGTATGATTCGATTATTCCTGTCCGCCTGGCCAATCGATTGGTAAAGCGGCTTCGTCAACCCGATATCATTCATAAGGTAGCAGTCGGACACCGGCTCATGGAGCGCACAACGCTGGATTATATCCGCGAACGCGGGCTCTGGAAATAATTTTCGAAAAATTCGAATACTGAAAGTTGTCCTGAGAAGTCCGTTCACATTTGGTGTCCGCTTTCGCCGAATGAGTTCGGATTAGCGCATTATCCTTCACAGTTACCTTACCTAAACTCTTTTGCTATGTTGTATCCTAAAATCAGAGAATTGCGGATCCTGCATGACTATAAGCAGGACTATGTGGCCAATGCGCTCGGTATGTCTCAGCCCGAGTACAGTAGAATGGAAAATGGTCACCGTCACGCGCGGATTGAAGATCTGCGAAAACTGAGTACCATGTACAGCGTGAGTTTATCAGCCCTGTTGCTGCGGGAACCGGAAGGGCAATATCAGCCTCGCCCGTCAGGCCGTGCCGCCAATTACCACAGTCAGATGCAGGTCACCGCGCTGCTGGCTCAGCAGGAGGAAATGATTGCCCACTTGCTCGAGAAGCAGCACCAGACAGAGGAATTCCTGAAGGAAATCATGCAGTCCATGGGCAAGGAAACGAAGCCTGCTTCACGCAAAGACCGCAGGACCTAGAGAATAAGGAGAGTTCCCTATGAAAATTCCGTCATTTTTTGAAACCCTTGGGGTGAGCATCTCGTATTACACGGCAAAAGAGACTTGTTACATGACACTAAATCACCCTAAGAATCACGTCGCACCGATCGAATCAGACAGCAAGCCCAAGGTGCTGTATCTGGATGACGACCAAGGCAATCTCGATTCGTTTAAGGCGAATTTTCGGGATCAGTTTGAAATAATCACAACGTCTAATCCTGTGGAGGCCTACAATCTGATTGAACCTGAAGGGATTCAGATTGTCATTGCCGATCACAATATGCC
>JBKDGH010000100.1:0-15376 GCA_046336655.1 Flavobacteriales bacterium | reverse complement strand
GTCTTTATGCAGAGCTAAAGGCACTGCCTTAAATGCACTTGTAGATTCTGGTATTATTTCAGCAGGTGGCGGCTTTGTAAAGCTATTTGCAAGAGAAGAACTGCCTACTGATTGGGACCCAACCACAGACAGGAAAACAGTAGTTTGGGAAATTGCCCAGCACCTCATTAAGCATCTGCAAGAAAAAGGTGAATTAGGCGCAGCGAGACTCTACAGGAGTTTAGGCTCAAAAGCGGATGTGGCAAGGGAACTTGCCTATCGTCTGTTTACCATCAGCGAGAAAAAAGGCTGGGCACAAGATGCCCAAGCATACAACAGTTTGGTTCTTTCATGGAATCAGATTGTGTCAGAATCATACAACATTAAAGACCCAATTGGCACACAAGGAAAACTTGAATTTTAATTATGGCACTGAGCAATTTAGATAGAGTAAACAAAGGGCTTGACCTGCTGCGCAAAGGCTTACTTCCTTATGTAGAAAAGGAAATGAAAGCCGAGTACAAAAACTATTGGGAAATGGAAGCACAGGAATGTTTCCCAGATGGGCATCATTCCCGCAACCTCAACCCCGAAGAATGGGATGTAGCTGCATTACTTGCCATCATGTTTAAGCAATGGAACAAGGTATTCGGAAAAGTGCTTGGTCACTCCGAAAGGTCTTGGGTAAGTGAACTGATGGAAATCCGTAAGCGAGCAGCCCACCAAAACAAAAACAACGTATTTGATACAGATGATGCCTTCCGTGCATTAGACAATGTAGAACGAATACTCAGTGCCATTGCAGCACCCGAAGCAGAAGAAGCAGACAACCAAAAGACTGAGTTGCTTCGGGTTCGCTACGAAGAAAATACCCGAAAGAAAACAAGAGCCATTGAAGCCAAATCATTGGTGGGTACAGCAGCCGTTGGGCTGAAACCCTGGCGGCAGGTAATCACCCCCCACCCGGATGTGGCATCAGGCAAATTTCAGCAAGCAGAATTTGCTGCCGACCTGTGGCGTGTGTATCAGGATGGAGAAAGTGCAGGAGAATATGGCAAGCCTGTTGACTTCTTCAACAGAACCTACCTCACCCAAGGTATCAGAAAGCTTTTAACCAATACCTTAAAGCGATTAAATGGTGATGGTGGCGACCCTGTAATTAACCTGCAAACCAATTTCGGTGGTGGTAAAACACACTCCTTGTTGGCTATCTACCATTTGTGTTCCGGTGCAAACTTTAGTTCAGTAAGAGACTTGGAAAGCTTCTTTAGCGAAGTAGGCGATTTGCAGCCACCATCAAAGGTGAACAAAGCAGTATTGGTTGGAAATAGAATTGCTCCGGGTGTAACCCACACCAAACCAGATGGCACAAAAGTTCACACCCTTTGGGGTGAACTTGCCTGGCAGTTAGGCGGTAAAGCTGGCTACGCCATGCTTCAGGAAGCAGACGAAAAAGCGGCAAACCCGGGAGACCAATTGGTGCCCTTACTCAAAAAGTTTGCGCCATGCGTGGTGCTCATTGACGAGTGGGTAGCCTACACTCGCCAGTTGAAAGAAGATGGCAACGACAGCGGTGGAACCTATGGCACACAGATGTCATTTGCTCAGGCACTATGCGAAGCAGCAAAGACGGTAAACAATGCCTTGGTGGTAGTCAGTTTACCTGCCTCAGATATTGAAATGGGTGGAGAAAAAGGCCGCCAGTCGGCAGCCGAATTAGGTAACATCATTGGGCGTATTGAATCCCCTTGGTCAGCAGCTACTACCGAAGAATCCTTTGAGATTGTTACCCGAAGACTATTCTCACCTATTGCAACCAAAGAACAGTTTGCCGAAAGAGATGCATCTGCAAGAGCATTCGGAGAGTTTTACAGAAACAACAAAACAGACTTTCCAAACGAAACACAGGACAGCAGCTACGAAAAACGGATACGGGATTTTTATCCCATCCACCCGGAACTATTTGATGCCTTAGCCGAAAGATTGGCAAGTATTCCACAGTTCCAAAAGACCCGTGGTATTCTTCGCCTCATGGCCAAGATTATCCATTTCCTATGGGAGAATAACGACCAAGGGCCGTTGATTCTGCCTGCCAACGTACCTATGGATGATTCAGAAATCCAAGGTGAGTTAATGCGCTATTTGGAAGATCCTTGGAGAGCGGTAATTCAAAAAGACGTTGATGGCAACAATTCATTGCCAAAGCAAATTGATAACGACTATCCGAATATTGGCCGATACTCAGGCACTCGCAGAGTAGCTCGTACCTTGTTCTTTGGTTCTGCCCCTACTTTCAATGCTGCCAATCGTGGCATTGATGAACAACGCATCAAATTAGGCGCTATCCTTCCTGGAGAAACAATACCTACTTTCACAGATGCCTTGCGGCATTTGACTGATAAAGCCACCTTCGTTTATCACCAGAGCAAAAACTACTGGTACAGTACACAGAACAACGTAAACCGTACTGCCGAAGAACGTGCGGCCCACATTCAGGAAGATAAGGTTGAAGAAGAAATTCTCACGATGCTTACTCAACAACTCCAACCTTCAGGTAGTCACATAAGACGCATTCATTTCATGCCGCAAAGCTCCAATGATGTGCCGGATGATTTGGAGATGAAATTGGTGGTGTTGGGTATCAAGCATCCGCATGTACCAAGAGACGAAAACAGCCCAGCATTTCAAAAGGCAAAAGAAATACTCAGCACCAAAGGTGCTTCGCAAAGACTTTATCGCAACACACTCATTTTCCTCACACCGGATAAAACCCGCTTGGAAGAATTGAAACAAGCGGTAAAAGCATTCTTAGCATGGAAATCCATTGTGGATGATAAGGTCGCATTGAACTTGGATGCTTATCAATCCAATCAGGCAGAAGGCAAACGCAAATCGTGTTTAGATACCATCAAGCTTCGCTTGCCGGAAACTTTTGTCTGGATTATTACTCCCTATCAGGAATTAGGAAGTTCTGACGTCCAATGGGATGAATCGAAAATGAATGGTTCAAACCAGGAAGCATATCTAAGCCGTGTTCTAAAGAAGCTTACCTCTCAAAGTCAATTGTACAATGATTTTGCTTCATCCGAACTACGCATCAACTTAGACAGAATACCACTTTGGCGCGGTGACACTGTATCAGTTCGTCAGCTTAGGGAAGACTTTGCCAAGTATCTCTATTTGCCAAAACTATCATCAGCCCACTTGCTGCAACAAGCCATTGAATCAGGTTTAAGTTTGATATCATGGCAGAAAGATTCCTTCGCATATGCCGAATCCTTTGACGAAGAAAATGCAAGATACCGTGGCCTACGGGCAGGAACACAAGTGTCGGTTTCTCTTGATGGCTATGGCTTACTAGTAAAGCCTGATGTTGCAGAAGTCCAACTGTCAAAAGAACGGGCAGAAGCTGAAGCTGAAAAAGCTTCCAATGCTGCAAATCCAGCCACGCCATACCCAAGTGCTGCTGGTGGTACAGGTGAAACAACAGCTAATGAGGTTGACCCCAAGACAGCCAAACGGACAAGGTTCATTGGTCATGTAGAAACGGATGCGACACGCTTCTTCCGCTCCACAGACGATATGGAAAAGGAGATTCTGAAACACCTTAATTTAATATCAGGTACCAAAGTCAAAATCACGATACACATCGAAGCAATCAACCACGAAGGATTCAATCAGGACGTCGAAAGAACGTTAAAGGAAAATGGACGAACCTTAGGATTTGGATCAATAGAATTCGATTAGCCAATTACTGTTTGAACAAACTAGCGATCAAAATAATAATGAACAAGGAAATGAAGGACCTTGAAGAAACCAAGCGAATCAGTTTTCTGAGCCATGAATCCTTCGACCAGTCATCAAGCCGTTTGGAAGACTCCAACCAAAAGGGAGATCATGGCGAGAGAATAGCAGCCTCCTTACTTGTTCAAGCGTTAGGGGCTGAAGTAAGATGGGGGTCTCGAAATGAAGACTCAAATAAATGGGACCTTTTAGTCTCATATGACCCACCACATTTTCACGAAAAGATCATGTGCACATTCCAAGTCAAAACAGGTCCCTCCTTTGCCAAATATTGTGATGACACGAAAATCCTGAAAATCACAAAATCAACATTGAACCAATGCTATAGAAGCATAACAAGAAACATCCTTTGTTGGGTCGACCTAGAAAAATCGAGAGCGTTTGTTCATGCTGTCTTTAGCAAACCTTCGAAACCAGCCGAAATCAAATTCCCTTTAGAAATAGACCCAAGTCTTCCATACTTTCTGACACCAATTATCCTTTTTAATCAACGAAAAGGAACAAAGACGGGAATAACTATTTCAAACAATAACCAAAACTTGACACCTGAACTAAGGAATTCAGCAAGGCACCAATTCAGATGCTATGAATACGTGTTCAATCCAGTATTTGGAAGAATAGCTCTAACGAATCATTCCTGGAATCATATGTTTCGCGATGGTCGAAAAGAGAAACGACAGCTAAACAGCCTGATCGTAATTCCATATCTTAATGCCTTACTCGAGAAATGCCCAAGCTCTTTATATACGAATTCAAGCGAATCTTTCAAAGTTTCTAAGGAATATGTCGTACGACAGCGAGAATACACCTTGATTTATAACGGAATCCAGTTGCAAGGGAAAGGAACATCGACAATCGTAATTCGCGTGCTTAAAGAGGTAAGGTTCAATAGGTATTGGAGAATCGACTTCAAGAAATCACTGGACACGCTAGAAACCACCGTTTTAAGAAGTATTTACATAAAATGACAAGAGGCGCAAAACTTTGCTTCACTCAGATTCTCGGTTGAACAAGCCAACTTCAAAACGTGAATATGCATATAAGCATAAGCAACTGTTAAGCGCCTCCGTGGTCAGACACAGTCTAACGAAACAAATTTAAATGAAGTTCATGAAACTTTAAGCATATCTATTAAGGGAGTCATACAATTCGTGCCGTTCCTTGAATGGTGAACGATTTACTTTTATGACGAGACCCCAATGCAATCTTACTTTGATCAATGCCCCACACCCCCTGGACCGAAGAACAACTCACCCTTGCGCTGAATCTGTATTGCAAGATTCCGTTTGGGAGGATTCAGGCCAGTAATCCGGAGATTGTGCAGTTGGCGGAGTTGATCGGTCGCACGCCGAGTGCGTTGGCGTTCAAGCTGTCCAACTTCGCGAGTTTCGACCCTGCCTTGCAAGCGCGTGGTGTGAAAGGATTGGCCAATGCGAGCAAACTCGACCGTGAGGTATGGGATCGGTTCTTTGGCAACTTGGGTGAACTGGCTTTTCACAGTGAAATGCTACTGGCCAAAAAGCAACAGCAATCGGTGGAGCAATGGCTTTCGGAAGCAGAGCGTCAATTGCCTGAGGGTAAAACAAAGGAGCGCTTGGTGCAACAGCGGGTGAACCAGCAGTTTTTCCGGTCCATGATTCTCAATTTTTACAATCGCTCGTGCTGCATCACCGGAATTTCGCAATCCGACTTGCTCGTCGCCGCGCACATCAGTCCGTGGAGCGTCGACCCCGCAAACCGCATGAACCCCGCCAACGGTCTTTGTCTCAACGCCCTTCATGACAAAGCCTACGAAGCCGGTTGGATTACCATTACCCCGGAGTATAAGGTGCTAGTGTCGTCCAAGTTTCAGAAACCACATGTGGCTCCATGGACCACGAACTATTTCCTCGCCTACCACGAGCAGCCCATCCATTTACCGAAACATTTTTCGCCGGATCCAGCTCTTCTCGAAAGACATTTGGTGGAGCGATTTCAGAAATGACCATTTCACCTGATTAGATATCTACAAATTCAAACCCACCCCATGAAACTCCTCCTCCCTCTCCTCCTCCTCTCCTGCACCATGCAAACGGGCGGGATGAAACAGTCGGACCTCAGTAATGAGGCGATGAGAAACTATGCGTTTGTGCAGTGTATGTATGAGGATGAATTCTTCCCGCCGAAACTTGTGGACAAATGCAAAGACATCCTGGTGGAGCTGTGCTTCCGCATTGAAAAGAAACAACCCAAATCACTCGATGCGCTGTATGTCCTCACCCACGAGGCCACCAACCGCCTCAACGGGTTGCAGGATGAATTCTTCGCACAAGAAAGTGAAATCGAAACCGCAGCGGCTGAATGCCTCGCCATGGATTTCCTGGCCATCGCCACGGCGTATGGGTTTGAAGCGGATGTGGAGATGCTGATCGCTACGAGGGAGTGGTGAGTCTCTGGATACTAGATGCTAGATAACCTGTCCTGGGCGATGGCCCTTGCCGCCGGTCGTTTCCCGAGTCCGGATTTTGAAGAGCGAGAATGAGAGCGGAGAGCGGGCAGCGATGGAAATTACGATGCACATCGCAAGGCCGGATCGCACTTCGCTCTCGCTCTCCGCTCTGCGCCAGTTCAATCCCAGCATCTGTGTACGCGCCTTATTCATTTTCCGAAGTAGTGGCCTTGAGCGTGGTGGAAAATGAGCAGCGCGGGAACAGATGCGAGGCCAAGCGGCCCGAGCGTTTTTTAATTGTTTTTTGTCACTTTCTTTTAGAAAGAAAGTAACCAAAGAAATCGCGCGGATCAAAATGCACCTGCTTGTGGGCTGAATTACTCTTAGCTTAACAGCAGGCGTGCGCAGGTGCGCCACCACACACCGCCGCTGATCCGCGCAGGCCCGCACGCTGTCGGTGGTCCGGGCAAGGGACTTGCGTTGGGTGAACTCCGGAGTCTGAAAAGATTCTAGATGCTAGATACTAGATAACCTTACCTGAGCTCCGGTCTTTTTGCCGGGCGCTTCCTGAGTCCCGAGTCCCGAATTTGGTGGAGCGATTTTAGAAATGACTGCATTTTTTCTAAACTTGAAAATCAAAAAACACACCTTGCCTCAACCACTCCACCCCACCACCTTCCTCTTCTCCATCGGCGGATTCGGAGGTCCGTCGAGTAATGTCGTGCTTGAAGGCACCCGGCTAATCTGTCGCATCATAGAATATGGATGGGATAGCCTGCCGATGACTTTTGTGGTGTCGGTGGAGCATGATCCCGATTGGGAGATTCTGGTGAAGTTCATCCGGAAATTGAAATGGGAACCGGTCTACTTTCAAGAAGCCTGCGATGGGACGGGTTGGGAATTCGCATATGCCGACAGCGACTTCAGCTTGCAATCGCATGGGAGTAATGCATACCCGAAAAATTTCAACCGATTTCTCAGGCTGCTGAATAAGGTGGTTGCTAAGTACCATGTGCCGGAGATCGGTTGAGGCTGGTTGTTGAGATGCTAGATACTAGATAACCTGTCCTGGGCGGTGGGGCTTTTCGATTGAGAGGAGAATAGAGAATGGAGAATGGAAATCTTACCGGAGCGATGGTCGTTTAGCGTAAAAGGAGAATGGAGAGTGGAGACTGGAAATCTTGCCGAGGCGATGGTTGCTTAGCGAAGAGGTGTCATTACCCCATCACCACATCACCACATCACCCCATCACCCCATCGCCCTATTCAACAGAAACTGAAAATATGCGCGAGGTTTGTATCCGAAAAAGGGTGATGATGAAATTGCTTGTAAATGGTTTGATTCTGCTTGCTGCGGTATGTTGTTCAGGCGTATCGCAGGCACAGGTGAAAATTGCACTCTCCGACACGGCGCGCGTGTCGTATGTCCCGGCATTTGGTTGGGAGCAGATTGACAGCATCGTCTTTCTTCACACTCTTGGCACTCCACCATTCTGCGAGGATGCGGAGGTCTATTTTGATGACGAACTGACCCGTCTGGCCTATGTCTCTCGCGTAGAAGGAGATTCATGCATCGCATGGGACTACTGGCGGAACGGACAGCTCAAGAAGAAAACGATTCACCTGCTGGACCATGACAGGATACCGATATGGTGGAGCGATGAAATCTATTGTGAAAACGGTCAGTTGATCTTCAAAGGTCCTTCTCCGAATGTGCCGGGCACTCATCATTACATCACATGGTATTGCTCCGGCAAAAAGAAAAGGGAGTTTGATCACATGGACTTCGGGGCCCATGGTGTAATCACCACGTGGTTCGAAAACGGCAAGATCGAATCCGAGGAGTATTATGACAACGGCAATCCTGTAGGTGTATGGAAATACTTCGACGAAAACGGAAAGCTGGTGAGGGAGGAGAGGCACTGAATCGGGATACTAGAAGCTAGATAACCTGTCCTGGGCGGTGGGGCTTTTCGCGGAGCGGTTGGATAGATTCGACGATGGTGGCTTATCGCTATGCGGCTAGCGAACGGGCAAGATTTCCAGTCTCTGTTCTCCAGTCTCCATCAGCGCTGTAAATACGGAGCCCCGGGGGCGGCATAAAACATTCAATCGCCGGACGACACATGAAATCCTTTTCCATGTCGTCCCTCCGGGACTCATCGTCTTATGCGCTTCATAATCCTCCGGCCTTCGCCGGAGGCTACAGACATGCCGCCCCGTCCGGTCGCTGGTGCGGGCATCTCATTCTGTCGGCGCGCACTGATCCACATCCAGCGGATCGGGAATAAAAATGCGCGAACGCATGAACACCTATCCCGTGTGTACCGACGCAAAGGGATTAATCCGCCGCTTGCTCGAAGGATCTACCAATTTAAATCCGAGCAATGCGCGGTGCACGCGGCTTGTGTATTCTACGTCCAGCTCAGAGTCGGGAGCATCCGGAAAAGAAAACGTGCGGGTTTCCTTTCCCTTGGCATAGGTTCCTGTAGCCCCGCGCAACTCAATGCCCACGGGAAAGGCACTCCATGATTAGAAAGGGCTTCCCAATTTCGGGTACTCTCTGGTAAAACGAAACGTACCAAGTGTCAAATGTCCTTTTCCGGCCGGACATCCAGATTGGCGGAACTGGTATCCGAAGTCTGATCAAAAGAGATTCAGGACTACAAGAGGAGGCTTATCTTTGGAAAAAGTTGATCCGTGTTTCCGCTTATCGAACAAAAGAAAGATGACATTCGGTCCCTGTGCCAGGCATTACGGGTAAAAAAACTGTATGCCTTTGGTTCGGCTGTTACCGGTGACTTTTCCACCAACAGCGATATCGACTTTCTCCTCTCCTTTGCCGATGACCTCTCGGTAGAGGAATACACAGAAAACTACTTCACGCTACACAGCAAACTTCGCGAACTGTTTCAGCGCAATATTGATCTGATTACCGAGCGGTCACTTTCCAATCCATACTTCATCGATAGCATCATCCGAACAAGACAGTTGGTGTATGAAGCATGATGTGCGGAAATACCTCTATGACATCAAGGTTTCAATAGAATCGATTTACGATTTCCTTGGCGAAAACCGCGACTTTCATCACTACCAGGAAAACAAACTCCTTCGGCGCGCCATTGAACGTGAACTTGAAATCATTGGAGAAGCAACAAGCCACATCCTGAAGATTGATCCCAACTTTCCTTTGGAGAATGCCCGAAGAATAGTGGACACCAGAAATTGGGTAATTCACGCCTACGACAAAGTGGACGATGTCATTATCTGGGGAATACTCACCAATCATCTTCCCCGCCTGCGAGAAGAAGTAGAGCAGCGGCTGACCTCCGGAACCTGAGCGAATTTTTGATGGGGCTGTAAATACTGAGCCCCGGGGGCGGCATAAAACATTCAATCGCCGGACGACACATGAAATCCTTTTCCATGTCGTCCCTTCGGGACTCATCGTCTTATGCGCTTCATAATCCTCCGGCCTTCGCCGGAGGCTACAGACATGCCGCCCCTCCAGGGCTCGGGAGATAAATAGAATAATGTGGTAATGGGGTGATGGGATGATGGGGTAATGACACCTCTTCGCTGAACGACGAGCAATCCGGAAAGATTTCCACTCTCCATTCTCCATTCTCCTATATCTCCAAAAAACCACCATTCCGTTGCTCTCGGAGATAATTGGCGATAATGCATTTGAACGCATTGTAACTTCAGATGTACGGCAAACGTCATTCATCATGATGAATGAATGAGCCGGTGCCGTTAGACTATGCCTGCCGGCTGGTGTGTGTGTGCTGTTCCATGATTACTCCTATGACCATGAAAATATCCTTTGCCCGCCTGATCTTCTTTTTCGCGATCGCTGTATTCACCACGCAATGCGCGGACCAGCCAGGGAACACAGGGGAGACAGAGAAGCCCGAGGAAAGACCACAGACTGATCAGGAATTTGTCGAACAGCTCATCCCGGGTCAGTCGTTTGCGATTGATGGCCGCAAGGACAATGTCATCGAAGGGAAAAACGGCACCATCGTCATTTGTCCCAAAGGGTGTTTCGTAGATGCTCGTGGGAATGTGGTGGAAGACTCCATACGCGTGGAGCTTCGCGAAGCCCTTTCTCTGGAGGACATGATCCTGCAAAACCTCTCCACCACTTCCAACGGCGCCCTGCTCGAAACCGACGGCATGGTACACCTGCGGGCTTCATCCGGCAATACGCCATTGCAGATCAACAAGGCCATTCCCATCCGGTTTGAAATCCCCACGTTCGAAAAAGTCCCCGGAATGATGGCCTATCGCGGAGAAACCGATGCCTCCGGAAACATCAACTGGGTAGATCCCCGCCCCATCGAAAACGTCCTGAATGCGGTGGACATTTTTTCCCTCGACTTTCTGCCCGAAGGATTTGAACAGGAGGTGACCAAAGAAATGAAATCTACCGGCACTGCATGTACCACCAATGACGTCTACGACCTCTACTACCGCAATGCCACGGTGGATTTTATCTCCCTCTTTTTTGACGTGGGATCCCTCACAGCCACAAGCGTGAATGAACCCTACTACAACAATCAGAAAAAGGTAGTGAACGGTACGTATACCACGGATTCATACACCACCGAAAGCGAAGAAGCCAAGACAGTCACGCGGCAAAAAAGCCACTACGGAATTGACCCGGCAAAAATCAAGGTGATCCGATCCGCAAACTACCAGAACACCCTTCTCGCCACCCGGGAGTTTGAAGCCCGCCTGCGCGTCATCTTCACCACATGTGATGACAAGGTGCTTGAAGTCTACACCCGGAATCTCCACAAGAACCTGTATGAGTTGGATAGCATTGCGGCGGGGATTGCTTCTGACTCTTCCGCGAAGCAGGCTTTCAGGCGTTTTCAGGAACTGAGGTGTACCAATGTGCGGCAGGCCGACATCTATGCCGCATTGCTGAAGAACCATTATGATGCACGTCTGGCCCGCGTAAAGGAAGAGCTTGCCACGATGGAGCAAGAGCGAAAAAAATCACTCGATAAAGAGATTGCGAAAGAAGAGCGCACGATTGAAAAATACAGGGAGGTGCTTTGGAAAAGAGAAAAGTACCGCATGGAAACCTACGGCTTCAACTGGAGCGACACCGGATGGGTGAATGTGGACATAGGCATTTCCCCAAAAGGATGGAGCATGCAGAAGAGCGAGCGCATAGCGGTGACCAACGGAAATGAATTTGACCGCGTGTACAGCTACCTCGTATTCACCACCATCAAAAGCATTTACCGATTGAACACCACCGACAACATGATCTTCTTTCCGGGCAATGCCACGGATCGTCAGATGATCATGCCCAAAAAAGGCAGAGCAGTGGTGGTGTGCGTGGCTTACAAAGGAGAGCAGCCCCACCTGGCTATTCAGGAGTTTGAACTTTCCGGGGGCATCAATATCAGTCTGACGCCCACTCCAACCAATCCGCAAACCCTTCGGGGAGCGCTGGGAGTCTATGACAGGTACCAACCGGAAAATAAAATCAGCAAGGACTTGCAGTACATGGACGAACTATACCGCATCGAACAACGCCGCAAGACCCGGCAACGCGAACGTGAATTCCATCAGCGGTTGTACTACCTCGCTTTTCCGTGTGAAGCAGGGGATGTGGTGTATGTAATGGAGGAAGTGAAGTAAGCGTTAGATTCTAGATACTAGATGCTAGATGCTAGATACTAGATAACCTGACCCGAACAGTGGCTCTTTAGATTAAAAGGAGAATAGAGAATAGAGAATAGAGAATAGAGACTGGAGACTGGATAACCTCGCCGGGCGTTTTCCCGAGTCCCGAGTCCCGAGTCCCGCCTCCCGAGTCTCGAGTCCCGAGTCCCGCCTCCCGAGTCCCGAGCCCCGCCTCCCGGCCGGCTCCATGAGTTAGTGGCCATTCCACCAAAGATTCGCACCTTTGCGGCCGCATGCGCGCCCCGCTTGTTTCCGAAAACGAGCACGGGCCGAAGTGATACAACCGCTTACCAACCGTTTAGCCCCCGAGCACTATGCCATCTTCAGGACAAATCCTCTGCAATCCGGAAACCGGTGATACCTATGAATTCCTGGAAACAGCCCAGGACACCCAGGGGCAGCGCGTGGTAATGAAGATGACGCTGATCTCAAGAGGTGAACAGGTGCCGGATCATTTTCATGCGCTGCAAGACGAACATTTTGAAGTGCTGGCCGGACAGCTTACTATTCTTCTGGACGGCGAGAAACGGGTGCTGAATGCCGGGGAGCAGATCACACTCCCGAAAAACAAACCTCATAACCATTACAACGCGAGCCATGAGCCTGTGGTTTATATCCAGTCCATATCTCCCGCGCTGGACTTTGACTACCTGCTGGAAAACATCATCGGACTTAGCATAGACGGTAAAATGCCAGGCGGAAAGGCCGGATTGATTCAGGAGCTGGTGACGCTGAAGTATCTCGACAGTAAAAGTTACCTGGCTCATATTCCCCTCGGACTGCAAAAATTCCTGATGAATGTGATCGGGCCGGTCGGCAGGCTGTTTGGCTACAGAGCGATCTATAAAAAATACTCGGGCATCGAAAAATGAGCGCCCCTGCATCTGGACCTTTGCGCATCCCAAAGAACACAGGCTATGACAGAGCACCTCTTTTTTTACATCGGGCTCTCGCTGATCACCGTGCACGAGATGGACGCGATACGCTGTCGTGAATGGCGGATTTTTCCAGGCCTTTCGTTACTCCCTGACCATGTCGGACATGTCGTATTTGTGTTCGCGCATGTTCCCCTGTTCTTCTTCCTTTACGGCCAACTTACCGGCAGCGCGGATCACGACGCCTTTATCCGGGGATTCGATGTATTTCTGATTGTTCACCTCGGGCTTCATATCCTTTTCCTGAGACACAAGAACAATGGATTCAAGGACTGGATATCCTGGACCATCATCATCGGTGCAGCCGTTTTCGCAATACTGGACCTGTGCTTCCCTGAGGCAACCGGGTTTTAGCCATTCGCTGGAAGAGACCCCATGCCTCGTACCTCCGGGGCTCGGGAGATAAATAGAATAATGGGGTGATGGGGTGATGGGGTAATGGGGTGATGCCGCCTCTTCGCTAAGCGACGAGCAATCCGGAAAGATTTCCATTCTCCATTCTCCATTCTCCATTCTCTATTCTCTATTCTCCTTTTAATCTAAAGAGCCACTGCTCGGGTCAGGTTATCTAGTATCTAGAATCGAGTATCTCAAAGAAGTATCATCGTCCCGGCTATCGCCTCCCTCAGCTTCGGCGACACCTTCACTTCATCGGCGAAGGTTTTCCATTGACTGATGGTGTGACTGATTGCGTCAATGGTTTCTCCGGCTTTTTTGTACTTAATGATTTTGCCGATGGCGAGTAAATCAGCGCGGGTAATGTCCGTGCGCTTGCCATTGATGCTGAGTGCATGTTGACTCACCCAGCGGTGTCCTGGCTGATACGCGTGGCACATGTCATACGCCGGAGCGAGTTCCCACTGCCCGTCTTTCTTGAATCGGAAGGAAAAATTCTTGGTGTGGTCATCGCAGTTGCGCGCGAGTACGTTGAACACCATTCTTCGAAACAATTGCTCTGAGTCGGGATAAGGCAGATTGAGTTCCCAAAGTGTTTGAAACAACTGCTCATAGCTGAAGCTGGTGACGAGGTGGTAATCAAAATGCCTCATCGCGCAGAACGTCTGAATGTGGTGTTTCACCGATCCTCCCTCGCGGTCGAAGCGCTTCGTCATAAAATGCGCCCTGCCGTTTTCTTCCAACAGGCGCGAAGGCATCATGTCAATACCACATGCCAGGGCCATGTTGTAATAGGCCATTTCCACCCGGCCATACCCTTTGCTTGCTCCGAGCTGCACATCGCTTACGCCATCCAGTTTGATGAGCCAATGTTCAAATCCCGCCGGCGCATTGGTCTGACCAGAGCGCACCTCATTCGTTTTTTCATTGAACGCGATCACTGCCTTCGGTCTTGCGCCTCCCGCTGAAGTGCCGATGCGCAGTATTTCCAGAATAGCTTTTGACTCTTCCTTTTGCAGGTTGGTCACAAACGCTTCCTTCTGTGTCAGCATTTTTCGCGCTGTAGCTACAAGGCTGTCGAGCTCCACCGAAAACGTCGTCTTTCGCTCCACTTCTGACGCAGGCTCAAACTCCAAAGCTCCCATTCCACGTGTACCGATGAAGCAGAGCATTTCCACGGGATTCATGCTGTTCTGCGGGCGTCCCTGCTGCGCAAGCCACAGGTTGATGAGTTCATTTCCGTAGCGATCCGGCAATACATCAGCCAGCAATCCCGGGAGGCCTTTGAAGGTATCCATCGCGGGATCCGAATGGCGACGCAGAGCGGGAAAAGAAAACACGCGCTTCCTGTCTGAAACAGGCATTTGCAAGGGAGCAATATCCCATCCTTTATTCCGGAAGCGGGAATCATATTCAAACGTGGCATATCCGGTCGCTTCATCCCAGGCTACGGCGCCCACCAGTTCACCCCACAGTTTGACAAATGCTGTTTTCATCGCTTCGCGTTTCGCGTATTCAACCTCTCGTATTCCGGGCTCTCTTTCTCATTTCCTGTTCGGCTTTTGCAAGCGCCAGCGGACTCACTGGCGTCTTCACTTCAAAAGCCTCCATGACGTGTAATTGATTCAGCACGCGCAATACCTGAATCAAAGTGGCCAGGGTAACCGTTTCGCCGCGTTCCAGTAAGCTCAGCGTGGAACGGCTGACTCCCGCTTCATGAGAAAGTGCGTCCTGGGTTTTATTTTGTTCCAGCCGGTGATGCTTCACAAACGCGCCAATATGAGCAGAAAGTGCCTGATCACTCATCGCCCGCCAATTTGTGAATGGTTTATCAGTCATAATTATCCCATAATGGGTTTAATGAATGGATTTTCATTCAAAGATAGTTCTTTTTTTAAGATACTAGATGCTAGATGCTAGATACTAGTGTTGTGTTAAGCGTATAATGACGCATTATGTGTACCTTTGAAAGAAAAATCATGAAAAGGTACACTATCAAATTGTCCAAAGATGAGGTTGAGGAGCTTATGGCGATTATTAACAAGGGCTCGCACACTTCTCACACTTTTCGAGTTGCCTACATTCTTCTAAATTGTGACGAGGGTAAGTACTCCGACAAGGTTACCAA
>JBKDGH010000009.1:0-2042 GCA_046336655.1 Flavobacteriales bacterium | reverse complement strand
GGTCAACGGCCAGAGCACGCGCTACGTCTACGACGGCGCCCAGGCGATCGGCGAGATCCGCGAGGGGCAGAGCACCACGCTGCTCACATCCTTAAGCATCGACGAGATGCTGGCGCGCTACAGCGCGCAGGGCGCGCGCAGCTTCCTCACCGACGCCCTGGGCAGCGTGATCGCGCTCACCCGCGAAGACCAGAGCGTGCTCACCAGCTACGCCTACAGCCCCTACGGGCAGAGCCAGACCAGCGGCGCGGAGGAGGGCAATGCCAGCCAGTACACCGCGCGGGAGAACGACGGCACGGGGCTGTATTACTACCGGGCGAGGTACTACGATGCGGTACTCAAGCGGTTTACCCAACCCGATCCGATCGGATTGGCGGGCGGCATCAACGCTTACGGGTATGTTGAGGGGAATCCTGTATTGAAGAGAGACCCGCTGGGTTTGGAGTCTTGGGGGCCGTTTGGGCCGGAACCGGGTGTTGTGTTTCCGCCGTCAACGCCGAACCCTGACCCTCAAGGTGAGTATTTTCGGAAGCCGGCCGAGCTTTGGGATGCTCTGAAAAAGGACTGCATGGCACGATGTGTATACGAGTTAGTGGTGCCAGGTTTGCCAGAAGTCGCTACGGACGCAATCCCGCGGGTTGCAAATGCTGCGGAGGTTTATGTAACTGCGAAATCTGCGTCATCCTTTGTTAATGAAGCCATGGGGGTATTTGCAGCTACTGTAACAAAAGTAGCGACAGTAGCCAGCACAGTTGGGAACATAGTTTCGGGCTTTAACTTTTTGCGGTGTATGGAGAGGTGCAAGCGCTGTGGACCATAATCAAGACTCGCTCTCTAAAAGTTCTCAGAAGCGAAGGGTTGTTTTTCCTTTAAAACCAGATCACTTTGTATATCTCGTTATCCGTTCTAGTTTTTGGATCGTCTTATTAGTTATTCTCGCTGTGCCAATTTTTGGAATTCTTGTCCGCACTTCGTTGTTCGAGATCCCCAGTGTATTGTCGACTGACTTCTCTGCAATGCCGTTTTTCGTGCTGTTTCCTTTATTTTTTATCGCAATTTTTTCTCTTTATGCCATTTTTCTAAATATTCTAGAAAAGCCATTTCCGTTTTTATCATTTCCTCTTTTTGTCGGAGCCTTGTTCGCTGTGATTTCTATCGGCTATGTACTCCTCGTTCGCCTAGCCCTATGAACCCAAGAGTATTTAGTCGCCCCTGCAAAACCCCGAAGACCCGCATGGAATAACGCTTTTGCGAAGAATCGGTATGTTGAAATCCCGCAGGAATTGGAATAATACGACTCGAAAGCTGCGAGAAATCGCCACCGCGAGAGCGAGGGTCAGGTCTTGCATTCCAGCATGTTTCCTCCGCGCTTTGAGCCCCGTCACATCCGTTGCACCACCCAGTGATCCGCGGTTGACGATCCCCCCCGCCGCTGGGAGTTCTTCTACAACGCCGCAGGCGACCTGGTGGAGCAGCGCGACCCGCTGGGCAACAGCCGCCTGATCGCCCCCGACGCGGCCGGGCGCCCGGTAGGCTTCACCGACGCCCTGGGCTTCAGCAGCAGCACCGAGTACACGCCCGTGGACCAGCCCGCCGCGTCGGTGGCCCCCCTGGGCGGTCGCACGGGGTTCGCCTACGACGCTGCCGGGCGTCTCGCCTCCGTCACCGATGCCCGGGGCACGGTGCTGGAGCGCTACGGCTACGACGCGATGGACCGGCTGCTCACCCGCACCGATGCCCTGGGCAAGGAGGAGCGCTACGCCTACAACGCCGGCGGCCAGCTCACCCAGCGCACCGACCGGCAGGGCCGCCTCACCACCTACGGCTACGACGGCAGCGGCCGGCTCATCCGCATCGAGCACCCCGAGGGCACGGTGCAGCAGCGCAGCTACGACCTGCTCGGCCGTCTCGAGCGCCTGGCCGAGGGCGACTTCGTGGAGGAGTACGCCTACGACGCCGCCGACCGGCTCACCCGCGTGCGCACCCTGCAGGCCGGCTCGACCACCACGCTGGAGTACGGCTACGACGCCCTGGACCGGCTC
>JBKDGH010000099.1:0-7316 GCA_046336655.1 Flavobacteriales bacterium | reverse complement strand
CTTGTTAATAATCGCCATAAGCTCCTCAACCTCATCTTTGGACAATTTGATAGTGTACCTTTTCATGATTTTTCTTTCAAAGGTACACATAATGCGTCATTATACGCTTAACACAACACTAGTATCTAGCTTCTAGTATCTAGAATCTTTCACGGAGTGAATTCCACCGCCCCGAGCAAGATGTAATTCATCTCATAGATATTATCCGCATTGAGCTTGAGCTTGCCGCGGAACGTAAGACGCTCATCGGTTTTGTACATGCGGTGCTTGCCGGCGAAGCGGAGATCCACGACCGACTCTGGTCCGCCGCCGCCACAGAAGAAACAGTTGGCGTACGGATAGCGTGAAATCACATAGAAATTCTCATCGTAATCCACCGGTATCATATAACCGGAAATGAATACGTCTTTTCCCTCCAACGCCTTTACCGAGCTGCCAAACGTGGGCTTCCAGTAGTAGGAGTCGAGCTCGGCCACGTAGATGTCTTTGTACTGCACATCGGCGAGTGTCTTCCAGGTGAGCTCCACCGGACCGGCGGGGTTGTATGCGGTGAGTGCGATGTCAATGTCACTCCCGCGCACCTGTGCCTTCATGGCAAGCACAGACTCGCCGCTGCCGCACAAAAAACCACATGTGCTGATCACTGCCACCAGTGAGGCGAGTGAGATCAATCCTTTTTTAACCATTCGAAAGTGTCTTTGAAATATCTATCCGGAACGCGCGCCATGCAGGCAAGAATGAGGCCACGATGCCCACCGCCAGCGTGACCGCCAGCAACCATCCTTCCGCGGGTTCAAACGCGAGGGTGTCCAGTCCGTAGTGAAACGACTCCTGCATCTTCGCACTCAGCCACCACAATCCGAGGCGACTCAATGCAATGCCCACCGCAAAACCCACGACCGACAATACAATGCCTTCGAGCAGGATGAGCGCGAACAGTTTACCCGCTCCGCCGCCCATGGTGCGCATGAGGGCGAGTTCGTACTTGCGCTCTTTCAGGGAGTTGAACAGCGATACGAATACGCTGATGAACGACAGGAACATGATTAGTATCGCGATGCCCTTCATGGTGTCCATGCCCAATCCGAAATCCTGACTCAGGCGGTTCACCTCAATGGCGGGTACTGCGAGCTGCATATCGGTATCGCGCACGAGGTTGGGCAGGGTAATCTGCGCCATCGCGCTGCGCTTAATGATCAGGTAGGCCGTCATCTCCTGCGTCATCGGATCAATGTCGGGGAAATGCTCGTGGTCGTGATCATGGTCATGTGCATGATCATGGTCGTGCTCGTGGTCATGCCCCTCATGCCCTTCTTCTGCATGGCCTTCTTCGTCGTGGTGGTGAATGAGCCACACGGATTCCACGGGAGTGAGAATGAGGTTGTCTATCGCCGTGCCGCTGCGCTCGTAGATGCCCACCACACGGAATTTCTGATCGTGCGAATGGCCCTCTTCTTCGGCATTGTCTTCCTGTACCAGACCGTGGGTGCTCTCAAACGTATCACCGAGTTTGAGGCCGGTCTGCGCCACCACATTGGCTCCGAGCACCACCTGAAACGGCTTTTCGAACGAGTGTCCGTCAGCCAGCTCCACGCCGTAATGCCGCGGATAGTCGAAGGTGGTTCCCACTATGCGGAACTTCTCGTAGTTATCTCCATAGGCCAGCGGAATGGCCTTTTTCACCATCGGATTGCGGATGATGCGCTGGGCATCGCTCACCTTGATGTTGCCGGTGGGCGCATCCACGTGGTATACGTTGGCGAGGATGAGCTGCATGGGACTGCCCTTGTAGCCCAGCACCATGTCAATGTCTTTGATGTTGCGGTTGAACTGCTCGCTGAGTTGTTTTTCCACGAGCAGGAGCAGGGAGATAATACCCACTCCGAAGGCCAGCAGCACCACGCTGAGGAAGGTGTTCAGCGGACGAATGCGGAGGTTTTTCCAGGCGATACTCAGCAGGTTCATAGCTCTACCCGGTTTGCGATGCGTTCTTTCAATCGGTTATCGTGCGTCACGATCACCAGTGCGGCTCCTGCGCTGGACGCCTGCTCCGACAGCAGGTCCATCACCTCGCGGGCGTGGGTGTCGTCAAGGGCGCTGGTGGGCTCATCGGCGAGGATGAGTTCCGGTTTATTCATGACGGCCCGGGCGATGGCCACGCGCTGTTGCTCCCCCACGCTCAGGGAAGACGGCCGGCGCGATGCCTTGTCTCCTATGCCCAGGCGCTGCAATACTTCACGGGCGTAGGCTCGGTTCACAGCGTTGCCGGTGAGGTAATGCGGCAGAATCAGGTTTTCGAGCACGGTGAGTGATTCCACGAAGTGGGCCGACTGGAATACCAGACCGACTTTTTGTCCGCGGAAACGGTCGCGTGCCCGGCCGGAAAGCGCTGAAGTAGCCACGCCGGAGATTTCCACGGTGCCGCTGGTGGGACTGAGAATGCCGGCCACCAGGTGCAGGAGCGTGGTTTTGCCTTTTCCGCTTTCGCCGAGCACCAGCAGGCGGTCGCCGGAGGCGCAGCGGATATCCGGAAAGCGGAATGCCTTGCCGCCGGGGTAGCTGAATTGCAGGTTGGAGGTGTGCAACATGGGAGTGCGAATGTAACACCGGCAAAGCCCGCGCGCCAGAGTCATATGATGAACCTCAGGCCCTGTTACCTTCGCCTTATGAATTTTTTGCAACGTCTGTGGAGGTATATCATCGGCATTATGCTGGGGTGTGTGATTGTGTACATGATGTTCCCCGACCGCGACTGGCTGGCGTGGACGCCTTCGAAGACGCTGATCCGGCAGGTGAATACCTTTCCGCTGCAGCTCACCGACTCTGTGGCCACGCAGCTCCGGACAGACCGCACCCTACCACCCCGCGTGCTTCACGCCTGCACCTTCGGCAAGCCCGATTTCTCGCGGAGCGATACCAGAACTGATCCGAAGCGATATTTGATTTCGGATGGGGATCTATTGCTTACGGTAACGATTGAGCGCGACACATTGATCACGCTTGTCGGAATTGACTGATAGGGGATCCACAAGATTCTGGTTACTAGAAGCACTCAGGCCGTGGGGCCTCGCATCTGTTCCCGCGCTGCTCATTTTCCACCGCGCGCAAAGGCCATCACTTCGGAAAATGAATAAGGCGCGTACACAGATGCTGGGATTGATCTTGGACTCGAGAAGCGAGACTCGCGACACAGGAAACGCCCGGCGACAATGGCCAACGCCCCGGCAAGGTTATCTAGTATCTAAAATCCCTTCAGACTCTGGAGTTAAATCCAACGATTCTCTCTTGCCCGGACCACCGACAGAGTGCGGGCCTGCGCGGATCAGCGGCGTGGTGTGGTGGCGGGCGGGCTAGCGAGGCCTTGTGCGTGCGCGAAGCCCGACCATTTTGATCCGCGCGATTTCTTTGGTTACTTTCTTTGTAAAAGAAAGTGACAAAAAAAATAATTAAAAAACACTCAGGCCGTGGGGCCTCGCATCTGTTCCCGCGCCTTTACGGGACTCGAGAGGCGAGACTCGGGACATGGAAAACGTCAATTCAACATGGGAGGTCAGTTTCCCGGAATAAGCCGTCCTGACTATTTCTTTCCCTGCAACACCTCGAAGGTAAAAGCCCCTTCCAGCACATCGGTGTTCTTATTATAGATCTGCCAGTCATAGATATCCTCTTTCCGGAATCCAATCGTCTCACCTCCTTCAAACTGCTCTATGAGCTCCGGCTTAGTAATAAGCACACCCATGAAATACTCGTCATTATATCGTTTAAAGTCACCAACCCATAAGTACTCCACATCCTCCTCCACAACTTTGATATATGCGGCATAGATCTCATACTCCTTACGGTCTTCCGTTGCCCGAAAGATGAAGTGGTCCAATGTCTCCTTGGCCTTCGCATGCGCAGCTAACAAGCTCGGATCATCGTTGCTCATCAGGATTAACGTGCTCTCCTTCTGAGCGTTTGAAGCAAATGATGTCATGAGTAAAAGGATTGTAAAAAGGAAGGGAGTGTTCAGTGAACTGTGTCAGCGGTCAAATTTAATTACTTATTAGTTGTTATCGTTGTTTTGAATTTAGGGGGTCCAGGGGGAGTTGATAACGTGTTCATTGTTGTGAATAGCTGTTAGTTTGGTATTCTGCCTTCGAAGATGATTGCAAGTTGTCCGTATACCAAAGGCCAGTTGTGAATGGGCTTGGACCACTTTTGAATGGCCTTCAGAGTTGTGAGATACACTATCTTGAGCAATGCATTGTCACTTACAAAGGCACCTTTGGTTTTGGTGGCCTTTCTGAGCATACGGTGAAAAGCTTCCACAGTATTGGTGGTATACACGATGCGTCGGATTGGCTCGGGATATTTGAAGTAGGTCGACAAATTATCCCAGTTCTCAAACCAGCTTTTGGTGAGCGTAGGATATCGTTTGAGCCATTTTGTTTTTAAGAGCTCCAGTTCCTGATAGGCCACTTCTTTATTACTGGCCTGATACACTTTTTTGAAGTCAGCTACGACCTCTTTGGCGTCCTTGGTTGCCACGCGTTTGAAGGTGTTTCTCAACTGGTGAATGATGCAGAGCTGGCACTGTGCCTGAGGGAAGATGGAGGCTATCGCTTCGGTAAATCCGGAGAGATTATCCGTAGACGCGATCAGCACGTCTTTAACGCCCCGATTCCTTAGATCCTGAAGAACTTCCAGCCAGAACCTGGAACTCTCATTCTCGCCCAAATAAAAGCCCAAAACATCCTTCTTACCATCCAAGTCCAGACCGAGCACGCAGTAAATGGCTTTGTTAATCACCATCCCATCCACTCGCACTTTGTAGTGAATGGCATCCATCCACAGAATCGTATACACCTCCTCCAGCGGACGGCTACGCCAGGATGTGACTTCCGAGAGAATACGATCAGTGATCTGGTTGATGGCAGCATCGGAAACTTCAATGCCATAAAAGTCACGAATGTGGCCCCGGATATCCTCGTAACTCATGGCATGGCTATAGAGGCTCAATATCTTCTGATCAATCTCCGCAGTAATAACGGTTTGTCGCTTCTTAACAATCTCTGGCTCGAAGGTGCCGTCGCGATCGCGAGGAGTGGTGAGCTCAAAGTTACCCATCGAACCCTTCATCTGTTTGGTAGTCTTTCCGTTGCGCCGGTTTGTCTTGACCTCAACGGCAGCGGCCTCTTCCTGTAGGTGATTATCCATCTCACCATCCAGAGCCGCCTCAAGAGCGCGTTTGATCATGGGCGTGAAAAAACCATCCGCGCCTGTTAATGGACGACCGCTTCGAATCGCCTCGACTAATGCAGCCTCCCAAGGCTCCAGGGGGCGAGCTTGCTTTTTTCTTACTTGTGTCTTCATAGTCAGTCAAATCTAAGTGACCGTTCGTGACACAGTTCAGGGAGCACCCTCAAAAGGAATTTCATAATGCCTTGTCTCTGGGTGTCACATTGTTCCAAAACTACTCCTTTTTCACCCTCCTCGAATGCAGCAAAACTGCACGGCGAGTGGGAATAGGCTCTCCCGTTTAAAACCGCTCACCGAGTTGTCTGAACATGTCAATGGTATTGACACACGTCACGCCTACACCTTTGCACACATCCGGAATTTTGATCTTGTTTTGTTTGTTGGGACCGCTCACTTCCTGAGTCACGAGCATACGGCAATCTGCTTCAGTCAGGCAATAGGCTACCAGAAATGCATCGTTCTTGTCATAGAGTTCAGCCTTGACCTTATCAATGCTGATGACTTTTCTTTCGTGAGCCAGTTGCATCACCTTGTCCCAAAAGCCCGAAGCAACATCTATCGGATAGTACACCCGATGCGCTTGAATGAAGAAGTTGCTATCCAGGACATACACTGGCATAGGCGCTAGATGTGTTCAGAAAAGAACGTTTCAAACGTGTCGCCTTTCAGGCCCGTGAGCTTGCACGCATCACGGTACAATAAACTGCCGGATTTCACCGCCTGATTCACGTGACTGGCAAACGTCACACTGATTCGCTTTCTGGTGGTGGCGTAGAAATCGCCTCCGGAACCCTGATTCTCCTTTTTAGCTATTTCAAGTGCAGCGTATTTCTCGTAGAATTCAATGAACCGGGCTCTGGTCAACTTACCTGTATCCAACGCCCGACGGGCAATTACCAACTGGCTTACCTTAAAATAGCGGGCAACAACGTCCAGGCTCTCCGGACTCTGATTCCATACCGCATTAAACTCTTGCTCGGGAACCAGAAACTCGGCGGCCACTTTATCGCACAGCACCTCTATCGGGTCATTGGCCGGTTGCAGCTTTCTGAAGTCAAACCCTGCGCTGTGTCCGGTCCATACATGTGCCAGCTCATGGGCGATGGTGAACATTTGCGCGGCTTTAAAGTCCGCATTATTGACGAACATGAACGGTGCATAATCATCCACCAGCACAAATCCCCTGCAGTCGGACACTGGTATTGGCCGGTGCGTGTTGTTCTCTACAATCCCATTGAAAATGGTGATGATTCCCTTGTCTTCAATGTGCATCACCAAATGATCCTGCGCCTCCTGCCAGGTCTTGAATTCACTGGCCCAGTTCTCCGGCAACCCCAGGGTATTGCGGATATCCGCCACAATTGCCTGTACATCCGTGCTGTTGCGAAACTTGCCCACAAAAGGCAGGTGCTCAAAATCCTGTTCCCTGAGATAATCCCTTAGCCAATCCTGCCGTTGTTGCAGCAGCAGAATGGTATCATATACGTTGATATGAATTTTCTCCTCCTTGTTTCCATTGCTTCGGAAGAATGGAATGGGCGCTTCTTCCTGCGGAGGCTGAGGCAAGAAGAGATAACCAAACGGCAGATACACCTTTCTTGCGAACTCTTCCAGTTGTTTGACCGTTGGTTTTTTCCGGCCATCCAACCAATCCAACACCTTCGGGAATTTTTCAGCAAACACCGGCACGTCATAGCCCGCCCGGGCAATGGCCCAGGTGAGCATGTGGTTGTTCACACTCACTTCATTCCGCATGGTTCAAAGATAGCAATGCCCCCGATGACAGTAGCCAATGCAATACTGACTCCACCTCACTCCCTCTTCACCCTCGTCGAATGCAGCATATCCAGCCTCCACCCCTCTTTGGTTAGCACCGCCGTGGCGCTTTCCAGCCAATGGGCTTCGCGCACCACTTCATTGTCAATGGTGAATGTCGCGTAATTGTGGTAGGCTATCCACGCCCGGTCCCCGAACACCTTGACATCAATCACCTCAATGCGATTCTCTCTGGTGGGGTTTGGCTTGCGAAGCTTTGCCATGTCCAGGTAGTTCGCAATGGTATCATTGTTCCACAC
>JBKDGH010000098.1:0-12724 GCA_046336655.1 Flavobacteriales bacterium | reverse complement strand
AGATCACCGCCTCCAGACGCTCCGGCCACATGAACTTATCGGTATTCTTCTCGAAATATTCTTTCAGCCCGGTGGTGTCCTTAACTGCGCGCGACCACACCTTTTGTTCAGTGAGTTCAAACAGGAGAATGCCATCGCGGTATTCATTCATGAGCAGACGGAATGCGGTGTGCTTTTGCTCGAGGCGACTATCTTCATACTTGAGCAGCTGATCCTGCGCCCATGATGCGGCTTCTGCATTCACATAATCCGGCGGAGCCATTTTCGACTTGGTGTTCTTCTTCGTGGTGAGGTAGTTCACAAAGTCCTTCACCAGGTAATTCTTACCTGCGATGGAAAGCAGGACCTTTTCCTGATCCTTCTTCTTTTTTACTTTTAGGATGCCCTGAAACACGGACGTGTCAGCCTGTGCAGCAATCGGCTTGATCACTTCCGGATAGTATGCATAGTTGTATTCCTTTTTCAGTTTCTGTATGAATGAGGCGCGGGTTACTTCTGCGCGGCTGTCTTTAGAAACCTTGCTGCGGATATCCCGCTCAGTTTCATCAAACGAAGGAATGCCTCTGTAGTCGAGCCGTTTCACAATGTGCCATCCGTATGAGGTGCGGAATGGCTGTGAAAAATCACCGTTGTTCTTCAGGGCGAATGCAGCGTCTTCAAATTCGGTTACCATTTTATTGGTACCGAACCAGGGAAGCTCACCACCCTTTTTAGCGGTGCTTCCGTCTTCACTGAACTTAGAGGCGAGTTCGTCAAATTTCTCACCAGCCATGAGCCTGTCATAAATCTCGCGGATCTTCATTTCACCCACATTGGCTCCGCTATCGTCCTTGCGGTCCTTCACCATAATGTGAGCGGTGAGAATTTCTCCGCGGGCAGGGCGGCGGTCAGCTACTTTGATAATGTGGTATCCGTAGCGTGTGCGCACTGGCTGACTCACTTGTCCGACGGGCGTATTAAAAGCTGCTTCTTCAAACGGATAAACCATTTGAAATACGGTGAAATAACCCAGGTCGCCTGAGTTGTCTTTGGCTGAAGGGTCCTCGCTGCTTTCGCGTGCTACGGAGGCGAAATCTTCGCCGTTCACGATACGTGCGCGGATCTGGCGGATGCGGTTCAGGGCATTCATGGTATCGGCCGGACTTGCATTCGCTTCGCATTTGATGAGGATATGGCTGGCGCGGATTTCTTCCTTCTTGCGCTCATAGGCCTGCTGCACCAGATCTCCGAGCATAGCATCGTCCGTCATGTAGGGACGCGCGAGCTGAGCGCGGTAACCGGCCAGTTCGCTTTTGAATTTGGCCACGGTATCCATGCCCAGATCCTTGGCGGCCCGCACTTTGAGTTTGAAGTTGATGAACATCTCCATATACTCATCAAGCGCAGCCTGAGTAATGGCCGTGTCGTGGTTGTTCTTGCGGAAAATATTTTCGAACTCTTCGAGCGTCACGCGTTCACCCGCAACGGTGAGAACAGTAGCTTGTTTGTCCTGAGAAAATAAGGGGCCTGCCCACAAGCAGAGCAATGCCCACAAGAGCGCGATTTTCTTCATACACTTCCGATTTACAAATAGCGCGCAAATGTACGCACCGGAAGCAATGCATACGCCGTTATTTATGGCTGTAATTCGGGGCTTCCCGGGAGATAATCACGTCATGGGGATGGCTTTCCTTGATTCCGCTGTTGGTGATCCGGATAAAACGGGCCTGCTGCAGTGCCGCAATGTCCTTTGCACCGCAATACCCCATACCGGCGCGCAATCCGCCAACGACCTGGTACATCACCTCCTGGACAGTGCCTTTATAGGGCACCCGGCCGGAGATGCCTTCGGGAACCAGCTTTTTAATATCATCCTCGGCGTCCTGAAAATAGCGATCCTTAGAGCCATGCTGCATGGCCTCGATGGAGCCCATTCCGCGGTATGACTTGAATTTTCTTCCTTCGTAGATAATGGTTTCCCCGGGCGATTCCTCAGTACCCGCGAGCATGGATCCAACCATGATGGAGGATGCCCCGCCTGCGATAGCCTTCGGGATATCACCAGTGTACCGTATACCACCGTCGGCAATGATGGGTACGCCGGCACCGGCAATGCCTTCAGCAACTTCCATCACGGCGGAGAGTTGTGGCACACCCACTCCGGCAATGACGCGTGTGGTGCAGATAGAGCCAGGACCGATACCCACTTTTACCGCATCTGCCCCGGCCTCAGCCAGTGCTTTTCCTGCAGCAGCTGTAGCGATATTGCCTACAATCACATCCACGCGATCACCGAATGCGGCTTTTACTTCCTTCAGGGTGCGGATCACCCCGGCTGAATGGCCGTGAGCAGTATCAATGATAATGGCGTCTGCTCCGGCATTTACCAGCGCTTCCACGCGTTCCATGGTGTCTGCGGTAACGCCTACTGCGGCTGCCACGCGAAGTCGTCCGAACGAATCCTTGCAAGCCAGCGGATAGCGCCGGAGCTTCATGATGTCCTTGTAGGTAATCAGTCCGATCAGTTTGCCAGCGTCATTGACCACAGGCAGTTTTTCGATTTTGTGTTCCTGTAGGATGAGTTCTGCGGCCTGCAGATCTTTTGGCTTATCTGTCGTGATCAGGTTTTTTGAAGTCATTACTTCGGTGATCGGGCGACTCGGGTCTTTTTCAAAGCGGAGGTCACGGTTGGTCACGATGCCCTTAAGCATGCCACTTCCATCAACTACCGGAATACCCCCGATTTTATGCTCGGCCATCAGGTAAAGCGCATCGCCTACGGTGGTATCGAGAGCAAGCACAACAGGATCCTGAATCATGCCGCTCTCTGAGCGCTTGACCTTTCTGACCTCTGCAGCCTGGGCGGCAATGGTCATGTTTTTATGGATCACACCAATGCCACCTTCCCGTGCCATTGCAATGGCCATCGTGGCGCCGGTAACGGTATCCATTGCGGCGGAAACCACAGGCACGTTGAGGATGATGTTGCGGGAAAAACGGGATTGCGTGGACACTTCGCGCGGCAGTACTTCAGAGTATGCCGGGACGAGAAGTACATCGTCGTAGGTGAGGCCTTCACCCACGATTTTTTCAGAAGAAAAAGACATGAACGTGTGAATTTACCGAACTAATAAATTCGGGCAAATGTACGGTAAAAGCACCTTCTCTGGGTGTTCAAATCGCTGCGGCCCATCAAGGACAGAAAAGTCCGAATTGCGGAGTGAAGAGTAACAAATCGGCCACAGACACGATGCCATCTCCGTTGATATCTCCGGCGCAGCCGGTTACACAACTGAAATTCGCATTGAAGATGAGCAGGTCCGAAACACCGATGTATCCATCGCAGTTGAGGTCGGCAGGACAACAATCTTCGCCGGTAACTGTGACTGTAAATGTGCAGGTTGCCACATCTCCGGTATTCGATGTCGCGGTGTACTGTACCACTGTCGTACCAATCGGATAAGTTCCTGAAGCATTGGCGCCGCCGTTGAAATCGTTGATGTATGCGGCTGAGGTCGCACAATTATCCGTAAACGCAGGGAGCGGGATAATCACATCGGCAGTGGACTCGCCGGCTCCCACAGCAACGGTAACAGACGGAGGACATACCACGGAAAACGGCACCGCGTCAGTTGGAATGACGGAGTAGAAGCAGGTGGACGAATTGCCGGCACCATCTGTGGCGGTTACTGTAACCACTGTAGTGGTGCTGATCAGTGTTCCGGCAGCCGGTGATTGAGAAATGGTGATGCTTCCCACTGCAGTGCAATTGTCTGAAACGACGATATTCGTGGATGCCGGAGGGATTGCGGCCGTGCAGCCCGGTCCCAGATTGACATTCACATTCCCGATGCAGCTCAGCGAAGGCGGGGTCTGATCCGCCACATTCACTGTAAACGTGCATGAAGCGGTGTTTCCTGCTCCATCGGTGGCCGTCATGGTAACAACAGTCAACGTTGTAATTACAGTTCCCGCAGCAGGGCTCTGTGTAATGGCCGGACTGGCGGTAACATTGTCGGTAGCCGTGGTCAGGGACACGTAGCTGAGCAGCGCAGCCGAACAGCCGGTGCCCAGGGCGAGGGTTTGAGTTCCCGGACAGGTAATTACCGGAGGCGTGGTGTCGCCACCCGCTGTCGTTCCGGATACCGTGATGTCGTCCACTGCAAAGCTCGGGTCAGTAGCATCGCCGTCATCATTATTAACCCACTGAAAACCAATTCGGATATTCGAGTTGTTGTTGGCCGATGCCGGAAGATTGATGGAGTAGGCCGTCCAGGTGCCCTGCGGAGCGCAGCTCAGCACCGTCTTTGGCAAGTCCACCAGCAGCGCCCAGGTGGAACCATCGAAATACCACATAGTGGCATTGTCAATCGCATTGCCACCTTCCATGTAAACGAATGATACCGAAATGGAGGTGTAGGCTGAGGCGTTAATCACAGGTGACTCCACCCTTTTTGAGGTAGCCGCGCATGGAAGAAATCCGCATAATCCCGCGAAGCCTTCATAGTACGCTGCTCCGAGATCGGGTGGTGTGAGCGGCACCTGTACGTTCCCGAGGTGAAGCGTTTGGTCTGATCCACAGCCAGTTCCGCATTGCCCTGCGGCATTTCCGTTTTCTGTGGCACTGACGTACCACACATTGGATGCGCTTTCATTTGTTCCGGTATTGGTCACCGTCCATGCTCCGTTAGCGCTTGCGAATGCGGTGGCAAGCTGCGCCGTATTGCATCCGGTGCCAAAGCCTTCGGTCCAGAAGGTTTGTGTATAGGCTATGGTTGAACAGACGACAAACGCGAGAGAGGTCAGGTATACTTTCATAACCACTATTTGAGACGAAAGTAAAAAAAAAATCCCCTGAGACTTTCAGGGAATTTTCTTATCTTAATGATGGCGAGAATATGGCTTACACCACACCCTGATCTATCATGGAATCAGCCACTTTCACAAATCCGGCGATGTTGGCACCGCGGACATAATTTACGTATTCACCCTCTTTTCCGTACTTCACACACGCTTCGTGGATGCTCTTCATTATACCATGAAGGCGCTGATCCACTTCCTCGCGCGACCAGGAAAGACGAAGCGAATTCTGTGACATTTCGAGACCGGAAGTAGCCACACCACCGGCGTTGGATGCTTTACCCGGGGAGAAGAGGAGTTTATTCTGAGTAAACACCTCGATGGCTTCTGGGGTTGAAGGCATGTTAGCACCTTCAGCCACACAGATACATCCGCTGGCTACCAGTGCTTTAGCGTCCTCACCCTGCAACTCATTCTGGGTAGCGCAAGGCAAAGCAATGTCGCACTTCACACCCCACGGGGTTTTACCGGCTACGAACTCACAGCCGTATTTATCCGCATAGTCCTTGATGCGTCCACGCTTCACGTTTTTCAATTCCATCAGGAACGCCAGCTTATCCTTGTCAATACCAGCCGGATCATAGATGTAACCGCTGGAATCAGAGGCAGTTACCACCTTTGCCCCGAGCTGAGTAGCTTTTTCAATGGCATACTGGGCTACGTTTCCTGACCCGGAAACAACTACCGTCTTGCCGCTGTAGTTCTGTCCTCGGGTAGCCAGCATTTCCTGAGCGAAGTACACGGTACCATAGCCAGTTGCCTCCGGACGGATCAATGATCCACCCCAGTTGCGGCCTTTCCCGGTAAATACTCCGGTGAACTCATTGCGGATACGCTTGTACTGTCCGTACATGTAGCCGATTTCACGTCCACCCACACCGATATCACCGGCAGGAACGTCGGTATCAGCACCAATATGACGTGAAAGTTCCGTCATAAAGCTCTGACAGAAGGCCATCACTTCGCGATCGCTTTTCCCCTTTGGATCAAAGTCAGACCCGCCCTTACCGCCACCCATTGGAAGGGTCGTGAGGGAATTCTTGAAGATCTGCTCGAAGCCAAGGAATTTCAACACCGAGAGATTCACGGTTGGGTGGAATCGAAGACCACCCTTGTACGGACCGATCGCTGAGTTGAACTCCACCCGATAGCCGCGGTTCACCTGAACCTCTCCCTTATCATCCACCCAGGGAACCCGGAAGATGATGGTGCGCTCCGGCTCCACGATGCGCTCGAGAATCCGGTGCTGCTTGTATTTCGGATGATCCTGAATGAACGGGATCACCGTTTCAGCCACTTCCTGCACAGCTTGCAGGAACTCAGGTTCTGACGGGTTCATTGCCCTAACGCGCTCCATGAACGCGTCAATCTGAGATTGAAATGGATTAGACATGAGTTGTATATTGGGTATTAAAAATTGCGGGCGAAGATAGGATAAGTCACAACCTCAATACGCTGATTTATGTTCGTTTATGAGCTTTGAATACCGGCTGCAGCAATAGCAGGTTTTAGCGTTTCTTTGCGGGCTTATGTGGGCAGCCATTTCCGCTTTCATTTTGCGCAACCGGATTCCGCTGGGAATTTTCATGATATGCTGCACAGCTCTCATGGGATGGCAGGCGACCAAAGTGAAAATGAGCTACAAGTTTTCCGGGCTTCTGCCGGAGGACGATTCCACCGCCATTGTTTACCAGAACTTCATCCATCAGTTTTCCGAAGACGGAAACGTCATGGTAATCGGATTGAATGATCCGGATATCTGGGAGCTGCAGAACTTCAACCGCTGGAAGACGCTCGGTGACCAGCTGCGAAATCTCACCGTAGAAGTTGACACCGTTATTGGAGGAGTTCCACAAACCATCCGCAGGCACGCGGTAGATTCCGTATTCTCAGCAGCACATTGCTACGAAATGGTTGCGGATACTTCGGCACAGCGTTTCCGTTTCAGAAAAGTTGTGCCCTCGGGTGAGCTCAGTCAGCTGCAAGTTGACAGTGTGCACGACAAACTGCTCGCGCTGCCTTTTTACGAAGGTCTTCTCTACAAATCGAAATCGGACGCCACGCTGATGATGGTGTTCGTGAACAACGACCTCTTCAATTCTGAAAAACGGGGTAATGCCGTTGAACAGATCGAATTGCTCGCCGACCGGTTCACGGACGAAACGCGCATCGACACATACCTGTCCGGATTGCCTTTCGTGCGGACCACGATGATGACGAAGGTGAAGAAAGAGATTCTCTTCTTCACGATGCTGGCGTTACTGGTCAGTGCCATTCTGCTGTTTATCTTTTTCCGGAGTCTTCGCGCAGTCATTGCCTGCATGCTCATCATCGCTATTGGTGTGATAGTAGCGATGGGCACCATCGCCTTATTCAACTATCCCATCACCATGGTAATGGGATTGATCCCTCCGCTGATGATTGTGATCGGCGTGCCCAATTGTGTATACCTTCTTACCAAGTACCACCAGGAGTTTATCCGGCACGGCAACAAAATGCGGGCAATGGCCCGCGTAATTCAAAAGGTCGGTGAGGCTGCCTTCATGATCAACGCCACCACGGCCGTTGGATTTGCCACATTCATATTAGTGAAGAGTGAATTGCTTCAGCAGTTTGGTGTGATCGCTACGATCAACTCGCTGCTGATGTTTTTCATTTCACTGATCACCTTTCCGGTGCTTTTCAGCTATTCCAAAGCGCCTAAAGCAAGGCACCTCCGCCACCTGGATATGCGCTGGCTGAACCGAGGCCTCAATGAACTCGTTACACTTATCTCCCGAGGCAGGCGTGAGGTATTCATTGTTACAGTGGTTGTTGTCGGACTTGCCGCTTATGGCATCACAGAAATGAAGACTACGGGCAATATTGTGGACGACTTGCCCGATGAAGACCGCGTTATCACTGACCTGCGCTGGTTTGAAAAGCATTTCAACGGCGTGATGCCGTTTGAAATCATGGTGGAAACGAAGAAGAAAGGCCTCGTGACAAAGCCTCAGGTCATCGGCAAGCTGGAAGAAATGCAAACCGTACTCTCAGAGTATCCGCAATTCTCGCGTTCGCTCTCCATTGCGGATGCTTCGAAGTTTGCCCGACAGGCATTTTACAATGGAGATCCTGATCGCTACACCCTTATTCAGAGGAATGAACTGTCATTCATCGGTCCGTATTTCCAGAGTGAATACAGCACCGGTGGAAAGGAAAATGCATTCCTCGACTCCACTAAAAGCATTACCCGTATTACCGCACACGTGGCCGATATCGGCACCATTGAAATGGCCGAACTGCTCAAGGATATCCGCCCGAAGGCAGACTCCATTTTTGATAGGGATAAATTCAATGTCACACTCACCGGCACAAGCGTTGTCTTTCTGGAAGGAACGCGTTACCTCGTAGATAATCTCTTTCAAAGTCTGCTGTTCGCCATCCTCGTGATCTCATTGCTTATGGCGGCTATGTTCCGCTCTGCGCGCATGGTCCTGATTTCGCTTATTCCGAACATCATCCCACAATTAATTACCGCGGGTATGATGGGATTTCTCGACATCCCCCTCAAGCCCAGTACAATTCTGGTGTTTAGCATTGCGTTCGGTATTACCGTAGACAATACCATTCACTTCCTCGCGAAATACAGGCAGGAGTTGCGACTGCTCAACTGGGATATTCGCAAGTCAGTCATTCTCGCGGTGAAGGAAACCGGCTCGGCGATTCTCTTCACTTCCATTGTGCTGTTCTGCGGATTCGGAATGTTTGCATTCTCTCAGTTTGAAGGCACTCGCGCACTGGGACTGCTGACTGCCATGACGCTTGTCACCGCAATGCTTTGCAACCTGATACTCCTTCCTTCCCTTCTGTTGTCATTCCAGCGCTCGCTGACCACAAAAGGATTCGCTGAGCCCTTCGTGCATATAATTGATGAAGAAGATGACCTCGATTACAGCGACTGGGAAGTGCGGCGCATTGACCCCACGCAGGAAGCAGGTTATCAGGAAGACGAACAGTGAACTGAACCCATCATCCGACCATGAAAGGAATCATACTCGCCGGAGGATCAGGCACACGGCTCTACCCGCTCACACTTGCGGTAAGTAAGCAACTCATGCCGGTGTACGATAAGCCGATGATTTACTATCCACTGAGCACGCTCATGCTGGCCGGCATTCAGGAAATCCTGATCATTTCCACGCCACGTGATCTTCCGGGATTTAAGAAGCTACTCGGCGACGGCTCACAGCTCGGTTGCCGTTTCGAGTATTGTGAGCAGCACGTCCCCAATGGACTTGCGCAGGCCTTCGTGCTTGGGGCTGATTTTATCGGAAAGGAAAAAGCCGCGCTGATTCTCGGGGACAACATTTTCTACGGTCGCGGCTTCGGCAAAATACTTCGAGAGAATACCGACATCGAAGGCGGATTGGTGTATGCGTATCACGTGACTGATCCTGAGCGCTACGGCGTGGTGGAATTTGACAAGAACAACCAGGCCATCTCCATTGAAGAAAAACCCAAAAAACCGCTTTCGAACTACGCCGTGCCGGGTATTTACTTTTACGACAATGAGGTGGTCGAGATCGCGAAGAATCTTAAGCCCAGTGCCCGCGGTGAGTACGAGATTACTGATGTAAATAAAGAATACCTGCGCCGCGGAAAACTGCGTGTTCAAAAGCTCGACAGGGGCACAGCATGGCTTGATACAGGCACATTTGCGTCGCTGATGCAGGCCGGACAATACGTGCAGGTAATCGAAGAACGTCAGGGGTTGAAAATCGGAGCGCCGGAAGAAATCGCCTGGCGCATGGGATTCATCTCCGATGAACAATTGGAAACACTGGCAGTTCCGCTAATGAACAGCGGATACGGCAAGTATCTGATGCAGCAACTTCGCGCAGGAAAATGACTCCGGCTTCATCCCTTCAACAGCTCGTAGAGCAGCGCATTCAGGCCTTTCGCACCGAAAGTCCTGTCACTTCGCTCACTGAATCCATTGTATATCTCATGGGCATCGGCGGAAAACGAATGCGCCCGGTGCTCACCCTCATGGGCTGCGAAGCATTCGGCGGAAAAGCCGAGCAGGCACTCGATGCAGCACTTGCAGTGGAAGTCTTTCACAATTTCACCCTGATGCATGACGATATCATGGATCAGGCACCGATCCGCCGCGGGCAGCCTACGGTACACATCCGGTGGAATACCAATACAGCCATTCTGAGCGGCGATGCCATGCTTATTCAAGCCTATCAGCTGCTTGCCGGATATCCTGACCATCAGCTCGGAACCATGCTCCGGGTGTTCAATGAAAGCGCTTTCGGCGTTTGCGCCGGACAACAGATGGACATGGACTTTGAAAAGCGCGAAGACGTGACCGTGGAAGAGTACATCGAAATGATTCGTCTGAAAACCGCAGTACTTCTTGGCTGTGCCCTTGACCTCGGCGCGTGCATTGGAGGAGCTACGGATAACCAGATGCACCACCTCAGACAATTTGGCGAGGAACTTGGCATCTCGTTTCAGCTTCGCGACGATTATCTGGATGCCTTCGGCGATCCCGAGAAATTCGGCAAACAGGTGGGTGGCGACATTCTCGCCGACAAAAAGACTTACCTCCTCATCCGGTGCTATGAGAAAGCCAGCGACGGAGACCTGGCTATGCTTCGCTCGCTTGCCGGCAAGCGCGCCCACGCTGAGGAAAAAGTGGCAGCTATCCGGGGCATCATGACTGCACTTGACGCGGATAGCGAAATCCTCGAAGCCTCTGAGCGCTATTATCAATCCGCTCTCACCCATCTCGATGCATTGAACCTGCCAGCGGACCGTACCGCGCCCCTGCGTGAGCTGGCCGCCCATCTGCTCGAACGCCAATCATGAGCGAATCACTGCAATCCGCCGGCTCACTGCTCCCGGAAGAGTCCATCTACGCCGAGGTGGCCCGACAGATTTACAAAGACTTCGTTTCCTGTGGCGCAGAGGTGAGCTTTCCTGAAAAAGCGGCCTATCCCTTCGAAGAAACGCTCCATGCAAATCTGCTTCCTGCAGTGCATGATCTCATGCAGCGAAACCGGCCGATGCTCATGAAAATAATCTACCGCGTGGATATCCCGGAAGCGCGACTGGGGCGTGTACTCGAAAACCTGGCGCTGGATGAGGCCTCAGGGGCACTAACCACGCTGATCATCGAACGGGAAAAACAAAAAATCCACCTCCGTAAACAACTATGATCATTTCACCGTTTTCCGTGTATAGTTTGCCCGCTCTGCGCGCTGACGGCGATGTATCTTTGACTGATTAAAAATCCATGCATGGATCCATTATCCTATCTCAGCAACGCTGATCTTTCTGCCCTTGACGACCTGTATGCCCAATACCGTCGCGACCGCAATTCAGTCGACACATCATGGCAGCGCTTTTTCGAAGGGTTTGAATTTCAACACGCAGCTTACCCCACTCTTCCTGCCGAAGCCGGCATTCAGGAGAAACCAGGAGCTGCTGATCATCTGAGCAAAGAGTTCAAGGTGCTCAACATGTTACACTCGTACCGTCAGCGCGGACACCTCTTCACCAAAACCAATCCGGTTCGCGAGCGCAGGAAGTACATGCCTACGCTGGCTATAGAAAATTTCGGACTTTCAGAGTCGGATCTCCAAACGGTATTTCAGGCAGGCAATGAAGTAGGTATCGGACCTGCCCCCCTGAAAGACATTATCGCACACCTGGAGGCGAGCTATTGCCAAAGCGTGGGTGTGGAATACATGTACATCCGCGATCCGGAGCGTGTAAAGTGGATTCGCGAACGCATTGAAGCCCGCAGCAAGCCTGCTTTCTCCGAGTCGGAAAAAAAGCAGATTTTCGGCATGGTCAATAAGGCTACGCTGTTCGAACAATACATCCAGAAAAAATTCGTCGGCCAGAAGCGCTTCAGCGTGGAAGGCTGCGAATCCGTGGTGCCAGCTATTGATTACATCGTACACAAGGGAGCTGACCTCGGGGTGAAGGAGTTTGTGCTGGGCATGGCTCACCGCGGGCGGCTCAACGTGCTCACAAACATCATGAATAAGCCGCATGCGGAAGTGTTTGCCGAATTCGAAGGGCTGGAGTACGAGGAAGATCAGTCGTTTGATGGCGATGTGAAGTACCACTATGGCTACTCCACAGATATGACAACAGCCAATGGCAACGAGGTGCATGTGACCCTTTGCCCCAACCCATCGCACCTCGAAGCTGTGAACCCGGTGGTGGAAGGATTGACACGCGCAAAGATTGATCATTATCTCAACTCGGAAGACAAAATTGTACCGGTCCTTGTGCACGGCGATGCGGCCATTGCCGGACAAGGCATCGTGTACGAAGTCATTCAGATGGCGCTGCTCGATGGCTACCGCGCAGGTGGTACGATTCACATCGTCACCAACAACCAGGTGGGCTTCACCACCAACTACCTCGACGGACGTTCATCCACCTACTGCACTGATGTAGCAAAGACCACTCTGAGCCCGGTTTTCCATGTGAACGCGGACGATGTGGAGGCGGTGATCCACACCATGCAGATCGCGCTTGAATACCGCATGACATTCCACATGGACGTATTCGTGGATCTTTTGGGATATCGGAAATACGGACACAACGAAGGCGACGAGCCTAAGTTCACCCAACCATCGCTGTACACCCGGATTGCCAGGCATCCGTCACTTCGGGAAATCTATCTGAAGCAACTGCTGAATGAAGGCGTACTCACCGATGAAAGCGGCAGGGCCATTCGCGATGAGTTTGAACGCACACTGGATGCTGCGTATGATGACTCCCGCCAGAAGTCCCGCGCTTTTGTGAAGCACTTTCTGGAGGACACCTGGAAAGGCATCCGAAAAGCCACAGAGAAGGATTTTGAGCAGTCTATTCC
>JBKDGH010000008.1:0-3565 GCA_046336655.1 Flavobacteriales bacterium | reverse complement strand
ATTCCCACACTTCAATCCACATCCAATTCTCCCAATATGAAACACGTTCTGTCCATTCTCCTGCTCGCGCTTGCACTCATTGGTGCAGGCCGCGCCTCTGCCTTCTGCGGATTTTACGTGGCTAAAGCCGACGCCACACTATTCAATAATAAAAGCGAGGTAATTCTGGTGCGCGACGGACTGCGCACCGTCATCACCATGAGCAACGACTTTAAAGGCGATGTGCGCGATTTTGCCATGGTAGTTCCGGTTCCTTTAGTGCTCAAAGAGCAGGATATCCGGGTTGTGAACCGCCGCATCTTCGAAGCACTCGATGCGTATTCAGCGCCGCGCCTCGCAGAATACTACGATCCGGAACCCTGTCCGCAAGTTGCAATAGCGCTCTGTGATAATGTAAAAGCGACGCGTAGTACGTCCGTTGAGGAAATGCCCAGCTATTTTTTCAGCGAAGCCGAAGAAAAAGGGGTGACCATTGAAGCGCAATACGAAATTGGCGAATACGATATTCTCATTCTTTCTGCCAAAGAAAGTACCGGCCTGCGCGATTGGTTGATTGCCAATGGATATAAAATCCCTCCTACCGCGGATGAAGTGCTTGACCCGTATATCAAAAGCAACACGAAGTTCTTTGTGGTAAAAGTCAATCTCGATCGCATGCGTGCTTCCGGATTTGACTATCTGAACCCCATTCAGATTGCATTCGATCATGAGAAATTCATGCTTCCTATCCGTCTGGGAATGGCCAACAGTACAGGTGTTCAGGATATGATCGTCTATGCGTTTACCCGCACCGGAAGAGTGGAATGCACCAACTACCGGACCGTCAAAATGCCCACCGGTCGGAATATTCCCTTATTTGTGAAGAATGAATTCGGTGAGTTCTATAAGAATGTATTTGACAAAAGCTGGAAAAGCGAAGGGCGCAACAGTGTGATGCTCGAGTATGCATGGAATGTGAGTCCACAGCAGGCCGGCGTCAAGTGCGACCCTTGCGTGGGACCACCCCCGATCTATCAGGACTTCGCAGATGCCGGAGTATGGTGGGCGAGCAACTGGAACTCACCGGACAATGTGTTCTTCACCCGCCTGCATGTGCGTTACAGCCGGGACAAATTCCCTGCTGACCTTCAGTTTCAGGTTACGCCCAACAACGAAAATTACCAGGCGCGTTATGTGCTGAATAATCCGGCCAACGGACCGTTCGATTGCCGCGAAGCACAGGCCTATCTGGAGACCTTGCGCGACCGCCGCACGGTGGAAATGGAGGAATATACTGCCCTTACAGGGCGGCAGGATGCGCGGGCATACGGCTACATCCACGGTTACGACAAGTACTTACGCAAGGAGAACAAAGACAGAAAAGAGGGGGAATCAGATGATGTGCAAAAAGGAAAGCAGCCTGTTGCTCCCCGTTCCACAGGCAAAGGACCTAATCCTCCTTCGGATGAACCTACAGGTGCAATTCAAACGCCCAATCCCATACACGTCGAATCCGCCCCACCGGCAAATGAAGAGCCCACTGCAAAAGCCAGTTTCGGCAATCTGATTCTCTCAGGAATCTTTATGCTCTCCTCTCTCGCCATCCTGCTCTTCTCCCGGATACGAAGGAATTAAGGGGGAATCTTAAACGGGAAAGCAGCAACGCAAAGAGCCACCCTCAGGTGGCTCTTTGTATTTGACTGAAGTCAACGATCAGTAATAGATATTGCGGCGAACCTTGGCTACATATTTCGCCAGACGGATCACCTGCTTCGTATAACCGAATTCATTGTCGTACCATGCATACAGCACTACGCTCTTGCCATCCGGACTTACGATCGTAGCCTGGCTGTCGTAAACGGAGCAGCATTCATTGCCGATGATATCAGAGCTTACCAGTTCCTCGCTGATTTGATAGTTGATCTGATTCACCAGATCACCCTCAAGCGCGGCCCTGCGCACGATCGCATTGACTTCGTCGCGTGTGGTGGCCTTATCTACCATGACATGCATAATGGCAAGTGAACCGTTCGGGGTAGGCACGCGCACCGCATTTGCCGTGAGTTTGTTGGCAAGTGCAGGAATCACCTTTGTCACAGCCTTTCCTGCTCCGGTTTCCGTGATCACCATATTGATGGCTGCACTTCTTCCGCGGCGGCTCTTCTTGTGCATATTGTCCAGCAAGTTCTGGTCGTTGGTATAGGCATGCACCGTTTCGATATGCCCCTGCCCAATACCCAGTGAGTCATTGATCACTTTGAGAATCGGACAGATCGCATTCGTCGTGCAGCTTGCCGCCGAGAAGATGGTCTCATTCTCGATGTCGAGATCACGGTGATTGATCCCGTACACGATGTTCGGCACTTCCTTGCCCGGTGCGGTGAGAATCACTTTCGAAACGCCTTTTGCTTTGAGGTGAGTGCTGAGCGCAGTGCGATCCTTAAATACTCCTGTATTATCGATCAGCAGTGCGTTATTGATACCGAAAGAGGTGTAGTCCACCTTCTCCGGATCTTTCGTGCCTATCATATGCACACGCTGCCCGTTCACAATCAGGCATTTGTTTTCGTAATCAACAGCAACAGTGCCCTTAAAGCGACCGTGTACTGAATCGTTTTCGAACAATGCAGCGCGCTTCTTCAGAGAAAGTTCATCGTCTTCACGAGTTACTATAGCGCGCAGACGAAGTTGCTGTCCCTTGCCTGCCTGTTGAATCAGCTCGCGTGCAGCAAGGCGACCTATGCGGCCGAAACCAAAGAGAATCACGTCGCGAGGTTCAATCTCGTTTCCGGATTCCATGGTGAAATTGCTCAGTTTGTCGTCGAGAAACTCGCGCTGAGTCTTATAGTGGTCGCGCGATGCGAGCCACTCACTGGCCAGCTTTCCGATGTCAATCTTCGCTGGAGCGAGATTCATTTCGTAAAGTTCTTTAGAGAGATCTGCACAATCAAATACGCTGATTGGCTTGCCTACTACTTCCGCCGCATACTTGAAGAGACGAAGCTTTTCAGACAAACTGGTATCCACAAGATGGTTGCGGAACAATACCAGTTCAATGTTTTTGTCGAGCAACAATTTGCCGACCATGTGGCCTAGCTCTACCGCTGCGCGTTCCTGATTGACATACACCTGCAGTTCATTGCTGTAAGTGTCAGACATAACAGATTGGTTTGACATGTGATTAATAAAATGGGTTGTGTTGTGTTGTGCGCTTCGTTCGGGGTATCATTGACCTGAAAAAAGCGCGGCAAAGGTAAGTCACATTGAGACAGAAATATGCCCCGAAAAGGCGCATGGAAAAATAGCCGCTACCGGTGTGACAGGCATCTGACCGTGAGATCCGAATTCAACAGGAAAGATGAAAAAAGCCGCCGGAAATCCGGCGGCTTTCTTTCACTCTTCGCAATGCACTTTTCCTTCACAATTCAGTGCTTTGTTCAACATATTCCGTCACACGAAATAATCCACTCTCTTTTATCGCCTTGAATCCTCCCTCCACATTAATGAGGTTCCGGAAACCTCTCGCCTGTAGAATGGATATAAAGATCACGCTGCGGTATCCGCCTGCGCAGTGTACATACACGTC
>JBKDGH010000097.1:0-13063 GCA_046336655.1 Flavobacteriales bacterium | reverse complement strand
CACCGTTGGCAGTTTGCGCACCATCCGGAGATGCTGCACCGCACTGGGTTGGCATCAGGTCGTTGGTTGCACCATTCAGCGTGGTTGTTGATCCGTTAACCGAAGCTCCACAGCCCACTACAATCGCTCCTGAACAAAGGTCATTGGCAATACCGCTCGTGAAGTTCACGCTGAACCACAGACCGAAGCCACCACTGCATTCTGAACGCACATAGGCGGTGTAAGCAGTAAGCGGGCTGAGGTTAGAAGTTACACTCGCATCACTGGTGGCTGATGAGCCGGAAGTGACCACACCCACGCCCTGGGCGTTACCCTGAGGAACTACTTCCCACTGGTAGTTAATGGCAGAAGGCACATCATTCCAGTTCAGCGCAGCAGTCAAACCGCTCGGTGTGGCCACCAGACCAGTGACGTTGCCACAAGCAGGCGGAGCCACACAGTTTATATTGAGCGCAAAACCAGCGAACACAGCTGAAACATCCGAAGTAAACTGAACGGTTACAGTACCACCGGGCACGTTCGACACCACGTTCACAGTGCCGCTGGCACTGCTGATGTTATCGAAGAGCACCGCACCGCCGGTACCTGCACCCTCGTAGATAATGAGGTTGTCACAGCAGCCTTCTACATTGTAGGTACCGCTGATCTGAACCACATCTCCCGCATTGGCCGGAGCAAGCTCAACCGTACCATTGGCATTATTCGAATAGTCGGCACTTGGTCCTGCATGGTCATACAGCACAGCACCGCAAATTTCGCCACCGTAGGTGACATTTCCGGAAAGAGGTACGAGGAAGTTCGGAGTGAAGTTGATTGGTCCGATCCAGGAGGAGAATCCGTTACCCAAACAATCCGCACGCACGTAAGCATCGTATGCAGTGCCGGTCGTAAGACCACTGAACGTAGCGTTGGTAACAGCCACGTTCTGCGGAGTGCCTGTGCCGGGCAAGTTGCCCGCAGGAACCACCACAGCCTGCCATGCAGTTTCCACACAACCTACGTTCCATGAAATCGAAGCAGAAGTGCCCGCCACAGAAGTAAGGGCGAGTCCGCTGGGCTGTGGACATGGATCCGGAGGAGTGATGGTAATGATATAATCCTCTGTTTCACCCCATCCATAAGTAGCACAAGGGTCAATGGCATTACCCGCTGTATTCCACACATCACGGATACGCAAACGGTAATTGCCCGGAGTTGGGTTGCACGGAATAGAAATCGGGAAGGATACCTGCTGGAAAGCTATGGTACTTCCAGCAGTAGTGAATCCGATGCGCTCTGACGGTGTGGAGAAAACTCCATCGCCGTTGAAGTCAACCCACGCCGCGCAGTTCTGCCCCGTGAATGAACCGTAAGTCACCTGCACATTGTAGCTCGTTCCAGCCTGCAGCGACGCGGTGGTCGTGTTCGATGGCGGGTTCGGCGCGAAGAAAGTGAACGCAGGGTTCGTTGGAGAGGTTCCTGTGTTGTTGTTCAGCGTGGTAGTCGGAATCGTCACCTGTGAAATCAGGTCACCATCGGTTTTACCGGAGGTATAGCCCGGAATACAATAACAGTTGGTGGGCACATCGAGTGTAATCAGCAGGCCGGGGGTGAACTGCGACGCAGGACCACCTGAACAAATGATCTCACGCTGGAACCAGGTCGATGCAGTGATGTTCGTCACATAGGTCGCACCAGTCGCGCCTCCAATCGGAGTGTACGTGATGTTGTCCGGGGAACTGTACCACTGGTAAGTCAGTCCGCCGAAACCAGTGGTTGAGCCAGTGGTGCTCAGCGTGAAGTTCACGCCGTTACACGCCGGGTTGGCGGTGGAACTTACTGTTCCTGCAGTGAGTGAACCAAGGGTTGTACACACCGGTGTGGAGGTGGTAAATGTACCCGTTGCGTTGTATCCCGAGCCGGTTCCGGCCGTGTTTGGAATATGTGAGTAAATCGCATTATTGGTACCGTTGCTTGCACGCACTCGCACCTGATAGGAAGTTCCTGAAGCCAGTCCAGTGAGCGATACTGTATTCGTAAGCACCGGATTGCCTGACCAGTTGGTCCATGTGCAGCTTCCCGGTATCCGGTATTGCACGTCATACTGGGTAGCGCCTGCCGGAGCTGTCCACGATACGGTAGCACCATCAATGGTAATGCCAGTCACTGCTGCAAACGTGCGCACAGGGCTTACCGCATTCTGCGGAGTCCATGTATAGGTCAGACCCGAGGTCGGAGCCACGCCTGAATTGGCATTATTAAGGTACAGGGTAGTTGTGTTGGTGTTACCTGTAACCACGTTAGACCAGTTGCAGCTGTTGGGAGAGCCAATGACGTCCAGCATCAGGTTATTGACGTCAGTCGCCCAGTTGGAACCTGTAGTACCATTTGTCTTCCAGCCAACCTGAGGATAAGTCGAATTGGCACTAGAAACAAATGAACCATAAACGAAAGAAATCTGACCGGTTGCCGTGTTGAGACGGATTTGGTAGTTCAATGACTCGCCTGACGTACCAAAGCGGTAAAAGTTCTGCCACTCGAAAATGTGCTCATTACCGATAGTCTGACGCCAAGCCGCAGCGCCAGTACCGTTCTGGTCACGACCGAATGGCGCAATGATTACAGCTCCATTAGCCAATGCCGTTGACAAGGGCGAATAGAGCGTAGTAGAAGTTGGAGCAGTGGCAGTGTACAGGGCCAGCCAACCATTGGAGTTCATCCGAGCATTGGTGTAGGTAGTACCATTCACTGTAAATCCAGGAGATAGGCCTGTGATATTGAAACTAAGGTCATCTCCAAGAATCGAAACTGAAGTTCCCGTTCCGCTGATCGAGGAATAGGTTCCTGAAGAGGTCGCAAAATCATACCTGATCGCAAGTTGTCCCCACGAGGAGGACACAGAAAACACACACAGTGCCACAAGGCTCAAGCCCGCGGCCCAGAACGTTCGCAAGGAACGTCCCGCACGACTAATGTAACTGTTCATCATTTGGTTTTGGGTTAAATAAAGATGTTATAACTGCACAATCCACTCAGCAGTTCCGGTAGCTCTGCATTCACCATGTGAGGTGATACGGAGAGCGCGGACATACTGTGTGTTCTTTTTTTTTTAGGACGAATGTTGAGCAATGGTTAAGGTTGGAAGTCAAAAATACGCTGCTAGATTACGCGGACATCAAATTATTTCGCATAAATTTTAAAAATAACCTGACAGACGCTCCGCATTTATCGTCCAAGATAGGCGTTGAGCTTAATTCTCACAGCATCAGCGGTCAGGTCCTGACGAACCACTTTCGACTCTTTTCCGTTGGCATAGAGTATCATACCAAACGACTCAGGGATGTTTTGCCGGGCAATCAGCCTAACCTGTCCGGCCGAAATGCTGATTTTAATCTGTCCGGCATCCGTCATATACATCGGGATGATTTTGCTCAGTTCGGGTTTCAATGAGTTGAAAAGTGCTTCATGGGCTGCAAAGCGCTGGCGCACATCCGGCTCAGTGGCTTCGCGCTGCGCGAGCTCCGCTTCTGTGGGGTAATAAAAAATCAATGCGTTGCCTGTGATCATCGCCACTTCTCCCTGTCGCTCCATTGAGGCCGCAAACACCTCGCTTTCAGGTACTGGCTGAATAGCAGGCGCCGAACCTTGCTCCGGCTGCTTCGTTTCTTCTCCGCAGGAACATACCGCTGCTGTCAGCAACGCTGAAAACAAAAGCAAGAAGGAATTTCGTACTATCCGATTCATCAGCTAATAATGATAGGGCACAAGATTAATCAAAAGCGCCTTAACACGCTGCTCACACACCTTCGTTTTTTTTTCAGCATTCATTGACACAAAAAAGCCCCCCGCTTCCGCAGAGGGCTTTTACTATTCTCTTCCCGAGTCCCGAGTCTCGCGTCCCGAGTCCCGAGTCCCGAGTCCCGAGTCTTACTTCTGCACCATCAGGCGCTCAGTAACCACTTTGCCGTCGTAGGTCATCTCCACGGTGTAGAGGCCTGATGCCAGCGGACGCTCGAAAGCGATGATGGTATTCAGTGAGCCTTCTACTACCAGGTTGTTAGTCCATACTACGCGGCCCATGCCATCGAGTACACGCACCATCACATTGGCTTCTACACCGGTGATGTTGAGGTTCACGAAGCTGCCGTTGGATGGGTTCGGATAGAGGGCAGACTCAATGGTCGCCTCGGTGCCGTTCTTCTCAAACGCCTGAGCCTGATTTTCGTCGAGGATCATCGGAGCAGGACCGGCAATGATCAGCCAGCGGTCGGGACCGAGGTTGCCATTGCCACTTGCAAACACCGGACGCACGTTCACTTTGTAGATTCCGTTTGGAACTAACCCGAGCCCTGTGAGATTCAGGAAGCGGTTCACCGGAGCACCGTTCACTACTGTAGGAACAGGAGCCACAGGATTGCCGCCTATAGCGTCATACTGCTGCACGGTCCACTCGTAAAAGAGCGCTCCGCAAAGCCATGCATTGGCCGCAACCAGCGCATTCGCAGGCTTCACGTTCGGTGAGGCATCGCTGTCGCGCAGGAATACTCCTGCGTGAGGGTTCACTGTGCGGGTGCAGTTGAACAGGCCGGGGACTACTGCGGTGGTAATGTTACCAGCTGCATCAGGAAGGTTGTAGGTCGCATCTACGCGTACCTGGTACACCTGAGTGCTGGTCATCGCAGGAAGCGTAGTAAACGCTGACAGCGGAATGGTAGTGATCCCGTTGTTCGATGTCGCGGTTGCCACAAACGGAGACACGCCGTCATCATCGAAGTACACCGTGTAGCTGTTCGCCGAAGTGAACTGCGACTTGTAACTGGTACATGGTGAGTTGAACGTAGTCGGGTTGTTGCAGGTGCTTCTGCGCAGATGTGATATACATACCGTTGCAGTAGCCGAACCGCCGAGCTGGGTCACTCCCACAAAGTAGGTATTGCCTGCGGTGAGGTTGTCCACGATCATCGTTTCATCACCGTTCGCGGTGTTGTCGTTTTCAGTAGCGATTACACCTACACCGTCACGCAGTTCGATCTGCGTGTTGTGAGGAGCTGCGCCACCGGTTACCGCAATGCGCACCGCATTGGTAGTAGCCACGAAGCTGTACCATACGTCGTTCCCCACGCCAACTGTTTCAGGTGAGTCAGATGCCACAGGCAGGTTGGCAGTAGCCGCTGCGCTGCAGGTCGGGAATGCACCAGAGGTGATGGGCTGAGCCAGACCAATGAAGTCATTGGCAGCTGCAGGGTTCACGATGTTCACGATATAGTCTTCTACCTCACCCCAGGTAAACACCAGGGATGGGGTAATATCAGTGAACGATCCAACCTCCGCAAGGATCACCCGCATACCAGTCTGACCGAGCGGTGCACCTACCGGAATGTTGAATGAACCCGTCCGGTTGTTAGGACCGGTAGAACTGGCTGCATCCTCATACACTTCTTCACCTGCTTCGAAGGTTCCGCTTTGGTCAAAGTCCACATAGATGGCCACTTTCGAACCAAAGAATCCACCGCAGCTGTTTACCGCGATATCAAATCCGGCTGAACCGCCGCGTACGAGGTTAGTCAGCGAAGGCTGGTTCAGATAGCTGGAATACTCTCCGAGAACTGAGCCTGCACCAGGCGCTGCGGTTACGCAGTCCGAACCCTGTATTCCGCTTCCAACTGTGGTTGAGAAAATCTCGGTATCAGCCGGGCTGGTTGGCGATGACGGAACCGGATAGCACACCGGAGACATGGCCACCTGCACCGGAGTAGCAATACCGGTCTGACCGCTGGTCAGGCAGTTTGCACGCACGCGGTACCAGGTGTTCACTGACTGGGTTGGAACAATGATCTCCGACTGAATACCAGTGAAGATGGTTGTCCACGGACCCACAGCAGAAGGACCGCTCTGGTACACATAGCTGATACCACCCGGAAGGTTGTTGCTCACCGCAATATTGAACGGCTGGCCGGGACATACCACAGAAGCGGTAGTCGTGGTAGCGCCTGGTGCAGGAACACCTGTGCAGAGTGCTTCTCCGCTCACAGCGATGGTGTAATCACCACCAGTGGCTACGTTGCTGCTCGAGCGGTAGATGCGAAGCAGGTAATCCGTGTTCGCAGGAGTACCGGTAAGCCAGAAGGTACCATCCACGCCTACGTTCACAGGACCTGCGCAGCCAATCAGTGTAGGCGTACCGCAGGTTCCACTATAGAGCGCTGCGAAGTAACTACCGGTGATCGGAGCTGGCGCTACCGGCAAAATTGCGAAGTGCAGCGAGTCGCGCAGACCGTTGTTGAAGCTGAACCACTCATCGGTATGTTGTGAGAAGGTGCCCCCGCAGGTCGCATTCGGGAACGAGCTAAGCAAAGAACACTCGTTGTTCTGCGTGTAGGGGTTACCTGTGCCGTTGGTGTTGATGGTGATGGGCTGTGCCGTTGCACAGTCATCGTTCGGAGTAAAGCACAGCTCATCACAGGTGATGTTCAGGGTAAATGTACCGGTTGAACCGCCAAACCCGTGAACCATGATGTAGTAGTCGTCGCCTGCAAAAGCGTTGAAAGAAACCTCGGACTGCAATCCGCAGGCATCGTCGTTACCAGCCACACAGGTAAGGGTACCGCAAGAACCGGTGTAAATCGAAATACGGGAATCATAACCCGACCCGCAAAGGCTTGCAGTCACCGTCTGGTCATTGCCGGCATAGCGGTACCACACACCGTTGGCAGTTTGCGCACCATCCGGAGATGCTGCACCGCACTGGGTTGGCATCAGGTCGTTGGTTGCACCATTCAGCGTGGTTGTTGATCCGTTAACCGAAGCTCCACAGCCCACTACAATCGCTCCTGAGCATACGTCATTGGCAATACCAGTGGTAAAGTTCGCGCTGAACCACAGACCGAAGCCGCCGGAACACTCAGAGCGAACCCATGCGGTGTACGCAGTGGTCGCAGCCAATCCGCTATTCACGTTTACATCGCTGGTAGCAGATGAACCGGAAGTCACCACGCCAGCGCCTGCGGCATTGCCTTGAGGCACAATCTGCCACTGGTAATCGATCGCGGAGGGCACGTCGTCCCAGTTGAGCGCCGCCGTAACTCCTGAAGGTACTGCCGTGAGGTTAGCAATACTTCCACACGCGGGAGGGGCAATACAGTTTACGTTCAATGCAAAACCAGAGGCCACTGTTGATACATCCGAAGTGAATTGGATGGTAACAGTCCCACCCGGAACTGTAGAAGCGATGTTCAAACTGCCACTTGCGTTGGTTCCGTTATCGAACAGAACAGGTCCACCTGTGCCAGCTCCTTCATAAATGATCAGATTATCACAGCACCCTTCCACTGCATATGTGCCGATAATCTGGTACACGTCACCTGCATTGGCAGGAGTGAGTTCGAGCGTACCATTGGCGTTATTCGCATAGCTGGCAGACGGTCCGGCATGATCGTACACTGTGGTGTTGCACACCGTGAGAGACGCATTTCCGGACAGTGGAACAAATGGGAACGTATTGAAGTTGAACGGCCCCTGCCATGGACCTACAATGCCTCCGCCGCAATTGCTGCGCACGTAGAGCGAGTAGTTCTGGCTAAAGGTAAGGGTATTATCTACAAATGGAGAAGTCTGGTTGATAGCCGTAGGAGGAGTCAAATCGTTGGGAGCGGTGAGTGGCGCTACTCCGTAGAACAAGTCAGCATTGCCTCCTGTCCAGTTTGCAGTCAGCGACGCCGGGCTGAAACCTCCCGTAGCAGTGATGCCGGTGAGCGGAGCGCAGGTGTTGCGCACGCAGATATCAAACACCCCATTACCTGTACCTGATGCGGTGTGAAATACGCGGATGCGGTATGTGGCAGGAACGGTGAGCCCTGTCAGTGTCAGGGTTTCAACTGCACCACTTCCTGTCAGGTTAGTACATGCTCCCACTTGCACAAGCGCGCCGCAGGAACCACTGTACACCTGGAATCCGGCATTGAAGCCAAGTACTCCATCCACCGTGATTTCCACGTCAGGATTGTTTGTAGTGAATGAATACCACACATCGTCATCCGCATTTCCGCAGGATGGCGCAGCATCCGCCGAAGGGGTGGCACCGAGGGTAGTTCCTGAAGTGAATGAGCATGTAGTACCCGGGGTGAGCACTGTGGGGAATGCGCACTCATCATTAACTGGAACAGGAGGAGGATTATACGCCTGAATGTGGAACCACCCTGAGTTGGCTGTTCCAATTCCGGTTGCAGGGCTGTACACACGCACGAAGTACGTACCCACAGGCAAGGCCGGCAGGTTAACGGTTTCGCGCAGACCATTGCCAGCCGCATTCACGCAGTTCAGTGAGGTGGATCCCGCATCGGAGAATACCTGCACCACTACATCGTAGTTGGCCATTGGATTCACAGCTACAGCGATGTCCTGTGCTGTGGGGTTGGTGAACGTAAACCATACATCATCGTCCGCCACGCCGGGAGTGGCCGCTCCACAAGCGGTAATACCCGCAGAAGCAGTTGCGCCGGCTGAGCGATACAGGCCACACATTTCAAAGGTGGGAGAAATACCTGCTTCTCCCAGTGAAATTGCTGTACCGGGCTCGTCATTGGTAATGGCTGCCTGAGGCGTGCCAGCCCCTGGTGTTCCGCCTGCAGTGAACAGAATAGACGTGTAGCAATCAGGACGAATGTCGAGAGCATCCTGAGGACCGCTTCCGAATACATCTGTCTTTGCAGACTGAAGAATCAAGCGTTGGTTGACCGGAACAGTCGTTGTGCTGAAGCTGTTCAGACCGCATGAGTACGACCACTGCGAAGATGGGTTTGCGGTACCGTCAAACTGAGTCATGTTACCATACACAAACTCAATGTTGTTCGACGTCTCATATAACTTAACCTGGAAATTGAGGTTAGGGCTCGCAAAACTAAAACGCTCCATACCAATCCACTCGAGCGTCAGCACGCGGTTAGGCGCAGTGCCATCCAGCTGCCACTTCATGCTTTGGTTCAAACCAGCGGCAGTACCGGGGTTACCTGTAGTCACGAGGTCATCCCAGAAAGGCGCAAGAACTGCGGTCCGGGTTGTGAGGTTTACATCCAGATCATTTGTGAATGCGGTGGATGTTGAAGAGCCGCTCAGGGACATGAATCCGTTCGTGCACACGCGGAAGTTAGTTACCGCAGTTCCGAAGTAAGTGAACGGGAAAGGCATTGTCTGCGATGCGGTGGTATTGTCATCTGTGTTAGTTGGAGTAAAGGCAGCCCATGTACCCGTGTAGTTATTACCCGTCGAGGCAATGGATGTGTAAGTCACTCCATCCGTCTTCGCAACTCCAAACGCCGGGAAACAGGTAGGGCCGAAGTCAGCGTTTACAAGAACTGTTGCGGATGACGCTGTGCTCTGACTGCTGCCCAAGCAAGTAGTTACCAATCGGTAATAACGGCTTGAAGACATGGGAGGAGTGGTGTATGACGTGGTAGTTGCACCGGATCCGCCAACGGCAGGAGCCCATGCATCCGTTCCACCATTGTCATCTGATTCTTCCCACTGATACACAAATCCAGCACCTGTAGATGCTCCTGTAGCAGTAAGCACTGCGCTTGTGTTACCACACACTGAAACGGGTGAGGCCGGCATGGTGGGGTCGTTCGGAGCGCTGTTACATAGTGTGGTGAAGTTAACGGAAGTCCAGTTACTCAGTCCGTCTACGCCGCAGTCAGACTGCACGCAGAAAGTATAAGTCGTTAATGGAACCAACGTATTCAAATTCACAGATGAACCAATGGTACTACCAGCCTGAAGCGGTGAACCACTACCGCATGCACCCGCAGTGCGCAACTCCCAGTTGTGACCTGAAGTCGCGGAAGGATGAGGCGTCCAGGAAACTGTCGCTGATGTGGCAGCTGGGGTTGGATTAAGCGCCGATGGGATCAGGCACACGGGCGGGGTCCACTGGTAAGTCAACCCGACAGTTGGATCGCCAGGCGTGGCGTTAATAGAAGAAAACGCCTGAGTACTCGCATTAGTTCCACCTGCACTTGAAGCTGTAAACAAAACAGCTGTGGTGTTGGTACGGTTGTTAAAATCTGCATTCGTAGCACCGCGAAGACCAATTTGCGGAGTCCTTGTGGTATTTGTTGCGCCAATGACGTGTGCAAGAGCGCCACCGTATACAACAGAAACTACACCATTTGACTCGTTAACTCGGATTTGGAAATCAAAGGCATAAACGTTTGTTGTGCTCGCCGAGAACAGAGCACGCCAATTATCCCATTGAACCACAAATTGTCTGTTTGGAGCTGATCCAACTACCTCCCAGCTAAGCTCTGAGGTGTTGCCAGCAACGTTAAACATACCATTTGAATCCGACCCCCAAGCCGAAATGGCTCCAGCATAGGCTACTGTGGCACTGATGGGGGTGTAATTTCCACCCAGAGGAGCGGTAGCACCAAACGTAATAAATCCGTTTGTACTTACGTTCACTGAAGTGTAAGCTCCTCCGTTAAAGTTAATCGTGAATGGCAGACCTGAAACGTTGTAAATTACGTCATCCAAACCGGTTGGCCCCGAATTAGCAGTTGCAGTCCCCAAAATAGTTCGAGCACCAGATAGTGGTGTGTACGTGCCAACGGACTGGCTGAACGAATAAGCGCTCACCTGCGCCCATCCGCTCACACTCACAAAAAGTGCCAATAAAGGCAAAGCAAACTTCAGCCAACATGTTCGGCTGAACGAGTAGTTTTTGTTCATGAAAATTGGTTATTGGGTTAAAAAAGGTCCCGTACCGACTCTGTCAGATTAAGGTAAGGAGTGATTATTAGACGACAAAAGCCCCAATAGTTGTCCGGAAACTCACCTTTTTTTTATTGCTCAGGCAACCTTTTGGAAACGTCTCTGAAAATGAGGGGTGTAGGGGACGCGGGGCGCGGGACGCGGGGCGCGGGGCGCGGGACTCGGGACGCGGGGCGCGGGACGCGGGACTCGAGAATGGAGAATGGAGAATGGATAACCTTGCCTGGGCGGTGGGCATTTAGTTCGGCGTTGGTTGATTCAACAATTTACAATTGGACAATTCGACGATGCGGCCTGGCGATAATCGCCGGGTTATTGTGGTGAATGTCGGGAAACGAAATCTCTGTGAAACTCCATTCGCTCCATGCCTCTGTGGTGAAAAATAACAATCGGAGCACGGAGGGCGCAGAGGTCGCACGGAGGTCTCGGAGGGAATTCCAGTCTCTAGTCTCCAGTCTCTAGTCTCGCGTCTTACAGACCCACCGCTTGGGACAGGTTATCTAGTATCTAGTATCTAGCATCTAGTATCCCATCAGGCATTGCGCCCGGCCGCGTTCAGATCTTCAAAGGCCTCTTTGAGGCGCTGTACGAACACCTTCTCCCCTTCCCTGAGCCATACGCGCGGGTCGTAGTATTTTTTGTTGGGCTTGTCATCGCCGTCAGGATTGCCAATCTGTGATTGCAAATACCCCGCCTTGCCTTGCACATAGTCGCGCACTCCGCTGAGGAATGCGTATTGCATATCGGTGTCGATGTTCATCTTGATCGCACCGTAGCTGATCGCCTCGCGGATCTCTTCGCGTGAACTGCCCGAGCCGCCGTGGAATACAAAGTGAATGGGCTTTTCGCCGGTGCCGGATTTCTTCTGTACATACTCCTGACTGTTGCGCAGGATTTTCGGCTCGAGCTTCACATTGCCGGGCTTGTACACGCCGTGCACGTTGCCAAATGCTGCAGCCACAGTGAAGCGGTGCGATACCTGCTTCATATGCTCATAGGCATACGCCACTTCTTCCGGCTGGGTGTAGAGCTTTGAACTGTCTACGCCGGTATTGTCCACGCCGTCTTCTTCCCCACCGGTAACGCCCAGTTCAATCTCCAGCGTCATGCCCATCTGCGCCATGCGCTTAAAGTAGTGTACACTGAGCTCGATGTTTTCGTGCAGAGGCTCTTCGGAGAAATCGAGCATGTGGCTGCTGAAGAGCGGTCGTCCGGTGCGCTCCATCCATTGCTCGCCATGGTCCAGCATGCCGTCCATCCATGCCAGCAGGTTTTTCGCGCAGTGATCGGTGTGCAGAATCACGGGCACGCCATACGCCTGTGCAAGCAGGTGAATATGCTGTGCGCCGCTCACTGAGCCAAGTACAGAGGCCTGCTGCTGATCGTTCTTCAGTCCTTTACCCGCATAAAACGCGCCGCCGCCGTTGCTGAACTGAATAATCACGGGAGAGTTCACATCGCGTGCGGTTTCGAGCACGGCATTCACGCTGTTGGTGCCAATCACATTCACGGCAGGCAATGCATAGCCGCGCTGCAGGGCATCATTGAATACTTCGGTGACGTCATCACCTGTCAGAACTCCGGGACGAAAACGCATGGGTGAAATGGAATTATTGCTGGTTAAAATAAGTATCAATCCGGGCCGTCACATCTTCCACCGGACGGATGCCATCGAGGTAGAACGGGCCTTTGTCAAACTTGTAAAAGATGGCGCCGAAATCCTGGTTGCGGGCTTTGCGGCTGAGGGTAACCTGACGCGTGTCCGAAACCAATATGCTGATAGAGTCTTTGCTGGTGATGTAGACCGGCACTTTGGATGACCACGTCTTCTTCACTTCTTCTGCAGTAGCGAGCCACATCTTGTTCTGATCGCGCACAATGCGCTCATCGGCAGCAAGCTCTTCGGGCGTGGGATGCCAGAATACGATGCACTCGCCTTTAACTATTGAGGTAACCCCTTTCTCCTCGGTCGAAGGAGTGTACGCCGGGGTGTTTACTATTTCCGGTGGTGCCTCTTCAGTGAAGACGCGTTCATTCGGGTCATTGCGTTCCTGTTCGTTCCCGCCACTGCAAGAAAACAGCAACAGCGCAAGGGTTAAAAAAGCGATCGTGCGCATGGGGTTGAATTGAGGGTGCAAGGATAGGGAAAATAGATGCTAGTGTTGTGTTAAGCGTATAATGACGCATTATGTGTACCTTTGAAAGAAAAATCATGAAAAGGTACACTATCAAATTGTCCAAGGATGAGGTTGAGGAGCTTATGGCGATTATTAACAAGGGCTCGCACACTTCTCACACTTTTCGAGTTGCCTACATTCTT
>JBKDGH010000096.1:0-37088 GCA_046336655.1 Flavobacteriales bacterium | reverse complement strand
TCACCCTACTCTTTCACGATTCGCCCGCCGAAGTGTGCGCCCTGCGGTGTGAGGAGGTGCACGCCATAGATTCCTGGAGCGAGTGATTGGAGATCGAGGTAGGTGGCCCAGAGCTGCCGTGGCAACGGAAAGGCGGCTATTTGCCGGCCGGAGAGGTCGGTGAGCACCAGCGTGTGCACCTCCCAGTGCGGCGGCCATTGCACCAGGGTGGAGTGCGCAGCCGGATTGGGATGCATGCGCACCGAAGGTTCATTCGAGGTGTTTTCCCGAATACCCACGGGCAACTGGTAACGCACGTAGATGATGTCAGCGGCTCCCGCGGGCGCCTGTTGATAGGCACCGGGGGTGGCGAGTCCCGGTGAAGCTGTCCTTCCAACGCAGTGGGCGACTCCACTGCTGACCTTGAGGTCGGCGAAGTGTTCATTCGGGGAAACACCTCCGAAATAGGTAGAAAATGCCTCTGATCCGTCTGGGCGTAAACATGCGAAAAAGGCATCGTCCGGACCAATAATGGTAGTTTGGGGTACTTCGGGAGAAGCTATTTCAGGGCTGGAAGTGTATCCGCAGAAGTAGATATTTCCATTGTTGTCGGTGTCCAGGCCAAGCAATTCTTCAAATTCAGATCCTCCCCAGTAAGTGGCCCATTGAAGGTTGAGGTCAAAATCGAAGTGAGCAATAAAAAGATCTCCATCTTGCTCAGTATTCAAGCTGGGTAAAGACTGGTGTATAGATGACGGACCGATGGCGATTCCGGAAGTGCTATATGTCCGCCCTGAAACAGCGATTCCACTCGAAGTGGCTGCAATTCCGCGTTGTGCAACTTCATTAGCGGGACCTCCGAAGTAGCGGATTTTTATAGGGGTTCCCTGAAGATCGAATTTTGCGATGAGCAGATCATTCTCACCATAGGTAGTGCTCCCATCGGTTGCGTTATAAGAGACACCGTCAGAGTTGGTTGTGCCTATTAAATAGATAAATCCATCAGAGATCAAGACCCTACCATTTGCATCTGTGCCTGAACCACCCAGATAGGTGCACCATTGGAGCAGACCATCAGCACCAAACCTCGCAAGAAAGAGATCCTGTCCGCCCTGATTTTGTGAAAGAAAAGCTTCGTTTGTAGCGAGTCCACTTGTGGCCTCTGTCGACCCTGCTATGATGATAGACGAATCATCAACAACACGGACATCGAGAATGGCGCAGGCTGTATTGCCAGAAAAGTACGTAGCCCATGTCCTGTTTCCGCTGGCGTCGAATTTGGCAATTAGGCTATTAGGACCGGGTATTCCAGAGACTTGAAATGCATCCGGAGAGGCAAGGCCGTTTGCTGAACCAGCCTGCACTGCAATGTAAATGTTTTCCAAGTCATCGATAGCAATAGCACGCGTAACATCATGAGCCGGACCTCCATAGTAGGTTGACCACATCAGAGAAGGTTCGGGAGACCATTTGGATATCAGAAGATCATAATTGCCACCGAAGACCTCCTGAAATGCATTAGAAGTTGCTAGTCCATTTGCACTGGCGGTATTGCCTCCGATAAAGAGATTTCCACTATTGCCCACGACCATCTGCGCCGCAGCCTCAGCCTGCACTCCTCCGAAGTAAGTGGCAGTCTCCACGAGCAATTGTGAGTGGGTGGAGGAATGAAACGCCAGAGCAATCGAAACCAAGGCTATTCGGATCATAACGAACGATTAAATTCAACGAGCATGAGCAGAACGAATATACTCATTCTGCCCATGCTGTCAAATGAATTTTTTACTTTATAGTCGTTATAGACTTGACTGACCCGTCCGCGAATGTGAATCGGTGGATCAGGATGCCTGAAGGAAGCGTTGTGTTGGGTTGAATCAGATGGTCACTTTAGCCGGAATTTCCACATTACCGATAACCCCCTCAATCACCTATCCGCTGCTTCTTCAGCTCAAAGTTCTGCCCGAGATACACCTTCCTCACCTGCTCGTCCGCGGCGAGTTCTTCTGCGGTGCCTGATTTGAGGATGCTGCCGTCGTAGAGCAGATATGCCCTGTCGGTAATGCTCAGCGTTTCCTGCACGTTGTGGTCGGTGATCAATACGCCGATGTTGCGCTTTTTCAATTGCCACACGATTTTCTGTATGTCTTCTACGGCAATCGGATCCACACCGGCAAAGGGCTCGTCGAGCAGAATGAACTTGGGATCCGTGGCCAGCGCCCGTGCAATCTCTGTTCTGCGTCGCTCGCCACCGCTGAGGTGATTGCCGATGTATGTCCGCTTGTGCGAAAGTCCGAATTCATCCAGCAACTCTTCCAGCTTGGCCTTCTGATCAGCCTTGGAGAGTTTCGTCATCTCCAGCACAGCCTTGATATTGTCTTCTACGGATAGGGTGCGAAACACTGACGGCTCTTGTGGCAGATATCCAACTCCGAGTTGCGCCCTTCTGTACATGGGCTCATGGGTGATGTCGGTTTCATCGAGCAATACCGAACCGTCATTCGGTTTTACCAACCCGACGACCATATAGAAGCTGGTGGTTTTCCCTGCGCCGTTCGGCCCCAGTAATCCCACGATTTCGCCCTGATTGACCTCAAACGAAACGCCCTTCACGACAGTGCGTTTTCCGTAGCGTCTTACAATGTTTCGGGCGGAAAGAATCATAGATGAATGGTTAGAAATCTACCTGCAATTTGGCCCGGAATCCGAAGCGCACAATGTTCGGATTGTCGAGGTACGACAAGCGATAAAGCGCGTCGATCCGCAGCACTTTGAATATGTTTTCAATGCCCACCGCAGCTTCTACATAGGGCTTGGTGAGCGTGTAAATATCGGCGATTCCATCGTAATCAAAGTCGCGTGAAAGGACTTCGTCGTTCCTGATGTCATAATCGCCAATCAACGCTTTTGCACTCACTACTTCACGCCATTTCAACCGGCGCATGAGCGGAATCTTGTTCAGCAACAATCCCTCTGCATGGTAAGAGACCCATAGACTCGCCCAGCGGTCGCTCACGAATTCAAAGAAGTTCATCGTGTTGTACGATGCTTCATCGTAAAAGAAGGTTTCATTGCCCTGGTGCATCATCAGCATCGGATAGGGCAGGTTGCCAAAAATCTGGCCTCCTTCTGCGGTGATATTGGCATAACCAAATGGCCCGAAACGCACCTTGTCAGATACGCGTCCCACGAGCCTCTGGTAATTGAATTCTGCGCCAAGCACTCCGGGTGTCGCTACACTGTACGACACCTCAACGGTAGGGTATTTCGTGCCGAGGCTCACGCGCTCAAACTGACCGTAGACAAATTTTTCCTTGTAGGCAAAACGGGTATACAGTGTCACTTCTGACGTGATGAGCGCGCGCACTTCCTGCTGGTCTTCGAATTGCGGTTCAAAACGGACATACCTGTAGCGGTCGCCGGCCGGACGAAGCAAACGGTGCGTGAAAATGATTTTGTTGGAAAATCCATAGAGCCATTCGCGCTCGAAGTAGCCGGTCAGCTCCGTGACATCCGTGAGTTTGTTCGCAGGGTTTCTTCGGAATACGGACGAGAGTACGTTGTCTTCCCGGAACGCACCTTCTGACTGTCCGAGCTGCTCCATGTCGCGCTTGGCACTGGCTGCAATCGCCATGCGCGGATTTTTATTGAGCATGTAAATGAATCCTCCGCCATACTTGAAGCGCTCGTCGCGGAAGCCATATGCAGCATAGCCGTCAAGCATCAGCCGTTTGCTGAATTTGTTGCTTGTGCGCCCTCCAAAACGCACGCGGTTGCCTTCAATCGGATTGAAGCTGTAAAAAGTGTAATAGGGCCCGAACTCAAAATTACCGACCACTTTGTATCCCGATACGAACAGCGTGATGATGTTGGCCACGGTCTTGAACTGCGGCAAGCTCTTCAGCGTATCTACCATGTGGTAAATGCGCAGTTCATTATCAGTGAGCTGAATGTGCCGCGATTGATTCCAGAAGGCGTCGTCCTTGTGCGCAGCATCTTCCTGCACTATGATGTCAGACACTCCGCCATAGAAGCCCGGTTCGCGCGGGGTGTTGATTACAAAGTCCTTGTAGGTGGATGTCTTGCGGCCATAGACGCCCATCTTTTTATCGGACACATTAAAGTCAATCAAGAGCTCGTCGCGCGTGAGCATCCATACTTCGCGCTCTACTTCGTTATACTCCTGCTTGACCTGAAAATTCTTAATCCAGTTGATGTTGGCGTCCTCGGCAATGGTAGCAGTGACACTCTTAATCGCGTAGGTGGTGTCGTTCACCCACATTTCCCCGAAGAACAGGAGCTCCTGCTTGCGGCGCGGGAAGAACTGCAGGAGATAGCACCACTTGTTGTCAATGTAGGCGCTGTCTACTAGCCCGTAGTCATAGAATCCCAACGCGTACGCAGAAATCGGACTCGTAAAGCTCTTGTTGAATATCACGATTTCATTGTCGTAGATATTCACGTTCTGGTACATGTCGCCCAGAAACTGATTGATACTCTCATTCTGCACGCCGCTGACCTTGGTGGCTTTGATGACTTCCTTCGACGTCTTGGGTTCGCGCTTGAAGCAGAACTCTGAGAGCGATTCGGTCATGAAGACCGGGAGATACGGCTTCGTTTCGGACGTATCGACTCCCTCGAAAATAAATTCAAACGGCTTGAAGATTTTGCGTTTTTGAAATTCTTCTGTGATGTTGTTGAGGTCGAATTCTACCTTGTTGTACGCTTCGTATTGGTAGGCATCGAGCTTTTCCCGGTTGTTGATCTTCTTGTTGTTGAGCACCTTCTTCATCAGCTCGATCGCGGGGTTCTTGCCTTCCTTGGGCTTGATGACCACGGTTTCGAGCGTCGTGCTGGAGCGCAGGGCAAAGTCCACCTGCATCGAAGAGCCCTGTTTGATTTTTCGTGTCACTGGTGCGTAGCCTACCGCCTGGCAGCGCAGGGAGTCGCTGCTGTAATAGGTTTCAATCCGGTATTTTCCGAACTCATCGGTGGTGGTGCCCGTCTTCGTGTTCACGAAAAACACCAGGGCATAAGGCATGGGTTCTTTGGAATCCGCATCAGTGACTGTGCCGTACACAACAGTTTTCTGCGCCAACCCGATGAGGGGCAGGCACATCATGACACAAAGAAGCAGGCGGTTGAGCGGCATGGCCATGTTTCGTTAGCGAAGAAAAGAGAAAATCGGGCCGGTCAGGCAACTGCTTTTATGCTTTCCTAACAGCGTCCCTTGAACTAAACGGTCAACGGCTGCCGCGGGTTTCTATTTTTCCTGTGAAACTGGCCCCTGTCGGAATGTACTCACGCCGCACTGAAGCCATTCGGCGTAGGCGTCAATGTCGGTGTCATACTGGCGCGTAGGAGTGAGCAAGGTGCTGTCCGGTGAGAGCAGCGCATAGAATGGCTGTGAGTTATTGCGGAAGGTCTCCGTTTGCAGCGTGGACCATTTGCTACCAACAGTCTTGATTTTCTTGTTGCGGCCGTCAGCAGTGGTGTACACAAATTGTGCTTCGGCCGGGAGCTCCACTTTTTCATCCACGTAAAGCGACACCATGATGTACTCGTTTTCAAGCAGCGATTTCACGCGGTCATCGGGCCATACGTTTTCTTCCATCTTACGGCAGTTCACGCACGCCCATCCGGTGAAGTCCACAAACACGGGCTTGTTTTCCCGCTTGGCCACTTCCATGGCTTCAGCGAGGTCTCGGTAAATGCGGAATTCTTCTTCATGCGGATAGAGCGAGTAATCGCGGGGTGGCGGGAATCCGCTCAGGAATGCGAAACGGTTCCATTCTGATTTTGGCAATACACCCGGTAGTATCCGCAGGGTGAATAAGGTCAGCGCAATGGTGAAGGCGAGCTTGAATTTCGACATCTTCTTGCTGCCTTGTCCGGGCTTGAAGCGGAACCGCCCAACGAGATAAAGGATCCACAGTACGAAAATCAGAATCCAGATGGCGAAGAATACTTCGCGCTTGAGGAAGCCCCATTGCTCCACAAGATCGGCTTGTGACAAAAACTTCAACGCAAGTGCGACTTCTGCAAAGCCCAGACTCACCTTGAAATCTTCCAGCCAACCTCCGGATTTGGGAAGTTTTTTCAGCATCGAAGGAAACGCAGCGAAGAGTCCGAAGGGCAGTCCGAGCGACAATCCGAAACCGAGCATCGCCGCGGAAACTTTCGCCGCAGGCAGGCTCAGTTCCATGCCGAGGAAGTTCACAACTCCAAGCGCATCTGTGGTGTAAATGCTTCCGATCACCGTGCCGAGAATAGGTCCGGTGCACGAGAAGGATACAATCGCAAGGGTCAGCGCCATGAAGAAGATACCAATCGCTCCTCCGAGGTTGGAGCCCTGGTCTACTTTATTTGCGAGCCCGCTGGGAAGTGTTATTTCAAAATAACCGAAGAAGGAGATCGCGAAAAAGATGAAGATCACGAAGAAGGCGAGGTTTAGCCACACGTTGGTGGCGATGTTGTTCAGCACTTCCGGATCCACATTTTTCGAGAGGTGAAAGGGCAGTGAAAGGATGAAGTAAATGAGCAGAATAAATACTCCATAAAGCACTGCCCTGCGCTTTCCGCTGCCGCCTTCTGATCCCTTTGTGAAGAAACTCACGGTGAGCGGAATCATCGGAAATACACACGGCGTGAGCAATGCGAGCAATCCGCCAATGATGCCAAACAGAAAGATCATCCACAGTCCGAGCTGCTCTTTTTCAGTGCCGCACCAGCTGATCGGATTCTCCGGATTCGCTTTGTCAATGCGGAATGGGTCCTTTTCCAGCGCGGTGGCGCTTAATTCCGCATCCGGATCAAAGGTGGTTGCGGTGAGTGCCGTCAGATTGACTTTCCAGAAGAGTTCTTTGGGAGGCAGACAGGTTTCGTCGTTGCAGCACATGAATTCTGCGGAAACCTGAAACGGTTCTTGTGGCGGGGTTTGAGCGGAGAGTGTTTGAGTGAACGTCGCTTTCCCATCGAAGTAGTTCACGTTCATCATGAAGTTTGGATCGTACTTCTTGATGGACCTGGGTTCCTTCACTTCTCCAATCCGGCTAACTCCCGCCGGAAGCTCGAAGCGGAAGGTAGTGGGCACTGGTCCCTGATCGCTTTCGAGTGTTTGGGAATATACATGCCATCCTTTTTCTGATACGGCAGTGTATGCGAGTTCATATTGTCCGTTGCCTTTGTCGGTGACAGCCAGACTCCATTTCACAGGCTCGAGAATTCCTGAAGGTGCTGCTGCCTCACCGGACGGATCGCCTGTGGGTGCTTCTGCGGGCTCTGCTGCACCACCGCTCAGTGCAGGCAGCGCGACCGTGAATTCCATGGGCTCCGGAAACAGGCAACGCTCATCGTTGCACACCATGAACTCAAGTTCGCCGGTGATAGACAGTGCATCCTTCGAAGAGCGTGTGAACTTCTGGCTGAAGCGTGCGCTCTTCTCGAAGTAATTCAGATCCATCTCGAAGTTGGGGTCGAAATGGGTGATGTATTTGCCTTGTTGTGTTTTTCCTTTTGCCTTGTATCCCTTGCCTTCCGGAAATTTCAGCGAGGTGGAAATGGGCCCGATGGCGTCGGGATTGTCGGACGCATTCAGTGCGTACACGTGCCAGCCCGCTTCTATCGTGCACCCGGCAACGACTTCAAACTCGGTGTCTGAAATGGAATTGACGGAATGCTGCCACTTCACGGGATCATAGATCTGCGCGATGGAAGTGGTGATATTTAAAAGTGCTATAAGTGCAAAAAGGCCTTTGATTCTCATGGATAATTACAACTTACCTGTGTAATGGCTCAAAGGTAGTAGCGGTGAGTTATAAACGAAGGGGCAAATGCGCAGTGGCTTGGAATTTCAGAGTTTGAAAGGATGTTAAATCGCAGTGGCTTCTGTGCATCAGAGCATTGCTGTTTTTTCCATCGGAGATGCGGAATAGGCGAGGATTGGGCCATGTCCGGAAATGGAACAAGGACTTCTTCGCAGGGGTCATTCATGGGCGGATATTGGTTTCCCGCTGGGGTCACCGGCGAAGCAAGAGAGGTTTCATCAGGTCCTGCATCGGGTACTACGCAATCTGCATCTGCCAGATGGTCTGCGTCGCTGGCGTGACTTTGCACTGCTCCGCGATCCGGTGTCCTGCTAACCAGATGATCTCACCGTTCATTTCCACGACTACGGCTGAAGGTTTCATGAACACCGGCACCTTGCGCTGGGTGAGAATGTCGCTCACGAGCTGGGTGCCTGTCATGCCAAGCGGACGAATCCGGTCGCCCTCACGCCAGTGGCGAACGAGGAGGGGAAATTGCAGGCTTTCCTGATCGAATTGTCCGCAATCCGGCGAGGTGCTCAGCATCCATTCGCTGCGTGGGATGGACTGACAGATTACCGGAAAATGCGCACAGCGGAGTGTCTCCGGAGTAACAGCCTCTTCGGTGTCAGGGGCTGCAGTGCGTGACACCAGACAAAGCCTGTCCCGGTCTTTCCAAAGTGTATGGCTGTCGGATTCTACCCGCGCGCCGGACGGTGAGGTGGAGAGCGCAATTACTGCATCCACCTGATTAAATGCGAATCCGAATGGCATCAGCCATTCTGCCAGTAACAAGCGCGGATAGGGATATTGATTGAAATCCGCGAGGTCGAGTGAGATCACGCCTCCTTCATGCACGATATAGTTGTGCAACGCCTGCTGAGTGTGGCGTTTTACAAGATCTGCCGTTTCCTGATACACAGGCGCTAATCCGGCAAGACGCTCTGCAAGCCCCGGTGTGAGCGCCTCGAGCTGCGGCAGGATATCGAGCCTGATCGTGTTGCGTGTGTATATCGTGGTTGCATTGCTAGCGTCTTCGCGCCATGGGATGGCATGTGCATGCGCCCATTCCCGAATTTCATTTTTGGTCAGACCAAGCATAGGGCGGATGAAATCCTGCGTACGTGGGGCTATGCCTGCAAGGCCTTTGGGTCCGCTGCCGCGAAGAAAATGATGCAGCATCGTTTCGGCCTGATCATCGGCGTGATGCGCCGTGAGTATGTGATCGTAATGGTGAAGCTGCTTGATCCACTTCAGCCAGTCGTAGCGAATGTTGCGCGCGGCTTCCTGAGTATTACGCTGCCCGAGGCGTTGGGCTTCTGATTCAGAAAGCTCAAGCAGATGATACGGATATCCGAACCGCATCGCAGTCTGCTCGGTCAGCCGTGCGTCGAGCACCGCATCTGTCCCGCGCAATCCGTAGTTCACATGCGCTACACCGCATCGCAATCCGGCTTCGTGGGCGAGGTGCAGCATCACCATACTGTCCATACCACCGCTCACTGCGAGCAGGAGATTGTGGCCTGCCCTCAGCTCCCGGAGTGCGCATGTAAATTCGCCGGCGACCTGCTTCATGGCCTCAAAGGTACTCGGGCCTCACGACAATACTCCCTGAATGGCCTGAAGCTTCAGCAGGCATTCGTCATATTCTTTTTCTGGATCGGCATGCACTGTAATGGCACTGCCTACGGAGCAACGCACGGTGTGTGCGTTTGTATTCACGGACAAGCTTCGGATGATCACATTAAAATCAAAGTCGCCGTTCGGACGAATATAGCCCAACGCACCGCTGTACCAACCCCTTCCCGCAGGCTCGTGCCCGCGAATGAGTTTCATCGCCTCCACTTTGGGAGCGCCGGTCATTGAGCCCATCGGAAAGGTGTTGCGCAACAACTCTGCAAACGAGGTCTCCGCGTGCACCTCCGCGCTCACCGTGCTGATCATGTGATGCACGGTATTGAATGTATGAATGCCAAACAGTTCATCCACATGCACACTGCCGGGCAATGCGGCGCGCGACAGATCATTGCGCACGAGGTCCACAATCATTACGTTTTCACTTCGCTCCTTGGGGCTCGCGAGCAAGGCCTCTTTCAGTTGCTCATCTTCCTCGTGTGTCGCACCGCGGCGAATGGTGCCTTTGATAGGTTGTGAAATCACGGTGTTTCCGCGACGGGCGAGATAGCGCTCCGGAGAAGCACAGAGCAGCAGATGTGCACCGCTTCTGAAATAACCTGACATCGGAGCCTGGGTGCGGCTGACGAGTTTTTGCCAGAGTGCATAGGGACGATGCACCTCGCATGACGCGCTGAAGGGCACGCAGTAGTTGACTTCATAGATATCGCCGAGGCGGATATGCCGCTGCAACGATTCCACATTGCGGATGTATTCTTCGCGCGATACTTTTCCATGAAGCATCACTGGTGGCATGATGTGTTGTCCTCCAGGTACTTCGATGGCCTGAAGAAGAGAATCATCGCTGAGTGAACTGGTGTTGAAATGAATCTTCCACACACCCGCTTCTTTTTCAGCTACTACCTGCGGATGGAAAAACACTAAAGAGGGTTCGGATGCGGGCAAATGATGCGGCGCAACCGAAGGTTCTGTGCACGCATGGAGCTCGTACGACAGTATACCGAACGTCCATTCGGCTGAAGCCTTCAGCCATGCGTCGAGGTGTTCAAGTGCCTCCGGGTCAGTATGCGGAAGAAAGAACACGTCGCGTTTGCCCAATGCAATCAGTTCTCGCCCGCCTTCGCGCGAAGTTGTCAGATGCACCGAAAAGCCCTGCCATTCTTCGGATTTCAGAAATTCATCCGTCACGGTGCAAAGAAACGCTATTCCGATTCTTGTTTGTCGGGTTCGCGGCTGATCCACGCCACCGCCTTCCGGATGTAATGGGCTTTATCGGCTGAGTGAAGCTTGGGTTGTCTGCGGATGAACGAGCGGTCTTCTTCAAACCGGCAGAGGCGTTTTGAAAGTTCGTGGGCGGGGGTTATTTCTTGGTCAGACAGGAAAGTGTGTGGAATTCTCCCGCCTATCTTCGCGGCGCAAATTAAAAAAGGCCGGAGGTGTTCCCTTCGGCCTGTCCGCGTTCAAGCCGATGAATATTTTAGAGGAGATTACCCGGCGCTATGCCGCCGATGAAGGGGTCAGGCAGATCATTTCCGATGTGCGTCCACCAGAGAGCAAGGTGCAGGTGCGGGGTGCCAGCGGCTCTGCACTGTCATTCATTGCAGCATCAGTGATCCGCGAAGTGCCTAATACGATTGTGATGGTGCTGGAGGACAAGGAACGCGCTGCCTATTTTCTGAATGACCTGGAATATATCTTTGACCTGTCAAAGCGCGAAGGCGATACTACATTGTCGGTGAGCGGACCGGACGGCCTGAAGCTGTTCTTTTTCCCCCGCAGTGCGCGGGTTCCCTATCAGACGGAACAAACCGAGAACGCGAATGTGGCCATGCGTGCCGAGGTGCTCAATGACCTGCGCAGGCACAGCGGCCATGCAGTGATTGTGACCTATGCCGAAGCCATCGCAGAGAATGTGGTGACGGAAGCGGAGATGGAGAAAAACACCTACGACATTGAAGTCGGCCACAGGCTTTCATACGACTTTATGGACGAGCTCTTTCACGAGTTCGGATTTGAAAAGGTGGATTATGTGTTTGAGCCCGGACAATATGCCGTGCGCGGAGGTATCCTGGATGTGTTTTCATTTTCCTTCGATCATCCTTACCGCATTGAGCTGTTTGGCGATGAGGTGGACAGCATCCGGAAGTTTGATCCGGTGACCCAGCTTTCTGTGGCTAAAATGACGCGCGCCACCATTGTCCCTGATGTGAGCACACGCAATGCCGAAGAGGCACGCGTGAACCTTTTGCGTTTTGTGGACAAGGATAGCATCGTGTGGATGGGCGAAACATCCGTAGTGCTCGATGCGGCGGAGAAGGAACTCGACAGGGCGCGCGCGCAGTACGAGAAACTGAAAGGGGTGTTGAAACGCGAAACGCCGGAGGAGCTCTACACCGGCCGCAATGACCTGCTTTCCCTGCTTCGCGGAATGCGCGTGATTGAGGCAGGCAGCCAAAGGCAATTCGTGGAAGGCACCGTAGCTGCATTCGACATCATTCCGCAACCTGCATTCAACAAGAATTTTGATATGCTGGGCACCAACCTCGCGAATAACGACAAGCAGGGTTATTTCAATGTGGTGGCCGCCGGCCAGCCGAAACAGATTGAACGCCTCCATCAGATTTTTGTAGACAAGGATCACGCAGTGCATTTTCAGCCTCTCGCTGCGGAGTTTCATGAAGGCTTCGTGGATCGGAGACTAAAGCTCCTGCTGTATACTGATCATCAGATTTTCGAACGCTATCACCGCTTCCGCCTGAAGGAGGGCTTCAAGAAGAGCAAGGAGGCCATCACGCTCAAGGAAATCATGGCGCTTCAGCCTGGTGATTACGTAGTACACATTGATCACGGTGTCGGACAGTTTTCCGGACTGCAGAAGATCGATGTGAACGGCAAGGAGCAGGAAGCCATCCGCCTTACTTACAAGGGAGGCGACATTCTGTATGTGAGCATTCACTCGCTGCACCGCATCAGTAAGTACGTGGGCAAGGAGGGCACGACGCCTTCCATGGACAAGCTCGGCAGTAACGCATGGCAGACGCTCAAGCGCAAGACGAAAACCAAGGTCAAGGAACTTGCATTCGACCTGATCAAACTCTACGCGAAGCGAAAAGCTACAAAAGGGTTTGCATTCGCGCCTGACAGCTATCTGCAAACGGAGCTGGAAGCTTCATTTATCTATGAGGATACGCCCGATCAGCTCAAGGCTACCATTGCCGTGAAGGAAGACATGGAAGCGCCTTCGCCGATGGACCGTCTGGTGTGCGGTGATGTGGGCTTTGGAAAAACGGAGATTGCAATACGCGCCGCATTCAAAGCTGCCACGGATGGAAAACAAGTTGCTGTACTCGTTCCCACCACCATTCTTTCCCTTCAACACGCAAAGAGCTTTGCAGCCCGTCTCAAGGATTTTCCCGTGAAGGTGGATTACATCAACCGCTTCAAAACGGCGAAGCAACAGACCGAGACACTCAAGCGCGTGGAGATGGGTGAGGTGGATATTCTCATCGGTACGCACGCACTGCTGGGCAAGCGCATCAAGTTCAAGGATCTCGGCCTGCTCATCATTGACGAAGAGCAGAAGTTCGGAGTGAGTGCAAAGGATAAGCTGAAGACGTTGAAAGCGACAGTGGATACCCTGACCCTCACTGCCACACCGATTCCGCGCACGCTGCAGTTCTCGCTGATGGGCGCGCGTGATCTCAGCATTATCCAGACTCCTCCGCCTAACCGTCATCCCATCCGCACAGAGCTGCGTCCGTTCAATGAGGAAGTGATCCGCGATGCGGTGAGCTATGAGGTGCAGCGCGGCGGACAGGTTTTCTTCGTGCACAACCGCATTCAGAATCTTGCAGAAATTGCCGGGATGATTCAGCGCCTTTGTCCTGATGTGCGCGTGGGTATCGGCCACGGACAAATGACCGGCGAGCAGCTCGAAGACGTGATGACACAGTTTATCGAAGGATCGTATGATGTGCTCGTGAGCACCGCCATCGTCGAAAGTGGAATTGATATTCCAAATGCCAATACAATCATTATCAACGATGCGCATCACTTCGGAATGAGTGACCTGCATCAGTTGCGCGGGCGTGTCGGACGAAACAACAAGCACGCGTTTTGTTACCTGCTCTGTCCGCCCGTCAACCTTCTCACCGATGACGCCCGCAAGCGCTTAACTGCGATTGAGCAATTCAGTGACCTGGGCTCCGGACTTCACATCGCCATGCGCGATTTGGATATCCGCGGTGCGGGAAATCTGCTCGGCGGAGAACAGAGCGGATTTATCAATGACATCGGATTTGAGACGTATCAGAAAATCCTCAACGAAGCCATTGATGAACTCAAGCAGGAGCACTTCAAGGATCTCTATGAAGAAGAAATCCGCCGCACGAAGGACTACGTGAAGGAAACAACCCTCGAAACAGACTTTGAATTGCTGATTCCGGATGATTATGTGAGCAGCATTTCCGAGCGTCTGGCGCTCTACAAAGAACTCGACGACATCAGCGATGAAAAGGCACTTGACGCTTTTGCCGGGCAGCTGAATGATCGCTTCGGACCTATTCCTCCTGTAGTTCAGCAACTCATGGATACCATGCACCTGCGTTGGCTGGCGCGTGAAATCGGATTTGAGAAGCTCGTGCTGAAGAGTGGAAAGATGATCGGCTACTTCATCACGAAGCAGGATAGTCCTTACTACCAGTCCGACAAGTTTTCACGCGTGCTGGATTTCATCAAGGCCAATCCGAAGGCCGCCAAGATGTATGAGAAGGATGGTTCTCTGCGTTTGTCGTTCAATGAAGTGACTTCTCTGCGCACGGCGCTGAATGCACTGCAGACGATGGTGGATTCGTAAGTTTTACGATCACTGTACCGCAATCCGCATCGGAGCAATTTTGCTGTTTCGCATCGCAATGGTGTACACTCCGGAGGGGTAGTGTGAGCAGTCTGCAGACGTTTCGAATCCGTCGATCATCAACTCATCCACCACACGTCCGGTGCAGTCGCGCACTTCAAGTGTGCCACGCACACGATGGTCGAAGCGCACGGCAAACTGATCTCCTGCGGGGTTCGGGTATAACGTCCCCGAAGGAATCGTGCGCTCGGTCACCTGCACTCCGTCAAGTAGTCCGGGACGAAGATTGAACACGACAAAGCGCATGAGGTCTTTCTGATCGTTGGTGAACATGTTGAGGCACACATCGGGTGTGTAGTCCATGTAGTTTTCGATCTGATCCGGCAGGTCGCCGGGCACATCCGTTTCGCATGAATTGGAGGTGAGGTCGCATGCGAACTGATCGCCTGTCGCGGTGTTTGGGGTGTCGGCCATTCCGTCGTCTACTGCACAACCGTCTTCGAGGAAGGGCAGCGCATCACCCCAGGTGTGGCGCAAGCCAAGGTAATGACCGATCTCGTGCACGAGGGTGCGGCCGAGTTCATTGCCTTCAAAGCCGTCATCGCCTGCCTGCGGATTGTTTCTTCCTGCGGTGGTGTAGTGGATGATTACGCCTTCGAGTGTCGGATCAGGCGCATTGCTTCCCGCAGGCCAGTTATCGAGTGTCGCAGGTGGATAGGCCAGGCCGAAAATCTGTCCGAGAAATCCCGCTTCGATATTGCAGATCCACACGTTGATGTAATGCTCCGTGTCCCACGCATCCACACCACCGGTGACGGATTTTTTTACTTCATCGAGGGTATTGGTTTGGGAAAACAGATCGAGCGTGAATCCGCTGCGCTCGGTAAACGTATGGGTGATGCCGGTCGTTGGATTGCCATCAGGGTCAATGGTCGCAAGGGCAAATTCGATTTCACAATCCGCAGCTACAGGAAGAAACTCGGAGCGGGTATCCGAAGCGTTTTCATTCAGTCTGCGGTAGTCCTCATTGAGTACGTCGAGCTGTGTGGCAATGACTTCGTCGGAGATGTTCTGTGCATCGGTGTTGTACACCACATGAAAGACCACAGGTAGAACGACTACACCGCCGCCGCCGCCGCGTTCTGAGGATTTCCAGTTGGAAATGACCTTGGTGAGGGCATCCGCGTATTCCCTGCGGTGCTGTTTCTGATGTGCGAACCAGTAGTCATAGCCACACGGCACAGCGGGCTGCTGAGCAAAGGCCAGTGCAGGAAGAAACGTGAAGAGGAGTACAAAACGGAACATGCGCGTCTGTTTTTTTGGCCAAAATAGGCACGCAGAGGGGACAATCCTTCCCTGCTCAGAATATGTAGCGAATTCCAAGACCGCCTTCGTCACCCCAAAAGCCGCTGTAGCCAATAAGGTGAATGGCAGGCTTCCAATCCAGGGAAATCTGGAATGGAATGTCATCGAAGAAATACTCAAGGCCAACAATGGCGTCTGCTCCAATCACCGTCCGGGACCCGGACCAGTCGTCGTCGCTCCAGCGTCCGCGGCCGTCCCGAAAAGGATACGTTCCAATGTGCGCGCCTACACCGTAGTACCACTTCATGCCATCGACATCAAGAAATGGTTTGTGCACCTGGTAAAGTCCGGTGAGACTGAATCCAGCCCAGCGGCTGTGGAACAGGAGTTCTACGGCTTTCGAGTCATCAAGGTAATGTTGAAAGGTTATTCCGGCTCCGACAGCTCCTCTCACGCCAATCAGGTTTTCACCTTTTTGTGCGTAACTCACGAGCGCCGTGCACGCGAAAGCAAGTATGACCGCGATCTTTTTCATAGGGCAAAAGTAGTTCAACGAGAGAAAGAGAAACTGAAGTAGCAAACTCGTCCTGTACATTCGTAGCACATGAGTAACGCCTTATTTTTTCGGATATTTTTTCTCCTTACCGGCCAGATGGGATGGGCAATTGCTCACTCGCAGAATGGCGTAAGTGCTCCCCTTGCCGGCACCTGGGAATTGCGTGCCATCGAAATGCGCGGGAAATTTTCTACGCCGGATTATTTGCAATGGATGGTATTGTCCGGCGATGGCGCGTTGAAGCGCTCCACGATAGCTTATCCGGAAACCGCACCGAAGGATACGCTTCATGAAATCGGTACGTGGGAGTTGAATGGAGAAGATCTGGTTTTTCGAATTCCCGGACATATTCCCGATTCAGACAGCACCTGGGTCAATGAATTGTCGTATAAGGTGCGAAGTGTCAGTGATTCTTCGCTGGTGCTGTCAGGCTGGAGTGGGAAAATGCCTTTGCATTTGCACTACCATCAAATGGCTACAGAAGAAAAACCAGTGAAGAAGCGCCGATGCAGAAAGCCATTTTCGTCAAGGCGGAAGTAGGTGCGGGGCATTGAGTTCCGCGTTTGATAGCACGCTCACGGATTACAGAAATCACAGTACATTGGATCTTCCATGGCTTTCCCGTGTGAGGGTGCAATTTCATCGCTGTGCATGCACACGTCGCAGGTGCGCTGCAATGCGCGCGTGCTTCGTGTAGGCATGCCGCAGCCCATGCAGGGAAGTCCGGGAAGCGGACGGGTCACCGCAAATCCGGGGGCATCACAGGCCGGACAAACAGAACGCAGTTTTTCAACCAACTTTTCCCCGGCACGTGCGATTGCCCGCATGCGTGTGGGGTTGTGCATCGCGCGCATGTCCGTTTCAATCCACACTTTTCCATGCACGGATTGCAGGTCATTGAAATGCAAAAGCACGTCCTCTTTTTTCGCAAGGCCTTTTCTAAGGTGCACGGTATCGGTTTCCGATGCGCGCATAATCACGGCATGAGATGGAAACCCGGCCTTGTGAAGGAATTGATCAAGGCTGTCTTCATCGCGGACCCATTCCCCGTGAAAGTTGGTTTCTGTGGTGAGTTCCCGCGAATAGAATTCTCTTTTTGTCGTGGTGTCAAGGAGAAAGAGCAACTCGTCTCCGGCTGATACAAAGGGAATAGAGGGATGCGGACCGAATGATCCTTCGCTTGCCAGAATGAGATCGGCATTGACCTGCGCGGCTGCCATGAGGCATTTCTCCCGCGCCACACTCAAAGGATCTCCCCGGCGCTCTACCTCACCGGTAAAGGTGCCGAGGAGATCAGTATCGAGATCAGGTGGTACCATACACCTGAGCCCCAGTGAGCGCTCAAACAACGGTGCAAGTACTGCCTCCTTGCCGTGTTTGGTTGCGATCATTAATGTCCTGCCACGGAACATTGTGCTTTCAAGTCAACTCAATTTGTGCAGCGAGGTCAACTGCTTCAGTCCTGCTTTGGAGCTGGTTGCGTATTTCATACAGATCACGTTGGAGCTGACGAATACGGGACTCGCGCATCTTCACATCTTCTTCTGTCTTGGCATCCCTGATTTTTTCTTCATGGAAGGAAATCTTCACATGAATCATCCGGGTGATCAGGTCGAGCGATTCGCGTGGACTAAAGTGCCCGTCAATGAGTTGAATATTCATGTGTGTGGGTCGTTGATTATTGTCCTTGTCCGAGTGAATACGCGGCCTTGCCGTCGAACGAATAGAGGTTCTCTGTTTTTACCGCGTCGATTCCGGAGTTTTCTGCTTCGTTCAACAGCTGGATGATGTGCTGCTTTTTCATCGCAACGCCATCTGTCGGCTTGAAACGGCAGCGCCAGTGGTCGGTGCAGAATGTCTCGGCGAAACCGTCCGGCCATACCTTGATCCCGCGGTTGGTGATCATGCTCAGGGATACATCCTGATTGCTCAGGCGGGTCAGCTTTTCAGCGAGTTCGTTCGGATTGGTGCCTGACCAGTGTACGAAGAGATCAACTCCTACGAGCTCCTTGTTAGCAGATGCCTTCCGCACATACTTCGGAAGGTTGAACGCAGAGCCTGTGGTGTAGGTCACCGGAGTGAGCACCTGCGGCTTTTGTCCGAGACGGGCAATCACTGCTTCCGCAAATTCCTTTGTGCCGACTTTCTCCTTGCTGATGCCTTCGGTGAAAATGTCATAGGTGTGAATGCCTTCTTCAATGGTGCGAAGCCATGCATTCTGAATGCGTTCAGCTACTTCGTTTTGTCCGATGTGAATGAGCATCATGATGGCTCCCTGCAGCAGTCCGGAAGGGTTGGCTGCGTTTTGTCCGGCGCGGCGCGGCGCTGATCCGTGGATCGCTTCGAACATCGCGCACTCTTCGCCAATATTGGCGGAACCGGCGAGTCCTACTGATCCTGCAATTTGGGCCGCAATATCAGAGAGCACGTCCCCGTAGAGGTTCAATGTCACAATCACATCGAACGCCTCAGGGGTGTCAGCCATTTTCGCCGCACCGATATCGATGATCCAGTGTTCGTTCTCAATCTCCGGATACTCTTTTGCGATTTCATCAAACACCTGGTGGAACAGACCGTCTGTCTGTTTCATGATGTTGTCTTTGGTGAAGCAGGTCACTTTCTTGCGGCCATAGGCACGCGCGTATTCAAACGCATAGCGGACGATCTTCTCACAACCCGGACGGCTGATCAGCTTCAGGCACTGAATCACTTCATCCGTCTGCTGGTGCTCAATACCCGCGTAGAGGTCTTCTTCATTTTCGCGCACAATCACAATGTCCATCTTCGGGTGCTTGGTCTGCACGAACGGATGCAGACTGGTGCACGGACGTACGTTGGAATAAAGCCCGAGGAATTTGCGGGTGGTCACGTTGAGGCTTTTGTAACCACCGCCCTGCGGAGTAGTGATAGGTGCCTTCAAAAACACCTTGTTCCGGCGGATGATGTCCCAGGATTCTTTGGCGATCCCTGAGGTATTGCCGGAGAGATATACTTTCTCTCCTACTTCAATCTCATCCACCTCAATGTTTGCGCCCGCCGCTTTCAGCACGGCTAATGTGGCGTCCATGATTTCCGGGCCGATTCCGTCGCCCTTCGCTACTGTGATTCGAGTCATTATGGTACAATTTGGGCGCAAAGGTGTGGGCATGATCCGATAAGTATATATTTATAGTTAATATTGAAGACATAAAACAATGTTATGGATTACACACTCCATCAACTTCGGGTTTTTCTGACCATTGCACAGCATGGCAGTGTGACCCGTGCGGCAGAGGAGCTTCACCTCACCCAACCGGCCGTGTCTATTCAGCTCCGCAATTTTCAGCAGCAGTTTGAAATTCCACTCGTCGAAGTAATAGGCAGAAAAATCCATATCACGGACTTCGGGAAGGAAATCGCGGAAGCGGCTGAGCGCATCCTTAATGAGGTGTATGCGATCAACTACAAAACCATGACCTATCAGGGCCTGCTCACCGGCCGCCTGCGCATTGCCTCTGTGAGCACCGGCAAGTATGTGATGCCGTATTTTCTGACCGACTTTATGAAGCGCCATCCCGGCGTGGAGCTTGTGCTTGATGTGACCAACAAGAGCCGCGTGGTTGAAAGTCTCCAGCGCAATGAATCGGATTTTTGTCTGGTGTCGCTCATTCCACAGGGAATGGATGTGGAAGAACTCGAATTGCTTTCAAACAAACTCTACCTCGTGGGAAATGCCGATCAGCACTTCCGGAAAAAACCGAATGATCCTTCGCTTATGGAAGGGCTGACGATGCTCTACCGGGAGCAGGGTTCGGGCACACGTGTGAGCATGGAACAGTTTCTCGCGGAAGCAGGCGTGAGCGTAAAGCGGCGCATCGAGCTCACGAGCAATGAGGCGGTGAAGCAGGCAGTGATTGCCGGCATAGGATGTTCGGTGATGCCGGAAATCGGAATACGCCGCGAACTGGAAAGCGGTGAGCTGCGTATTATTCCGGTGACGGGATTGCCCATCCAGACGAAGTGGAGGCTCATCTGGCCGCGCCGCAAGCAACTTTCTCCTGCGGCGGGAGCGTTTCTGGAATATGTCAGGGCAGAGCGCAAGGCCATTTGCGCAAGATGGTTTCCCTGAATATTGCACTCCGCTCGTGGTGTAAAGTCATTGCCTCAGCCACCGGCGACAATGCAGATTCTCACTTCCGATGACCAGCGGCGATGTGGGTTTCAGTGTTCGTCCGGAGTTATCTGCTAACGGCATACTTGCAGTCCGGAAATCGGTTGCCCGGGCGCACGCACTGGTGTAATCGGACTATTTCGGGGAGCTGTGCAGCCATCTTCACACATCCGAAAGAAGCCGGTAACATCTTCTTCATCGCAGCGTGATACTCAGGTTGAGTTCCCTGGGTAGATTGGCTCCATGCTGGAAATTGTACTTGCTGTAGTCGGTGGATTGGTTCTATTCCTGTTCGCCGTGAATAATCTGTCCTCCGTGATTTCGGACCTCGCTGGTGATAAAGGCAAGCAATGGCTTCTGCGATTTACGCGCAATACGTTTACGGGAATTCTTACCGGTGCCGTGGTCACCACTATTCTTGATTCATCGTCTGCAGTTATTATCATAACCATTGTATTGATCAACGCCCGGCTGATCAATTTTCATCAGGCAATGGGCATCATTCTGGGTGCCAACATTGGCACCACGGTCAGCAGCCAGATCATCGCCATGGATGTGGGCAAATACTCTCCGGTTTTTCTGCTGTTGGGTTTTGTGTTGCTTTTTCTCTCCAAGGCTGACCACATCACACAAACGGGTAAAATGCTGCTCTATTTCGGAATGCTGTTCTTCGGTTTGTATACCATGGAGCGCGCGGTAGAGCCTCTGCGCGATGATGAGCGCATTGTGCAGTGGATGGCCAGCCTGGATCACCCGATGAAAGGTGCCGGTATCGGGGCACTCGTCACGGTTGTCATTCAGTCCTCCTCCGCCACAGTGGGAACTGCCATCGTGCTCGCCAAAAAGGGCTTGCTCGCATTACCCGGAGGGATCGCTGTGATGATGGGCGCGGAACTCGGTACATGCAGTGATACGCTGCTCGCTACCATTAAAGGGAGCAGGGAATCCATCAAAGCAGCCATGTTTCATTTGGTCTTTAATCTGGTTTCTGTGATAGCCGGCCTGCTGTTCTTTGATGCATTTGTCCGATTGGTGGAACAGGTCAGCTCCGGGGCATCGCCCGAACGGTCTGTGGCAAATGCTCATATGCTCTTCAATATTGCCGGCGTGGTCTGTTTTGTCTGGCTCGTAAAGCCTGCCGGTAAAATCCTCGATCGCCTGCTGCCCTCGCGTCCGGGGGTTGGATAAGTCAGCAGTATCTTCGCCGCCGCTATGGCAAACCAGGACGACAAACTCAGGCTGGTCATCTCCCACGCCAAGGAGTATGGCTTCGTATTTCCTTCTTCTGAAATCTATGACGGGCTCAGCGCTACCTACGATTACGGTCAGCTCGGCGCTGAACTGAAACAGAACATCCGCAGTTACTGGTGGACGGCCATGACGCGCATGCATCAGAATATCGTGGGCATTGACGCTGCGATCTTCATGCATCCTACTACGTGGAAGGCCAGCGGACACGTAGACGCATTCAACGATCCGCTCATTGATAACAAAGACAGCAAGAAGCGGTACCGCGCCGATGTGCTGCTCGAAGAATACATGGCCAAGTCGGAAGCCAAAATCACCAAGGAAATCGAAAAGGCGAAAGCGAAATTTGGTGATTCATTCGATGAAGAAAAATTCCGTGCGACCAATCCGAACGTGCTGCGCGCGCAGGAGAAAATCAATGCGGTACAGTCAAAAATGAAAGCTGCGCTCGAAGCCAGCGATCTCGAAGCTCTCAAGAACCTCATTGATGAATGTGAAATCGCCGATCCGGAAACAGGTTCACGCAACTGGACGGAAGTGCGCCAGTTCAATCTCATGTTTAAAACAGAGATGGGCGCAGTATCCGGTGAAGCCGGAATCATCTACCTGCGTCCGGAAACGGCACAGGGTATTTTCGTAAACTTCCTCAATGTGCAGAAGAGCGGACGCATGAAGATTCCGTTTGGTATCGCGCAGGTGGGTAAGGCATTCCGCAATGAAATCATCGCCCGTCAGTTCATTTTCCGCATGCGTGAATTTGAACAGATGGAGATGCAATTCTTCGTGAAGCCGGGCACGGAGATGGAGTGGTACAACTACTGGAAGGACACGCGCATCAAGTGGCACGAGTCCCTTGGAATGGGCGAGGAGAATTACAAATTCCACGACCACATCAAGCTCGCACACTATGCGAATGCGGCCTGCGATATTGAATTCAATTTCCCGATGGGATTCAAGGAACTCGAGGGTATTCACTCGCGCACGGATTTCGACCTGAGCAGTCACGAGAAATTCAGCGGTAAAAAACTGCGCTACTTCGATCCGGAGACCAACGAGAGCTATGTGCCGTATGTGATTGAAACATCTATCGGGCTCGACCGGATGTTCCTCGCGGTATTGTCTGCATCGTATAAAGAAGAAAAACTCGAAGACGGCAGCGAGCGCACGGTGCTTGCCATTCCCGCAGCGCTGGCTCCTGTGAAGGTGGCTGTATTACCTCTGGTGAAAAAGGACGGCCTTCCGGAAAAAGCGAAGGAAATCGTGGATATGCTCAAGCTCGATTTCAATCTGCAATACGACGATAAAGACGCCATTGGCCGGCGATACCGCAGACAGGATGCGATCGGTACTCCGTTCTGTGTGACCATTGACAACGATACGCTGAATGACAACTGCGTGACCATCCGCGAGCGCGACAGCATGAAGCAGGAGCGGGTGCCTGTTGATCAGGTGCATGCGGTCATTAGTAAGGGCTGTGCGTTGAGAGGGCTGTTTTAAGTTCGCTTCGCTCATTTTGGTAACGCAAAGGCCGCGGAGGGCGCAGAGTTCGCAAAGTATTAAGAGGTTTATGGGAATGCTACTCGCCTAAGTCTGCATAGTTTATGCGGAGAGTGGGTGCGTTTATCGGGCTAGCTTGCCGCTCATGTCAAGCTGTTTCAACGAACTGTCGTATAACATCATTGGCTGCGCCATTGAAGTGCATCGCATCCTGGGACCGGGAATGCTCGAAAGCACCTATCAGGAGAGTCTTGAACACGAACTTACTCTTGCGGGCTATCACGTCCGAAGAGAGGTTCCAGTCACACTGCGCTATAAGAGCCTGACTATTGAGCGGGCCTATGTCATAGACCTGCTTGTAGAAGATTTGGTTGTAATCGAACTCAAGTCTGTTGAGATGCTCCGACCAGTGCACGAAGCGCAAACCTTGACCTATCTTAGACACGGTGGATATCAGTTAGGACTGCTCATTAACTTCAATGAACCCCTTATAAAGTCCAGTATCCGAAGAATTGTAAATCAACTTATGTAACGACTCACTTCTTTCGTCATAGTCTTTTAGTCTCTTTGCGACCTCTGCGCCCTCTGAGGCCTTTGCGTTACCAAAGTGAGCGAAGCGAACAAACACCCCCTTAAATTCGCACCTTCATAATACACCCCCATGCCCTACCAACTCGACTCATACTCCTTTTCCGGAAAGCGCACCCTCGTTCGTGTGGACTTCAATGTGCCGCTCAATGACAAGTTTGAAGTAACGGATGACACCCGTATCCGCGCTGCCGTGAAGACGATTAAAAAAATCATGTCCGACGGAGGGCGCGTGGTGCTCATGTCGCACCTCGGTCGCCCGAAAGGTGGTCCCGAGGCGAAGTATTCGTTGAAGCACATCGTGCCGGTGGTGTCGAAGCTCCTGGGGGTAAATGTGAAGTTTGCCGAAGATTGCATCGGTAGCAAGGCCCGCGAGGTGGCAGATAAGCTCAAGGACGGTGAAGTGGCGCTGCTCGAGAATCTGCGTTTTTATAAGGAAGAGGAAGCAGGTGATGAATTTTTCGCCGGACAACTTGCTGAGAACGGCGATGTATATGTGAACGATGCATTCGGCACTGCGCATCGCGCACACGCCAGTACGGCAGTGATTGCCCGTTTCTTCCCTACCGACAAACTCTTCGGCTACCTGATGGAAGATGAAGTGCAGAGCATTGACCGGGTGTTGCATTCATCAGCTACGCCTGTCACAGCAATCATCGGTGGCAGCAAGGTGTCAAGCAAAATAGCCATCCTGGAAAACCTCATGGACCGCGTGCAGAATATCCTTATCGGCGGGGGTATGGCATTTACCTTTATTAAAGCACAAGGCGGCAAGGTGGGCAATTCTCTCGTGGAGGAAGACCTGCTGGAAAAAGCCATCGATCTGATCGCGATGGCACGCGACAAGGGTGTAAACCTCTATCTGCCTACCGACGCAGTGATCGCTGATGCCTTCAGCAATGATGCGAACAGAAAGGAATCAGGAATCGCTTCCATTCCTGCCGGATGGATGGGGCTGGATATCGGTCCGAAAACCGTTACCCTCTACCGCGATGTCATTCTCCGCTCGAAAACCATCCTGTGGAACGGCCCGATGGGCGTGTTTGAAATGTCCAATTTCATGCGGGGCACCCTCGACGTGGCCAATGCCCTCGCTGACGCCACAGCGAAAAACGGGGCTTTTACCCTGGTAGGTGGCGGCGATTCCGTGGCTGCGGTGAATCAGTTCGGGCTGGCCGACAAGGTGAGCTACGTATCCACCGGCGGCGGTGCGATGCTGGAATCACTCGAGGGTATCGAACTGCCGGGGATTGCGGCAATCAGGAGGCGCTGATTCTGCGCGTGTACCGTGTATTCCCGGGGTTTTAGCCTTTTTCACCCGTGTTGTTTGTTCCCTGCTGTTTTTGCGAAAACGTGAGGTGAGCAGCACAAAAAAGGAATAAATGGACCAGGAAAAGGATAATTTTGCGCCATGACGCGTCTGGATTACCTGAATTTTCGACGAAATATTATTTCCTGTCGACGAATTGTAGTCTATTTACCCTTAATTTTGCAAAATGAATTGGCGGTGTAGGTTTTACACCACTCAAGCATACTAACCTGAACAAAATTAAATTGCTGCTGATGAAAGCGGTCTTTTCATTCGTGCGCTCGACTACCGGTCGGGCTTTGTCATTTTTCAACCACGGCGCATTGGTTGTCGTTGCGCTATTGGCCCTGCATTCTGCACAAGCTCAGTACAACTTTTCCGATAATGCCACCAACTATTCAGGCACATGGGTCAATGGCCAAAACTTTGGCACCGGCTACAACGCCTGGGCGATTACCTCGAATGGCGCTAACGCGGGAACCTTCATCGGCAACCCGGCCTCCGATGGTATGGGCACCACCGGCATTGGAACCACCGCTTTCGGTCTTTTCGGTCACAGCAGTAATACAGTGAACGCTGTTCGCTATTTTGGCGCCGGCGGGACCGACGTACCCATGCTCATCGGCGACGTGTTCAGTTTTCACTGGGCCATGAACTGGGATGCCGGCGGTGGATTCAAAGGCTTTGACCTCCGGGAAGGAAACACCCTGATTTTCAACGTGAACAATGCAGGCAGTTCGGCCATCACCACCACCAATGGTACTGCTGACCCGAACTACGGCGTCACTCCGATGCTCGTCACTCTAACCCGGACAAGCTGGACGCAGTACACCTTCTCCATGACCTCCCGCAGTGGTGGAGCAACATACACCACCACCATCAATTCACCTGCGAACATCAACAATATCAATATCTATTGTGGTAATCAGTCCGACAACAGCGGAAACCGCAACATCTATTTCAACAATTTCAATTTTACCAAAGCCGCTCCGTACGAGACCAACTTCGATGTAACCGATCCGCGTGTGCTTGAAGGCACCTCCAATCTTACGAAGACAGGCGCGGGCGCTCTTGTGCTTGGCGGAGCGAATACTTACTCCGGCAATACCAGCGTGGCCAACGGCATCCTGCAGCTGGGTGCGGCCAACGTGATTCCCGACGGCAGCAATGTGACCCTCAACGGAGGTACCCTGCGCAGCGGAGCCACTACCGGTTTTTCTGATACAGCAGGCACCCTCACCCTCAACGCCACGTCCACACTGGCATTGGGCACGGGAGCGCACACCCTCACCTTTGCCAATAGCAGCGCAGTAAGCTGGGCAGGCGGTTACCTCTTTGTAACAGGCTGGAGCGGCTCATTCAATGGCACCGCCGGTACGGAAGGACGCCTCTTTGTGGGCAACAGCGCAGCCGGACTGAGCAGCGACCAGCTCGTGAAGATCCTCTTCCTCAATGGAGGAAACTACCACACCGCAACTATTCTGAGCACGGGTGAAGTAGTGGCAACAGGCAGTGTCGCCCGGTGGTGGGGTGGCTCGGGCAACTGGAATACCAGCAATTGGAGCGTAGCTCCGGGCGGACCGTATAACCAAACCTGGACAAGTGGTCAGGCTGCTTATTTCGCAGTTCCGGGTAGCACAGTTACGGGTATGAGCACCAACGTGTCTGCTTTTGTCGCATTTGAAAATGTGACTATTAATGCATTTAGCACATTTACACTCGGGCTCGGTGGTGGTGGAATTTCACCAGTCTATGTAGCGAGCGGACGCGTGCTCAATTCAGGCCAGACATTATCTACAGCGGCTGGATCCGGCCTAATTAAGAATGGACCGGGTGTATTGCTTTCGGGAAATGGAACTTTGTTGAGTTTGCCGGGGGGTGTTACTTTAAATGAAGGCACACTCGCATGGCGCGGAGTAAATGGCTATGGTAATGGAACAATTACTGTTAACGGCGGGGTGCTCTCAGCAGATAATTTGTCCCGATCCCCGAATACTACCGCCATCGTCGCCAATACCAACATCCGGTTTGGTGATGCCGTCAACTATGCCGCAGGTTCGGCCAACCTGACTTTTGGGAGTGCAACATTGAATCTGGGTGTAGGGGTAACCCGCACCATTACCATCGGCCAGCCGGCTATATACGCGATCAACGGACCCATTACCGGCGTAGGTTCTAATCTGGTGGTGAATGCACTGTCTGCAGGTACGCTTTCCCTCGGCGGGATAAGCACCTACGGCGGCAGCACTACCATCAACAGCGGTACGGTAAGGCTCAGCCTAGGAGATGACCGTCTGCCCGTAACCACCGACGTGACCCTTGCCAACACGGCGGGCGCCACGCTCAACCTGGATGGATTTAACCAAACCATCGCCTCCCTCACAGGCGGCGGCACCACCGGCGGCAACATCACCCTGGGTGCCGGTACGCTCACGGTTAACCAGTCGTCCAGCACCACCTACGCAGGGGTGATCAGCGGCTTAGGCGGATTGACCAAAACCGGCTCAGGCGTGCTTACCCTCACCCATACAGCCAATACCCTTACCGGTGCCACCACCATTACCGGCGGTGAACTTCGTCTTAACCCCACCGCTAACGTCACCTACGCCTCGCAAGTGGTGCTCAACGGCGGCACGCTGAGCACTACCGGCATTGCGGCTTCCACCACATTTACTTCTTCGTCCACGCTCAACCTCAGCGATAACTCCGTGATAGATCTGGGCAGCAACCCGCACACGCTCACCTTTGCCGACTGCTCAGGGATTACATGGACCGGCAGCTCGCTCGTCATCAATGGCTGGACCGGAACGGGAGGAGGTGTGGGCACTACGGGCCGCATCTTCTTTGGCAATAACGCCGGGACACTTCTGACGAGTCAATTGGCCAGGATCTCATTCACCGGCTTCCCCGGTACGCCCATTCTGCTCGGCACCGGTGAGCTGGTTCCGCCCGTTCCTCCTACCACCTATACCTGGAACGGATCCCAAAGCAGCGTTTGGGCCAATGCACTGAACTGGACGCCGAATGCGGTGCCCGGGAGCGGTGACATTGCCCTCATTCCTACTTCGGGCAGCTATCTCAACATGTTGAACCTGACATCGGTTGTCTCTGTGTACAGTTTCATCGTACAGGGCAATGGCACGTTCACGCTGGGTGCTACCGGATCGCTCACGATCACTAACACACTGACCAGCACGACCACAGCTACTCCTTCACTGCACTGCGCTTCCACAGTGACGATCTCGGCCCCTTCGCCACAAACTATCCCGGCGTGGAACTTTGGCAATCTGAACGCCAGCGGCGGCAACCGCACGCTGACTGCTACCGGTACCATAAGTATTTGCGGCACCTTTACTTCCGGCGCAGGTACCTATACAAACGCCGGCAGCACCGTGAACTTCAACGGCACGGGCGCACAAACGGTGAATGGTATAAACTATAACAACCTTACCATCAGCGGTAACCGCGGTGGCGCAGCCATCACGTTGGCCTCAGGCACCATTGGTGTGGCCGGCACATTGAACCTGACGGCCAGCAACAACACCTGGTCCACCACGGGCAACACGGTAAACTTCAACGGCGCGGGCGCTCAAACCGTGCCTGCCTTTGCCAACTATAACAACCTGACCATCTCGGGCAACCGGGGAGGAAACACAGTGACCCTTGCATCAGGCACCATTGGCGTAGGCGGAACATTCGTCCCCAGCGCCACCTCGGTGACCTACAGCAGCACCGGCAACACCTTCGATTATACCTCGGCCTCGGCACAAACCATTGCCGGGTTTGACCGCTACAACAACCTGAGCAACTCCGGCAACGGAAACCGGACGCTGGCCGACACCCCCACCATTGTGATCGATGGCACTTACACCCCCACAACAGGGGTTGTTTCGGCGGGCACCAGTACCATCGACTTCAGCAGCGCGTCGGCGCAAAACTTCCCGGCTACCAATTATTACGATGTCACCAACACCGGCAACGGTAACCGCACGTGGGCAAGCAGTGGAGTGATCACGATCAACAATACGTTTGCGCCCGGCACGGGGATCCACACCATTGCGGGCAGCACAGTAACTTACAACAGCACGGCGGCTTCCACATTTACGCTTGACTCATTTACCACAACGGTGGCAAACCGGCAGTATAACAACCTGAATTTAACAGGCGGCGCGGGCACCAACTGGGAGCTGGCCGCAGGATTCAACATGGGTGTGGCGGGCAACCTGAACATTACCACTGCGGGAAGATTGACGGTATGCAATCAAACCACTGCCAACACACTGACCATTGACGGCGATCTGTCAGTAAGCGGCACGGGACGTGTGCGTGTGACGGCGAGCAGCGGAGCAGGAACCCTGAACGTGGGAGGCAGCTACACCAGCTCTTCCACTGACACCAACCCATTGGTAGTAGCCGGAGGAGCCGGACAAGGAATCGTGAATGTGACGGGCAATGTCACCCTCAATTCTGCCTCCGGCGGAGAGCACATTCTGCAAAACGCCGCAACCAACACTTCGCAGGCCGAATTGAACATCACCGGTGACCTTACCATCTCAGGCAATGCCGCCCTGGATTTGGAAAATGTGTCTTCCACCAGTGGCTCAGGCTTCCTGAGCGTCGGGGGTAATTTCTCTGCGACTTCTACCCGCACGGCTGATCCGGGTATCATTGATTTCGGAACCGGAGGCAATATTCAAAACAACCGTGCAGTGCTGCTCGGAAACTTTACAAAAAGTGGCACGGGTCAATTCTATACCACGGGTACCGTAGCCATGAATCCAAGCAACTTCGGGTTCTTCTTCAACAAGAATGGAGTGCAGGATTTTAGCTATACCGGTGCCGTATCGAACTACACGACCTATACAGTAAACAGCAGCTCGGTGCTGCGTCTGACGTCAAATTTTGCCATGGGAACGGCAACAGATAATCCGATAGCTCAGTTCACCGTGAATGGTACGTATGACATGCAGACTTTTACCATGTCGGGCATGCCGACGACGTCTTTCTCTGCCTTCACACTGGCCGGAGGTGCTACGTTGATTACAGCCAATGCCAACGGCATCAACAATGGCTTCGGAACTTCTTCGCTGGGCGGCTTGAGTGCGTCTACCTTAAAGACCTACAGCACGGGAGCCAGCTATGTGTTCAATGGCAGCGCGGCTCAGAACACCCAGTTTCCGGCTGCGGTGACCCAAATGAACAGCCTTACCGTCAGCAATACAGCGGGGGTGACATTGGATCAGGCCGTGACACTGAGCGGCACGTTGTCCCTTGCCAATGGACGCCTCACGATTGGCGCCAACAACCTCACCGTGAGCAACAACGCCAGCGGTGCCATCACCGGCACCTTTGGAGCATCGAACATGGTGGTGACCGATGGCTCAGGGCAACTGTTGCGTGCAGTGGCCACAGGAGCCAATACATATATCTGGCCCATCGGGGATGCCAGCGGAGATTACACTCCGGTCCAACTGGCCTTTACAGCCAATGCTTCTGCCGGCAATGTGGGCTGGAGACTTACGGATGCAGTGCATCCGAACGATGGCACTGCGACAGACTATCTGACCCGATATTGGATATCTACCCAATCTTCACTGACCACCTATACCTACACCCCCACGTTTACTTATGATGTGGCAGGTGATGTGGTAGGAACAGCAGCCAACATTCTGCTCAACCGATGGGGTGGCGCATTGCCCTGGACAGAGTACACCAGCACCACCCTGATCAGTTCGCCCACTATCAGCGTGAGCACACCGCTTAACAATACCAACGGATCCCTTGCAGCCACGTCAGAGTGGACAGGTCGTGTAAACGTACCCATTCTGACCTATACCTGGGACGGCAGCTTCAGTTCTGATTGGGACGATGCCGCCAACTGGGATTTGGGCATGGTACCGGCTGTAGTAACCGACCTTATTGTGATTCCGACCTCGGGTTTATACACCAATGCATTGATCATTGATGGTGCGCGCACGGTGGACAGCTTCACCGTGAATGGTGACGGAGCGTTCAGCATGGCGGCGGGTTCTTCCCTGACCGTTCAATCGGTCTGGGCATACAACTCATCCGGCACCAGCACCTTTGCGTGCACCAGTTCGCTCACCATTTCCGGAGCCGTTTCTCAAACTATTCCAGCATTGGCTTACGGCAACCTCAATATTGCCGGAGGCCCCCGCGTGTTAGCCAATGCCGGCACCATCGGCATTTGCGGCACCTTCACTCCCGGCATAGGAGTATTTACCATTACAGGGTCTACCATCGATTTCAATGGTACCGGCGCACAAACCATCAACGCGTTCAGCTATCTGAATCTCACGATTTCAAACGATCGTTCAGGTGCCACACTCACGCTGGCCAGCGGCAACATTTTTGTGAGCGGCGTGTTCAGCCCAACAGTCACCAACTACACGCCGTCATTCTCGGGCAATACCGTCAGCCTTACCGGAGCGGCCGGACAGGTAGTGCCTGCATTCGCGTACCACAACCTGACGATAGGCACAGGTAACCTGGCGCGAACGTTCGCTCCCGGTGGCATCATTTCCATCGCCGGGACTTTCAGTGCGGGCACGGGTGTACATACCACCACCAACAGCACGGTGAGGTTTAATGGTGCAGCCGATCAAACGATACCTGTAATTGCGTCTACCATCGCAAACCGGAGCTACCACAACCTGATCATTGAAGGTACCGGCTCATTCACACCCGTGCGGACATGGAACGGAGCCTCTGGAACGACCAACGGGATTACAGGGTCCATGACCATCAACGGAGGAGAATTCCGGCAAGCACCTGCTGCGATCAGCGGGCAGGTATTTGTAATTGAAGGGAATCTCACTATCACCAACAGTTCAGGGAGATATGCTCAGCACATAGGAAACTTCACATCCACTCAAACCAATATCCTGGGTGACCTTAACCTGTCGGCCGGGCGCCTCGAGTATAACTGGGTTGGCAATGGAGCTGGCACGGTGAATCTGTCGGGCAATATCATTCATACCGGGGGACTGATCAGCAGATTATCAGCATCGGCCAACAATGGAACGTTCAATTTCAATGCTCCGCTGGCCAGCACGCGCACCATCAGCACCTCTGCCGGCAATGTGTTCAGTGAGGTCAATCCGGTTATTCTGTCAGGCGACCGCACAGTTCAATTGCTGAATAGCGTGATCTGCCAGGATGGAAGTTTCACTGTTCAGAGCGGAGCGACATTGGATGCAGGGCCCAACACCCTCACCATTAACCGCACCGGTGGTACGCGTCAGTTCACCACCCAAAGCGCTGCCCAGCTCCGGACAGCCCGCGACGGTGGAGTAGCGGGTACCATCCTTCTTGTCGGTGGGGCTACTGTATCTCTGAACACAGGCACCTATTACTCCTTCACCGGAACGAATCAAAACAGTGGTTTCATAGCTCCGACGGCTGTTTCACAAGCAGCGCGCATCACCTGGAATGGCACAGGCAACCTGACCATGGATGCCGCAGTGCAGGTCAGTGAACAACTTAATATGAATACGGACGGTCATATTGTGTTGGGCGGCTTTAACCTCACGTTGGCCTCTGCCGCCACATTGAGCGGACCGTTCAGCGCCAGCCGCATGATTCGCGCAGACGGCAGTGGTTTCCTCATCCGCAGCATCACGGCGGCCGGTGATGGTATTCCATTCACCTGGCCGATTGGCGAGAACACCGGCACGGCGGAGTATTCACCGGTGACCATAGGCAGCATAACAAACAGCGGTATTGCAGGCAATATCGGCTGGCGCGTGAGTGATGCCGTGCATCCGGATAACGGATCCGCGCTCAATTACCTTAGCCGATACTGGACCTACAGCACCAACCTCAGCAGCTACAGTTGGTCGAACGCCACCTTCGCATACGATGCGTCTGATGTGAACGGGGCAGAAGCAGCGATGTTAGCGAATACCTGGAACGATCCCAACAACGGCTGGATCGAGTGGGCGTCCAGCAGCGCGGCAGCGAACATACTTACCATCACGAGCGGCCCATCCTCGTCAATGATTGCCAGCGGCGACGATTTCACAGGCCGCAGCGGCACACCCTTCTATTTCCGCACAGTCGCTGAAGGACCCAACACCTGGGATACGCCTTCAAGCTGGGAGGTGTCCACGGACCCGAACTTTGTGAGTCCTGCGGCAGTGCCCGCCACTTTCGCACCCAACGCAGTCAACAGTGCGGGTATCACGGTGCGCTTCGGACATACCATCGAGATAACGGCCAGTGTCAGTGCCGACGACCTGCTGGTAGAAACCGCGGCGCTCATCAACATAAGTACCGGCACGCTGACGATAGCGAACGGAACAGCGTCAACAGATTGCAGCCTGCAGGGCTTCATGGCGATTAATCCATCAACTACGCTGATCAACGCTTCGGGCGCCGGGTTTGTGGCTGATGGTGGCTACCTCTTGCACGACGGTAGCTTATCGAATTTCGGTACCATGACGTTCAACGACGCATCCACGTTCCAATATGACCTGAATGGCGGAACACTGCCCACCGTCATATGGGGTGTGGGCAGCACATGCCTGATTACCGGGGTCACTTCAACCGCACCGGGCGGTCTTGGACAGAACTTCTACAACCTCATTTTCGATAACGCCCAGACTCAGTCCATTGGCCTTGCCAATGCGATCACCGGCCCGATCCAGAATGACCTGACGGTTCAGGGAACGGGTGGATTTGAGCTGAGACTTGCAAGCACACAAGCGGTGACTTTGAGCGTAGGCGGGGACGTGAACATCACAGGAGGAACACTTGTCATGAACGGCACGTCGTCGGCCTTCACTGCACCAGCCTCGAACATGCTCGTGGGTCGCGATCTGAACATTACAGGGGCAGGTACTTTTCTGGTCACCAATGGTTTTGCAACGGGAACAAATGTGCCTTCCGTGACAATCGCGCGCGACCTGAACATGTCCGGGACAACAGGGTTCCGCTTGCTGGTGGCTCGTTCAACCCAGACAGCCGCCGCCTCGGCCACACTCACTGTGGGCAGGCACTTCACGCATAACGGCACGGGCACCATTCGGTTGAGCTCGGGTGCAGGAGTGGGTACCATTAATGTAGCCGGTGACTATACCCATTCATCCGGTACTTTGGAAGTATCCGGCACAGGTACCGGGGAAATTCGCTTCAATGGCACCAGTGTTCAAACCTTCACCGGAGGAGGCACGGTGAACAGCCTGGTGAATTACACCGTGCTCACTAACGCGATCCTTGATATGGGCATCAGCGTTGCATTGGGCAACACCTTTACCACGCAAACAGGATCAACCCTGCGCATGGGGTCCGGCGGTGGTATTGCAGCAAGCGGCGCTTCGGGCAACGTGCAAACCACCAATCGCACCTTCAACAGCGCGGCGAACTATGTGTACAAAGGATCCATTAACCAGAATACAGGAACAGGTTTGCCATCCACCCTCACCGGCCAACTCACCATTGCCAATACCGGCGGTGCGGGCAATAACACAGTGGCGCTGACTACGAATAACCCGACCTTCTCGACCATCAACCTCAACAGCGGATTGTTTGCCATTGGCACCGGCCAGAACATCAATATGGCAGCTAATGGCGCCATCAACGGCAACGGCGGTGATTTTGCCACAGGTACAACCGGCGGTACGATCACTGTACCTTCTGCAGCGGCTTTCACCGGCAACAGCAACCCGTATAACGTGACCTGCTCCAGCGGTGTCAACTTCGGTGCCGGCACCGTGACGATTCAAAGCGGCGGTACTTTCCAGATCAATGCGGGTGGCTTTGTGCAGACGAACGCGCCGTTCTACGGCAACGGATCTAATCTGAGATACTTCACCAACGGTAATTACGACCGCTTCCTCGAATGGAGTACATCCAGCGGCCGCGGATATCCATGGAACGTACAACTCAGCAACAACACCAACCTCATTCCGCATGCCGGTGGCGGATACGCCAATACGGTGATGCAGGCGGGGGGTAACCTGACCATTGATGCCGGTTCGAATATCTTCATGGACTGGAACTCCGTGAATATGATCGAGGACCTCCGCATCGGAGGCAACCTGCAGCTTAACGGTAACCTCAGTGGATCGGGCAACGCCGCTTCCGACTTCTTCGTGGGTGGCAACTGGACCAACGACGGTGCATCGGCAAACTTCTTCCCGAACGGTCGTTCGGTCACCTTCAACGGAACAGGCGCTCAGGTGTTCAGCGGCACCAACCCGGCTATGCCGGCCTTCTTTACCGTGCGGGTGGACAAGCCTTCGGGAGCGCTGAGCCATACCGTGAACATGGCGGTGAGCAGCCAGCTCATTTTTGAAGCCACCAATGCAGCAAGTATTTCCAACACCGGCGCAATTGAGTTATCGGTCATGAGCAATGCCACCAATGCCGTGCAGCGCCTTGGCACTGCCGGACACGTGGCGGGACGCCTGCGCCGGGCCATCGGAGCGGGTACGAACACCTGGTTCTTCCCGGTGGGCACTGCAGCATACTCACCTGCAGATCTGCTGCTGAATGGCGCCGGTGGTACAGGCACCCTGCTCATGCGCGCCGTGGATGGCGACCATCCTTCACTGGCCAGCTCCATCCTGAATGGCTCGCGCAGCGTGAATCGCTACTGGACCATCACCAACTCAGGCGTCAGCTTTACGACCGCATCACCCACGTTCACCTATCCGGTCGCCGACCTCGATGGCGGAACGAATACGTCCAATCTGCTGATGGGTAAGTGGGATGCCGCATGGACTTACCCCACACTTGGCACCATCACCGGTAGCAGTGTGCAGGCTACCGGCATTACCTCTTTCAGTGACTTTGTCCTGGCGGAGTGCCGTAACCCCGATCCCTTCGCCGTCAACGGCGGTGGCTCGATTTGTCCAGGAGGCCCCGGTGTCGCAGTGGGCCTTGCAGGTTCACAGGCCGGAGTGCTTTATCAGCTTCAACTGAACAACGTGAACACCGGATCGCCCTTAGCCGGCACAGGCTCAGCCATCAGCTTCGGAGTGCAATCCGGCCTGGGCACCTATACCGTGATTGCCACCACGGTGCCTGGCGGCTGCACCAGCACGATGACGGGAAGCGTGGTGATCAACACCTTCACCACGCCGACTGCGGTGATCAGCGGTTCGCCAACTGCATGCAATGGCACGGCCACAACAGTGACCGTGACGGTCACCGGCACTGGTCCGTTCAGCGGAACAATCAACCCCGGGGCCATTCCGTTCAGTGGAGCGGGCCCGGTGTTTAACGTGAGTGTCACGCCAAACGCAAACACCAGCTACACTGCAGCCACACTGAACGATGCCAATTGTGCGGCCAATCCGATTGACCTCACAGGGATCGCCACAGTGACTGTGCTGGAGCGCCCGACTGCGGTAATCAGCGGTTCGGCAGCAGTGTGCCCGGGCAACAACCACACCCTCACCATCAATGTTACCGGAACAGGCCCATACAGCGGAACCATCAACCCGGGTGCCATTCCGTTCAGCGGTACAGGTCCGGTGATTACGCTGACCGTTACTCCGGTATCGGCCATCACCTATAGCCTCGCCAGTCTGGTGGATGCAAACTGCACAGCGCAGTCAGGTGACCTCACCGGATCTGCTGTGATTACCATGGACGCGCCGCTCACCTGGTACCAGGATGCCGACTTTGACGGCTATCACAATGGGGTCACTCAGTTGGCATGCACGCAGCCTTCAGGCTATTACCTCCTGTCCAGCATCTTGGGTGGTGGGGATTGCAACGACAGCAACGCCGATATCAATCCGGGCGCCGATGAATGGTGCAATGGGTTGGATGATAATTGTGACGGCTTCGTGGATGAGTTCCTGCCGGGTTCAACGTACTATATCGATACCGACGGCGATGGCTTTGGAGCAGGCGCACCATTTACAGCCTGCGCACAGCCTCCGGGATATGTAACCAACAACCTCGACTGCAACAACACGAACGCGAATATCAGGCCGGGTGCTACCGAGATCTGCAATGGTGTGGACGATGACTGCGATGGCATTGTGGATGAAGGCTGCGGTCCGATCAACGACTTCATTGAGAATGCCCTGGTTCTGCCCAACAGTCCGGCCGGATTGTGCACCCCGGTGAATGGCACGCTGGTTAATGCCCTGTCCGATCTGCAACCGGGTGCCACCGTGGTAACGGGT
>JBKDGH010000095.1:0-18530 GCA_046336655.1 Flavobacteriales bacterium | reverse complement strand
GACGAGCCACCTCCGCTATTGCGCAGCAGATCCAGCTGGCGGGTAGCTTGGTCCTGACTTCGCTTGTACTTCCTGTACTCGTCGCTACCCAGGCTGAGCGTGCCGCTCTGGATCTTCTGCGTCGCCTTCTCGAGCGTGCTGCGAGCGGTTCGGTAAAGGGTGCGCCATCGTTCAATGGCCTGATCCAGGCTATCGGGAAGGCCTTCGAGGGTCTGCTCGATCCAGCTATCGCTGAACCAGTGGCCAGCGCGGCTCTTCAGGTCTCCTTCGAAGTCTTTGATGGCTCGCTGGAACGTCGCCCGAATTCGATCCTTGGTCTCGCTGCCGAGCTGCAACCCCGAGCGCACGCTGGCCAACAGTGGCAGTTCGCGCTTGTCCTCATCTAGGAACCGAGTAATCGATGGACGTCCACCTTCGTTGTTTTCCAGCCCAGGCAAGCCGACCTCAGACACCGCTAGCGCGTTCAGATGCGTTTCCAGAAGTTCGCGGTTCGCCAGGTCGAGGCGTGGCGGTTGCACGACGCCGGCGACCAGGCTGGGCTGCTTGCCGAAGTAGTGCCGGTCGTGCGGCGAGTATGTTGAGCAGTAGGTGAACACCAGTGCGCCTTGCCCGCCTCGTCCAGCACGACCCGCCCGCTGCGCGTAGTTGGCCGGGTTAGGTGGCGCATTCCTCAGGTGGACGACGCTCAACCCGCCGATGTCGATACCCAGCTCCATGGTAGGCGAGCAGTACAGCGCGCTGATCGCTTCATTGCGGATACGCACCAGGTCCGGCAGCTTCTTCTCAGGGTCGAGGTACCAGTCCGCGCGAAACCGGTCTTCCCGATCGCGCCGCTGATCGACGTTGAGTTGACCGGTGTGGTCTTCGGCTCGCAGACGTTTGGCAGCTGCGAAGTCACGTTGATACAGATCCTGGAAGAACAGATTGGGCTTCGGCGCCTGCTGCTTGTAGCTGCGGCGCTTGATCAGATCGGCCTTGACCGTCTTGAGATCGCCAGGACGCCACACGAGCTTTTCGATTCGCAGGCGATAGAGCGTGATGTTCTCGTTTTTCTCACCCTTGGCGCTTTGCGATGCCAGGTAGTCGGCATCTTCCAGCTTCTTCATCAGAAGCTTGATGAAGTGCCCGTAGCGGTCCCCACGAAGATCGACATCGAGATCGCGTTGCTTGACGAAAAGCTTGATGAACTTGCCCAGGCCACTGGCTGGCCCCATGCTCTTCGACGCCACCTTGGCCGAGCGATGCAAGGCCTCGAGCCTCAGGTAGAAGGGCTCGCGCAGTGTCTCGTTCGGATCCAGTGTCCAGGGCGCTCGCAGCTTCTCCCTGAACAGCTTCTCGTGCTCTCGAAGCTTTCCTTGGGTGAGGTAGTTCTCGCTGTGGAGCGCGTACTCCAGGCGGAAGAAGTCGAGGATTGCCGAGAGGAACAGCAGACGGTCTTCGAAGTCCAGTGCGCCGACGATCGGGACCTTCTCCCAGTACTTGTCTGTGCCGGCCACCTCCGGGAGATCCGAATACGTGACCTCCAGCAGGGCGCATTGTTCCAGGTTGGGCAGGACGATCCGCCAGCTTCGGCGGAGGTCGCCCAAGGCGCGGTACAGCAGGAAGGTCTGGAAGAGCTCGTCGTAGCCCCGCTTGATGTTTGGCAGTTCCGGTTCTTCGTTTTTGTTGCCGTACTCAACGAACGGGAGCGTGAGCGCCGCAAAGACAGCTGCGCCGAGCCGCTCGAAAGTCAGGCCAGCGTCTGCCGCAGCACTGACAGCGCGCTGGATACCTGCCCGGAGGCGGACGACCTGAACGAAATCGTTGAAGTGGCCCGCTTGCAGCGCGGCATCCTGGCGGTTGTCCGTGAAGCTGATGAGCTTCTGATCTCTCGGTGCGAAGCCGGCATCGTTGAGCCGATTCAGTATTGAGAACGTCGTGATCGTCGTGGACGTGCTCCGACCTTCGCTGCCAAGTTTGGTGAGCTTTGTTCCCTCGTTCGTCTTGGTGTCGAAGAACACCCCCGCTGTTGGGTCGAACAGCAGCGGCGCACGCATGAACCATCCCCACCACTTCAGAGGTTCATTTTCGGAGCAGCGCCCTGTCTCGTCGAAGTGCAGTCTGATCGGAAAGAACCCGCGCTTGCGGCTGTCGGGGCCGGTTCGGGCCTTGTTCAGCCAGGAATCTGGCAGGAAGGCCAGATCGTCGCGCTCGTCCCAGATGTCGTCGCCGATGATGAGGTAACCGTCCTGCCCGCCATCTTCCTCATCGCTCGATTCGCGGAACTCGCGGGGTTCGAGATGGTCCCCCACTCGAGTGACGCAGACGAATGCATGCCCACTGGCGCGACTGAAGACGTTTGGGAAGATCGGCTTCTTGCTGTCGTCATCGCTCTTGTAGACCCCAGGCTCCAGGGTGATAAAGCGGTTCTCATCCTGATCAAGAGTGGTGTAGACCGAGCCGGTCTGGGAGATGAACTGGTGTAGCTTGAACGGCAGGATGGTGTAGCGCTTGCCCGCGACTTGAAGCGCCAGGTTGATCTGGCTGATCCACTGCAACAAGGCGTCCAGGACCGCCCGCGCCGAAGCATCGTCCGCCCCAGCATCGGTCGCGAGAAGCTGGACAACCTCTGAAGGCGGTAGAGGCTTTCCTCGCAGCAGGTGACCCGCGGAATGCCGCAGCGCGACCTTGTTCTCCAGCCACTTGCCCAACGGGTTGGCTCTGAGGTCTTCGAGGCTGGCTGACGGATCGACGCCCGCCTCGACTGCAGCTCGAAGAGCAGCACCTTCGGGAACGACGTCGCCGTCGGCCAGCGAACGGGCTAGCGACTCTGAAACGACTTGATCGACCTGGTACTTCCGGCCGAAGAGCACCGTTGCGACTGCTGCAATCTGGGCCTTCTGCTGCTCGGGGTTGTCGCCTGACGCCATCGTGGCGGAGGTACCAATGCAGACGAGTTTGTTGGCGCACTGAGCCTGGATACGTCGGATCAGCATCGCCACGTCGGCACCCTGCCTACCGCGGTAGGTGTGCAGCTCGTCGAACACGAGGTACTTGAGATTGGCGTAGATGCTGTCACGGATACGCCGTTCGGCAGTTCGCGTGAGAAGCAGCTCCAACATCATGTAGTTAGTGAGCAGCACATGCGGAGGGTTCTCGCGCATGCGTTCACGCAGCTCTTCCTTCTCCTGCCCCGTGTACTGACCAAAGGAGATCGGAAACGACTTGCCCGTGGCTTTCTCGTAGTTCTCCTGGTAGCGCTTGAACTCCTCGAACTGGGAGTTGATGAGCGCATTCATCGGGTAGACGATGACTGCCCGGATGCCGCCTTCTGAGGGGTGGCTCAGCAAGTGATGGAAGATCGTGCCAATGTAGGTGAGCGACTTCCCGGAGCCGGTTCCGGAGGTCACGACGAAATCACGGCCTCCGATCCCGAGCTTGATCGCCTCCACCTGGTGTCTGTAGAGCGAGTAGCCCTTGAGGATGTCCGGAATGTCCGGATGGACGACACCCTTCGCTGCCACCTGCTCGACTGTGCCCGCTGATTCGTATGCCGGGTTGAACTGCAGGAGCGGCTCGGGCCACAGCCGGCCCTCGGAGAGCTTGTTCTCAACGGTCGAGCGGATCGCCGGATCAGCGATGTTCAGAAAGCTCTGGATGTAGCTCGCATAGTCATCGATCACCTTTTGGTGAGTAAGCAGAACATCCATCTCTCATTCCTTCCCTGAGCTTCATTGAGCCAACGTCATCCTTGGGCCGTCTTCGTGGCCTGCCCCGTGGCTGCTTCCATCGACTGCCGCCTTATCCAGGCATCAATATCCAACCGCGAGAACCTCCAACTCCCCCCTACCTTGAACGCCGAGATCTTCTTGGCCGCAGCAAGCCGGCAAATGGTCCTCTCGGTGACCTTCAGATACTCGGCGACCACCTTGATCATCAGGATGTCGGTCTTGGGAGATCGTATGGCCATGGCTCCTGCCGCAACGGTGGAGTGAAATGCAGATAAGAGCAAGATTGCCACACCGGAAGCAAAATCTTCGTTAGTTTGCGCCGCCGCTGGCTCACGGGGTGAGCCTGACCCCAGCTACAAACGCGTCACGGGAGATCAGCCATGGGGTTCCGATTTCACAAGCGCATGCGCATCTTCAAAGGGTTAACCCTCAATCTGAGCAAGTCCGGCACGTCCTGGACGGTTGATGGGCTCGGGGCATCGGTGAACTTCCGAGGCGAGAAGGTCACGGGTACGGTAGGCGCCCCCGGCACGGGGCTGTCCTACCGGCAGACCTTGACGGACGAGTCTGAGCGCGACGGTAGCGAGCCCTCGGGCAGCGAGCACCGCCGCGGCAAGCCCTGGCGCGGCTTGCTCTGGGTGGCGCTGATCGCGCTCGCGAACTACGTTGCCGTGCGGTAACCGGCGAGCGATGGGTTCGTGTGGGGCGAACCGACCCCGGCCCGTTGACCTGCGCAGTGGTGTGGTTAGAATCCGGCTTGCATCCTGAGTTGGGCCGACGCCCACGCCAACCTGCCCACCCGGGCAAGGTGGATCGCGCAAGCGGATGTGGCCCCCCACGGGGCAACCAAGCGGGTAAGCGTCGGCCCTCCCGTGAAACGGAGGGCTTTTTGTTTTCTGACGCGACGCTCCCGCCGGGCCTGATCCAGGCCTACCGCGAGACCCACTACAAGGTGCCAGGGCTCGAACTGGCGCTGGTCATCGACCAGCCCAATCCGGCGCTCGAGCTGGCTCACCACCGGCATCGGGCCGATTGCAGCGCCTTCATCACGGCCTGCAACCCGTACAGCGCCGAGCTGACACCCGCCGAGAACGAACGCCGGCAGAGGCATCTGGCCGAGGAGCTACGGTCCCGCAGCCTGTCGTTTGCGGATGGGGTTGGCCAACACCCGTCCAACGGCTGGGCCGGCGAGCCAAGCTTTCTGGTGTTCGGCCTGACGCTGGAGGCGGCCAAGACCCTCTGCACCAGGCTGGAGCAGAACGGCTTTGTCTGGAGCGGTGCCGACGCGGTGCCGAGACTGATCTTGCTGAAGTGATCCACAGGGCCTGGTCAGCCCGCTTCCGAGCCAAAGACCGGGGGGATTTGATCCAGCTTGCCGCCCCCGACACCTCGTCAAAGCGGCTAAAGAGGAGTGAGCGATGTCTGTTCGCCATGGTCTGTTTTCCTCGGAGTCGGTCTCCGAGGGCCACCCCGACAAGTTGGCTGACCGCATCTCGGATGCGGTGCACGACGAGTTCCTGCGCCACGACCCGTCGGCCCGCGTGGCCTGCGAAACCCTGCTGGCCGACCAGTGCGTGGTGGTGGCGGGCGAGTTCAAGACCCGCCGCCCCGAGACCTTCCGCGCCGTCCGCGAGCGAGCGGTGACGATCGTGTCCGACGTCCTGCGCGACGCGGGCTACCGCGACAGTGCCACGGGCATTGACCCCGAGCGCTGCGAGATCCAGGTCCGGTTCAACGGCCAGTCGGCCGACATCCACCAGGGCGTGGACCGTCAAGACGGGGTGATCGGTGCCAGCGACCAGGGCCTGATGTTCGGCTACGCCTGCGACGACACCCCTGAACTGATGCCGGCGCCCATCGTCTTCGCGCACCGGCTGGTGCGACGGCAGGCCGAGCTGCGGCGTTCCGGCGCCCTGCCCTGGCTCGGGCCGGACGCGAAGTCGCAGGTGAGCTTCCGCTATGAGGCCGGCCGGTGGCGGTCGAGGCGGTGGTGCTGTCCACCCAGCACGACGCAGCCATCGACCGAGGGCGTGTCGCCGGCGCGCAGCGCCGAGATCGCCGAGGCGCTGCGCCGGGAATTCGACCTCGCGCCGGCCGGGATCAACCGGTGCTTGGACCTTCAGCGCCCGATCGACTACCCCACGGCGGCCTACGGGCACTTCGGTCGGGACGATCTCGACCTGCCGTGGGAGGCCGGTGTCACGCCTTCGCGGGCTGGCTCATCTGGTGAGCCTGGGGGGCGTTAGGCTGTCTTTGTCCGACAAGTTTCCGGGGCGAGTTCATCCGAATTGCAGGCCCCTGCCAACCGGCTCAACCACTGCTAAAGAGGAGTTCCGCATGAACCTCGAGTCTTACGCGCTCTACCCGCACCAGGTCACGGGTGTGGAGTTCCTGGCACGGCGTGGCCGTGCCGTGCCGGCCGATGATTCAGGTCGCCCGCTTTCCATCTCTGCACGCAGGGGGCGCCCATGAGCGACCACATCGATCTGCAGTTCCGCCCGAAGACCTATTTCAAGCCGACACCGCTGCAGCAGTTCCTGCTGTCGAAGGTGAAGGGCACCCTCCTGCGCAAGAAGCTCGCCGGCCTTTTCCAAGCCGGCCGGTACGAGGAGGCGCAGGAGTTCCTCGCTGACACGGCCTTCTCCGAGGCCGACCGCGAAGCGCTCGAGTCGATCCACCCCATGTTCATGGGCGGCAATTACATCCCCGACACCGAGGACGGCGAGGTCGAGATCGCGAGAATAAGCATCCAATCCACCACGCACGACGTGACCTGCGTCTACGCAAGGCCTGACGACGGGGAAATCCGCTACCGCGTCGTCGACGAATACGGTGGGAGCACCTTGCGGCACCCGTCGGAGACGACCACCACCGCACCCATGACGCTGGCTGAGCTGGCGGATTTTTTCCTCACCGCCTGGCCACTGCTGGAGTTGCTGGAGATGTTCTACGAGGGCGACGTCAACAGCGCTCTCGCCTTCTTCTCCGGAGACTCGGATTTCTATCCGCAATTCGACACGCTGTGCAGACAGCGCGTGCGCGAGCAGTTCCCGAAACCCGAACCCGGCGACAGGTGCCCGTTCTGCGAGCAGTTCAATGCGCTTGGCGCCGGCTCGCGATGCGAACACATAGCGGCATGGGTGGCAGGAGGCCGGATCGAGGCCGCGGGTGTTGGAGTGGCGTTCGACGCGGCCCTGCGGGCTCTTGCGGCAGTCGCCGGGTCGGCCAGTGAAGCCTCGCCGGTCCGCGCGATGCTGGAGGCCCAGGCGCAGCGCGGGCCGGTGCGCGAGGCCGTGCTCGAGGCCGCTGCCCTGTCCCTGGATGAAGCACTGGAAACCCTGGCGCGCGGCCAGTCCGGCGAGGGCTGGGCGATGAGCGATGCGCCGGATGGGGATGGGTACGGCGTTTTCGTTCCTGACCCCGCGGATGTGGAGCGGCTGACCGCCGAGTGCCGGGACATCCTGAAGTCGTGCGCCTTCACGATCCAGACCGCGACCGTGCTCGAGGAGCACCTCGAGGCAAGGCGCCCCGATGCCTCGGTGAGGTGGCATCTGGTCGCCTCGGGCTTCTGGTGCCAGGACATGTTCCACTCGGGATACGTCGCCTACTACATCGCCAACCCGGCGCCCGGATGCTGGGTCATGGACCTGCGTTCGCGAAACGCAGTCCTCGACGACGTGACGGAGGAAGACGTGGCGGAGGGGAGGCTGAACGACGATCAGATCCAGGCCATGTGGGGGCAGACCCTCGAGCAGGCCCAGAGCTTCGAGTACAAGCACATCGTGGCATGGGCCGACAACGTCGAACCGGACTGCACCGCCGCCGAGATGGCGGCCGTTCTGTACCGCGCAGTGTGCGAAGCAGGCGGTGAAGACATCAGCGAACGGGATGATAGTGATGGCCTGCTTGAGGCCTGGTGAGGACGGCGGATCTCGTGACGTGGTTCACGGGTGCCCGTAGAGGACTTCCACCATGCGACCGCCGCCGTCGCGGCCCTGTAACCGGTCTGTGCAGACTTCGCTCGGAGGTGCTGGACACGTACCTGTTCAACTCGCCCCCCGACGTCCGAGAGATCGTCGGTGGCTGGATCGAGCGCTGCAACCACATTCGCCCCCGCGGCGCGCTGGGCGGCCTGCCCCCGGCGCGTTACCGCGACCCCCTCGTCGCGAGCGAGCAGTCCACTTTCGCGGCGTTGGTGTAGTCCGCGGCTGTGGGCGCACGGTTCGACGACCGTATCGCTGCGAAGGGCTGACCCCGCGTGGCAGCTTCTCGCGCTTGTCCGCGGCCGCGCGATCGGCGCCGCACACGCAAGACTCGCGCGGCGGTGGTCAAGATGACCTCACCGGGTATCTTCATCCCGGTTCCCTGGCTGTTCTTCGGGGATGCCGGCGCCCTGCCTCGGGTGGCGACGATCTTCGGTGATGTCGAAGCCCTCGTTGCCGGGCCGCAACCCGAAGCGCCAGAGGAGCGGCGCGAACACCGTCTCGGCCCGGCATGGGAGCGTAAGCTCCTCCGTCAAGCAGACAGTTCTAAAGTAGACATTCTGCCGCGAGGAGCTTCTCGCGATAGCGCGCTGGCGGCAGGCTTCCCAGCGCATCGTGCGGTCTGATGTCGTTGTAGCGCCTGAGCCAGTCGTCGGTGATCTCCTGAACGTCGGCGATCGACTCGAACAGGTGGGCGCTGAGTACTTCGGTCCGGTAGCTTCGATTGAAACGCTCGATGAAGGCGTTCTGGTCAGGTTTTCCAGGCTGGATGTAGCGGACATCGATTGCCCGTTCCCTGGACCAGTCAACGAATGCCTGGCTCACCAGTTCTGGCCCGTTGTCACAGCGAATCGCCTGGGGCTTGCCGTGTACCTCGATGAGCTGTTCGACCAAGCGGATGACGCGAGTGGCCGGGATGCTCGTGGCCACATCGATCCCCAGGCCGCCACGGTCAGCCTCGTCAATCACGTTTAGCGTGCGAAACGTCCTGCCGCCGTAGAGGCTATCGTGCATGAAGTCCAAGGCCCATACGGCGTTGAGCTGTGTGGGACCGAGCAGGCGCTGGCGCTCACGCTTGGGCAGGCGCCGCTTGGTGCGCCGCTTCTGGTTGAGACGCATGTCGCAGTAGATCCGGTACACCCGCTTGTGATTCCACGCCCGGCCCATCTGCCGCAGCCGGTCGTAGCACTTCCAGAATCCCCAGCGCAGCTCGATCGCCACCAGCTCATTCAGCGCTGCGATGATCTCGGCATCGCGCACCGAACGATCCACCACCGGCCTGTAGTACGCCGCCCGCGACAGCCGGACTGCTGAACAAGCGCGTGACACCGGAACTTGCATCTCTTCGCTCATGGTCCGGACCGCCTCGCGCTTGGCTGACGGCGTTACAACTTTCGGGAGAGCACTTCCCTGATCGCCGCGTTCTCCAGAGCCATGTCAGCGAACATGCGTTTCAGTTTCGCGTTCTCGGCCTCGAGCTCCTTGAGCCGCTTCAGCTCGGCCAGGCTCGCGCCGCCGTACTTGGACTTCCACTTGTAGAACGTCGCATGGCTGATCCCGTGCTTACGAAGGATCTGCGCCACCGGCACCCCCCCTTCGCCTTCCTTCAGGATCGCAACGATCTGCGCTTCCGTGAATCTCGATTTCTTCATCGGACCTCCCTGAAACACAATTCCTGCCAGGAAAGTCTACTTCTAGATCGTCTACCGAGCGGGGGAGCTTACGGATCCACGGCAACCCCGCATGCGTCGCCGCCGCGACCTTACCCCGCGCTGCGCTGACGCCGAGGAGGCGGCTGAAAAACTCGTCATCGCGGAAGTCGAGTTTCAGCTTGTTGTAATCGCCGGCCATCACGGCGGCCGGCATGTTCTCGTTGGCGAAACGCACAATGACCATCCGTTCCGATGGCACCACGAACAGGCGCTGCTGGCCCGCGCCGGCGGCCATGACAAGATCAGGCAAACAGCCCGGGCAAATGCCCTGTGCGCTTACCATGTCGGACGAGCGCATGCGTCCTGCGCCGGCGGTATCGGCAAGCGCCGGTGAATTGCTTGCGGGCTTGTTGAGCCACCAGGTCAGGCCATAGGCAGGGTTCGCGACGGATCCCTGGAGGCAGAGGTCCAGCTTGCCGGCGGGCGCGATGGTGTTGCCGTTCCACGCGCCATTCAGCCTTACCAACTCGCCAAACTTCGCACAATCCCGCGCGGTCAGGACGGCGCCATCCCCCATTGCGGGGTCGCCGTTTGCCTCTTTCTTCCAGCGCGCCGGCATCAGGCCGATTGGCGTCAGTATCTTGCGTTCGAGGTATTCGTAAGGGCGCTCTGCCCGTCCGCCGGGCTTCTTTTCGGCCAGCTTGCGCCGAAGCACTTCTCCGAACGCGTAGAGGTGAACCTCGCTGTAGGACCACTTGGTGCCGGGGTCGGCCACGGCTGGCTGGGCGAGCGCGAAGGCTGCCTTGTCGATATCGCGTTGCGCCCAGAGACGGCGTGGCGATTCCAGGCCGCTGGTGAAACTGAGCAAGTGGCGGATGGTAATCTTGGACTTACGCGGGTCGGACTTCCACTCTGTCAACGTATCGGCCGCCCGCTCGTCGAGCGTGAAGAGGCCGTCGGCCACCGCAATCATCGCGAGGGGTCCCCAGAAGCTCTTCGTGCCGGATGCAATCTGGTAGGCGCGGTCGGGCGCCGAGCCGGACACGTGCTGCTCGAAGATCACCTCGCCGTCGCGCATGACCAACAGGACGAGGCCTGCATGTTGGCTGGAGTATTCGGCGGCGGCTAGAAACCGGACGCGCTCCTCTGGCGAGAGCCTGTCGACGACGGGCGGCAGCAGGGTTTTGTCGGACGCCTGGGTGGGCACGGACGTGCTCCCTTCAGCCGTTGCGCCTGAGCCCCGCTGACGCATCTGCACGACGGCACTGAACTCCTTGAGGGTCAGTGTGCCGTCCCGGTCCCGATCAAGCCTGTCAAAGAGGGCTGGCATGCGCGTTGCGGCGGGGAGGGTCTGGAACTCTTCGCGTGAAAGACGCTGGTCGTTGTTGGTGTCCAGACGCTTGAAGATTGCAGCCGGGTCGCGCTGCTGCGCGCTTGCTACGGATACAAGCGCTGCCGCAAGACAGAGGCCTGCAAGGTACACACCCCGTAACGATCGCCGCATCTGTTGGATCTCCCGAATGCCACCGCCAATTCATACTTCCTGGTATCACTTCTTTCAGGCGCGGCGTGCGTGTTCAAATCCTTTCTAACCGGTTTGTTACCGCAGGATGCACCATTTCCACGATTTACACGGGGAGGGCTTTGACAGCACGACAAAGTGGAAATCCGTGCGCCTGGCGCCCGGCTCGCGGCTGAAGGGGAAGGGTCTGGTGCCAACCTTTTTGTAGCCGCGGCGTTCGTACCAGGCGATGAGTTCTGCGCGCAGCGAGATCACCGTCATCACCACTGTCGCGCAGTTCCAGAGGGAACGGGCGGCCCCTTCGGCGTGGGCGATGATCTGATTGCCATGGCCACTGCCCAACCTTCTTTTCGGAAAGCTCGACATCGGCATGAAGGACCGCAACGCCCGTTTCGGAGAGGACGATGCGACCCTCGTCCAGAGCATAGGAATTTCAAACGGCATCGGCAAGCCCCGGCGAGGGCCGGGACTGGCTCCTGGACCGGCCTGCGGCGCTTGAACGGCTTGGGTCTGGAGTCCGCGCCGGTGCCTTGCGCCAACTTGGCCGGTTCGGGACTGTTCACGAAGGGCGCTGTTGGCCTAAGGCTAGGGGTTGAGCCTGACTTGCGCAGCGCCGCGCTGACACGGCGCGCAGCGCCGCCCCGGCTGCGGTTTGGCGGGGCAGCCGGTGGCGCGGCGTGGGTGACGGCCTGCGCGGCTCAGGCGGCGAAGTCTTGCGCCCCCCTCGCGCGCCCGGCCCTTGGGTGGCGGCTGCGGATCCAGCCCCAGGTGGGTGAGGATCTTCTCGAGGACTGGCCGCTCGACGATGGCCGCGACGATCTTCAGTTCCCCGCCGCCGCAGTTCGGGCAGTGCTGCATGTCGATGTCAAAGACGCGCTTGAGCAGGCGCGCCCAGCCGATGCGGTGCGGCTGGCGGGACCGGTCCTGCCGCGGCATCGCGCCTCGCAGCGTCAGCACCTTCTGCCCGGCGCGCGGGCCGAAGGCGATGCGGTAGGTGATGGCCGCGGCCTGCAGCGGCCAGCAGGTGGCGCGTGATCACGCGCTGCACCACCTGCAGCAACGGCGTGACCAGCTCGGGCTGCGCGGCCAGCAGCACGCGCAGCGGGATCGGCAGCGACAGCACCCATTGCCGCACCGGGACGTGCGGGATGACGTGATCGACCAGGTGCCCCGCGGTTGCGACATGCGCCGCGCGCCGCATGACGGGCAGAACCCGCGCCGCTTGCAGCTGAACGCCAGCAGCTTGTCGTGGCCGCACTCGCCGCAGCGAAGCCTAAGGAAGCCGTGGGCGAGGATGCCGCACTCGAGGAAGGCGTCGAACTCGTCCTTGATGAATCGAGGCAACTCGGCGCCAGTGCTGGCCTCGGTATGCGCGATGAAGCTGGCCGCGTGTTGTTGCACCAGGCGGTGCAGCGTGGTCTGCTCGGGGCGGTGGCGTTCGTCGTGGACCTGGGGCCCATCGGGAGCCCGTTGGGGCTGCTGCGCCGTGGCTTGCCCGATGGGCTCCCGGTGAGGTGAGCCCGCACGGTCTCAAGCCGTGTCCCGTGCCTCAATCGCCTTGATGGCTGCCCGCCGAGGCATGCCCTCCGCCGCGGGGCCTCCTTTGGGTGACTGAGGGGGTGTCCGACCGACACCTTCAGGGCGGCGAGATCGGCACGGCCTATGTCTCTTCAGGGTCGGGAGCGCCCGCTCGACTCCAGTGCGAGCAGTCGTTTGCGGAACGTCGTCGCCGAGCCGCTGACCCGCCCACACGCTCCGACGCCTCCGATCGCTCAACCCTCATGGTCAAACGGGAGCCCCGAGTATCCATCCCTCAACCCCACGAACCAGCCGCTCCGGCGGCGACAGCGCCGGCTGAAGCAGGTCGCTCAACTCCCCCGATCCATCCGCCTCCTTCAACCACAACGCAGTGACGAACGCGTCCTTCTGCCCGGCGTTCAGCGCTGCCACCGGCACCAGGTCGCGCCACATCGCCGGCCGCACCTCGACCAATGCGGACTTGCCGGCCGGGACTTCCCAGCCGTCAAACGGCCAGACGTGAAGCCGCTCGCCCAACTGGCGCTTCAGGAACAGGATCCATGGCAACCCCGCATGCGTCGCCGCCGCGACCTTACCCTGCCCCTCGAACTGAAACACCGACCGCGCGGCCCGGCAGCGCTCATCGGTCAGCCGCATCCACCGGGGGTTGCCCATGCGCGCGGCCCCTTCCCCGCGGGCGCCGTTTAGGATGAAGTCCACGTAGGTGGCCGGCGCATCGGTCGGCCAGTGCCTGTGGAAGTCCTCCAGGAAGACCATCCAGTCCGGCGGCAAGCGGTGCACCTCGAAGTACCGCAGCGGAAACGACAGCGCGTGGTCGATGCCGACGATGGTCGGCGTGTCGCCGGCCAGTTCCCGGGCCAGCCAGTGCGCCAGTTCGCGGCGGGTCCAGTACTTTCGTGGTCCGGGCGGTGGCTGTACCTCCTGTGGCGGCGCGTCCGGCGCGGCGCTGTAGACGCGCAGGTTCTTCAACCCCGAGTCCGGCGTCTCGGCGCCCGAGTAGTGGATGCCGAGGTAGCGGCGGAAGGCGCGGGGCGTCATCTCTGCCGAGGCTTCTTACCGCAGGTCTGCCCGCGGGCTCGTACCGGGGAGATCCGTCCTATCCGCAGGGTCGGCTTTGCCGAAGTCGCAGTGCGCGTTCTCGTAGGCTTCGATCACAGCCACGAGCGCGTCTCGTTCGTGCGCGTGCGCAGTTCCATGTTCGGCATGGAAGACTGTCTCCAGCCCTTTGAAGGCGCGTTGCAGATCCTCGTTGTTACGGATCGGCTCGATGGTCATTGAGAGACTCCACGTCGATGCTGACGCCGGGTCCTGGCGCCAGCCGTGGACCACGGTGCACGTGCTTCCATCACTCGTACCCCAGGCGCAGTTCCTGGGCCTGCCGCGTCAGTTCCTCCATGGCCTGGCTGCTCGCGCGGTCACGTTCGGCCTTGAACGCCATCAGATCGGCACAGCGAACGCGGCGATGCTTGCCCGCGTTGTGAAAGGGCAGCGCCCCATTGTCGAGCAGTTGCACGAGGTGCGGGCGAGACACGTTCAGCATGTCCGCCGCCTCTTGGATTGTGAGCTCGGCGTGAATGGGCACCATCTCGACCGCATTGCGGTCGGCCGCGACGGCGCTCTCGCTGTCCGGCGTGGCCTCCGGAAAGGATGACGCGCTCAATCCAGCACCTTCAAGCCGTGCTTCTCGACAACCGCCAGCAGCTTCAGCGCCATCCCGCTCGGCCGCTTGGTGCCGGCTTCCCACTTCTGCACGGTCGATTCGCTGGTGTTCAGGTAGCGCGCGAAGATCGGCTGACTGACGTGTGCCTGCTCCCGGATCCGCTTGATGTCTTCGGGGCTGATTTCAGGGGGCGTGGCCAGGCAAGACTCGTCGAAATCACGCATGGTCGCCTTGTCGATCGCCCCTGCCCGGCGCAGCCCCTGTGCCGCGCCGTGGATGGCCTCGAAGGCATCGCTCTTGAACTTCGGCTTGGTGGTCATCGCTCAACTCCAGTAGGTCGCCCGCATCGACGGCTCGGGCAAGTGCAGACGGACTCATCTGCGCGTATGCCTGAGCAAGGCGGCGGAAAGCCGTCAGCGCATCCGGGTCGATGTTCGCCCGATCCTTCTTCGCGTAGAGGAAGGCAAACACCCAGAACCGCCCGCCCTTTGCCAGGACGATCGACCGGTGCTGGTTGTCGTTCAGGCGCTTCTTGAAAACACCACCGCCCAGGTCATCAGCCTGGCCCCGCATCGCCTCCCGCGCAGCCTGGAGGAGCGCGCCGTCTCGGATGCGCGCCTTGCGAGCCGCCTTGGAAAATCAGGCGGTCTTGAAGACTCGGGGATCAGGATCCGAAGACATGGCGCAGTCTAGCACCGGGTGCTACCCATTAGAAGGCGGCTCTGGTATCCGGATCAACCACCACGACGCGGCCAAGACACTCGACTCACCCGAAATGGACGCGCCCGGCCCGCCGTAGGGCTGCACCGGGCGACAGGACATCCATCTCACCGAAAGGCCCCCGGCAACCCAGCCCATCGGCCAGCCCCCCGGGAGTCGCCTCACATAGCCGTCACCCACGCCTTCCAGCCACTGGCCGGCAGTTCGATGCGCGTGCGTCTACCCGCCCTGGGTCGCCCTGGGCCGCCCTGCACATGCCGCACGGTTCGACGACCGTGCCGGTGGCCGTTCGGCCGCAGTTCCTGTTGGACGATACCGAGCTCGGGCGCGAACCGAGCCGCCATGGAATTTTTCCAATCGATGGATGCACACAAAGCGGACGCGCCAGGGGTCGTGATCGTCGAAGGCGAGCATCCCGGCACCCCTTGCGCCGGCCGGCGCTTAGTGCGCTGCGGGGGCGCGGGGAAAGCCGCTCAGTCCAGCGCCAGGCTCTGCGGCCGTCCGGGCCAAACGCCCCGCGCCACGGCGCGCGGGCCGCTGAAAGCCAGCCAGCTCTGCTTGCCGTAGTGGGGCAGCGGGCCCGCCAGGGTAGCGACGACGGCGGGGTCGGAGGCCGCCACCAGGGCCAGGGTGGCGCCGCCGGCATCGCGCTCCAGCCACACCTGGGCGTTGCTGCCCGCGGGCACGGCGCCGGGCGACTCGCGCAGCCCCCGGGCACGGGCGAACGCCGCCACCCGCGCCGGGTCGCCCACCCCCAGCGCGGGTTCGGCGGCGCCCAGCGCCGCCGGATCGGCGCCGCGGCCGGGGCCTTCCAGAAGGGCGGCGGCAAGGGCCGCGGCGGCCGCGCGGAATTCCTCGCCCAGCACCACCACGCGGGTGCGCGGATCGAGCATCACTTCGCGCAGGATGGGTGGCGCCTCGCCCGGCGCGAGACGGCGGAACAGATCGGCGTCGGGATCGAGGGTGATGGCCCGCGCCCCCGGCGGCAGGGCGAGGTCGAAGGACTGGCGCGGGCCGCGCAAGGTCACGTGGCGCCGTTCGCTGGCGCCGCCGGCGTCGATGCCCAGGGGCACGCGCAGCGTGTAGCCGGGCTCCTCCTGGGTAAGCACCACCGTGACGCGCTGGCCGTCGGGCGAGCGCCGGGCGCTGGCCAGTTGCACCCGCGGCGCGCCCGTGCGCTCCAGCCACTGGGCGAACAGGCCGGTCAGGCGACGGCCGGCGGCGCGCTCGAAGTGACCACGCAGATCATCCCACGAGGCGGTGCGAAAACGCTGCTCCCGCCACAGGCCGCGCAGCGCCCGCTCGAAGGCCGCCTCGCCGATCTCGCCGCGCAGCATGTGGAACAGCATGGCGCATTTGCCATAGCCCACGATGGACGAGGCGCCATGGGTGCGGGTGGTGAAGGCGGCCAGGGGCTGGTCCTGGGCGGGCGGCATGGCGGCGAAGTCGCGCAGCCAGGCCAGACGCATCTCGGCCGCGGCGGCCGGGCTCTCGTCCTCGCGGAAGGCGTGGTCGGCCAGGTAAGTGGTGAGCCCCTCCGACCAGTTGCCACGTCCCCAGTCGGGGTACACGCCGTTGCCCCACCAGTTGTGCAGCACTTCGTGGCCCAGGGAGGTGGCGCGGATGAAGGGCAGCTTGAGCACGTTCACCCCCAGGTAGGTGAGGGTGGGCATGCCGAAACCCGTGGGCGTGGGGCTGGACACCACGCTGAACTCCGTGAAGGCATAGGGGCCGATGCGCGCCTCGAAGCGCTCCAGATAGCGCGCCACGGACTCCAGGTAGCCCTCGGACAACTCGGCGATGGCCGGATGGAACCAGGTGCGCAGCCGCGCCTCCCGCCCATCGGCGAGCCGCACCCGCCGCTCGGCCACCCCATAGGGCCCCGCCATCAGGTCGATGCCCTCGCCGGGATGGGGAAAGTCAAAGGTGGCCTCGTAGCCCGAGGCGTCGTCGCGCTCGCGCAGCAGCCGCCCGGCCACCAGGCCGCGCTGCCCCGCCGGGAGCTTGAGGCGCACGCGGTGGCTCGCCAGCAATCCCTCCGGCGCGGGATACCAGCCGCTGGAGGCCGGCAGGAAACTGCCCTCGGGTCCGGCAGCGGGCTGCAGCCGGCCAAGCGTATCGCGATGGCTGGCCGCCCCATCGGTGGCCGCCAGAGAGCCGCTCCAGCGCACGTTCACCACCCTCGGCCGGTCGCTGGCCGGCAGCCGCCAGCGGCCCGGGCCCTCGGCCGCCAGAGCCTGCCCCTGGAAGCGCAATTCGCCGACGGTGAAGCGCGGCGCCAGCACCACGGCGGTGGCGCCACCCGCCGGCACCGTCACCGTGCCCGAACCCTCTAGCCGGCGCGCCAGCGGATCGAGGGCGAGGTCGAAATCCAGCCGCGCCGGGGCGCCGTGGACGACGCCCGCAACCGCCAGCAGCAGTGCGGCAATCGCAGCGCGCGTCACGAGGCCGCGGGCGGAAATTTGGCGATCACCTCGAAGGTGCGGCCCTCGCGGCGCACCTTCAGCGGCAGCCACGTGCCCGGCGCCTGGCGCTGCACCGCGTCGCTCACGTCGGCGGGCTCCGCCGGGGCGCGCCCGGCGATTTCCACCAGCACGTCGCCCACCCGCAGGCCCGCCTGCTCGCCCAGGCCGCCCTTTTCGATCTGGCGGATCTGCACCCCGCCGCTGGCGGGGTCGAGCCACAGGCCCAGGCGCGGCCGCTGCGGCGCCGGCTCCTCGCGGGCGGCGAGCCCGAACACCGCATCGGCATAGCCCGGCTGCAGGCGCTGGCAGTCGTTTTCCGGCTCCCAGGGCAGCAGCACCGCGGGGTCGCGCACACCCAGGGCGCGCAACTGGTGCGGCACGCCCCAGCCGTTCATCAGGTGGCCCGTGCCCATGATGCCCACCACCAGCGCGGCGGGGTCGCGGGCGCGGGCGGTGGCGATGCGCTCGGCCATGGCGCGATCCCACACCTGCTGGGCCTCGAGAAAGCGGCGAAAGGCCGGGTCGTCGCGGCGCGCCTTCTCGCCCGCGCCATGCTGGGCGAAACTCTCGAACAAGAAGGCCTCGTAGGCCGGCAGCGGCGGCGCGGGACGCCCCACCTCGGCGCGGCGCTCCGGCGGCAGGGCGTCGTAGCCCCAGTTGCGCTGCCAATCGGTGGCGCGCAGCAGCTGCGTCTCGGAGAGCTCGCCGCGCACCCAGCGGTCGAGCACCGGCTGCACCGACCGCGGGAACATCTCGAAGGCCATCACCATGCGCGGCTGGCGCGCGTGCAGCGCCGCCACGGTGTGCAACTGCCAGCGGTGGTGCTCGGGAATGTCGTGGCCTTCGCCCAGCAGCACCGCGGGGCGCCCCGCGAGGCGTGCGAGCAGCGCGTCGGCGGACTCCTCGCGGATCGCGGTTGCCTGCAGCGAGAGCCAGCGGGCCGGCGCCACGCAGGCCTGCCCGGTGGCGGGCGCAGCCTCGGGGGCCGAGCGCAGGGCGGGCGACAGCAGCAGAACAACCGCGGCGGCGGCAGCGGCGAGAATCAGGGCACGGGTTCGCACGGGGGAGGTCTCGGAAGATGCGGGGTGACGCGTCACAGACAGCCGCTGCCGCCTCCGGTTCGGCGTGCGTCAATAGACCGACCGGCCCCCGCTCACGTCGAACAGCTGGCCGGTGGAGAACGAGCACTCATCCGAGCACAGCCAGGCGGTGAGGGCGGCGATCTCCTCCGCACGCACGAAACGGCCCTTGGGCACCTGCTCCACCATCCACTTCACCT
>JBKDGH010000094.1:0-23685 GCA_046336655.1 Flavobacteriales bacterium | reverse complement strand
GGCATATACTATGTGTTTGCAGCAACCCGGGACGGGTCAGTGGACAGCGTAGCTAAAATCGCTTTTATCCGATAGTCACGCCTGCTTCGGTGAGCACTTCTCCGACGGTGAAAAAAGATCCTGTGACCAATACGAGATCCTGCTCAGCGGCAGCATCCAGTGCAGCGCGGTAGGCTGCTGCGACACTGGGATATGCTTCTCCCAGAAGTCCGGAAACTGAAGCCTGTTCCTGAAGCTGAACAGCGTCCATCCCCCGGGGAATATCGGCCTTGCAGAAATAGTACGTGGCATCTTGTGGCAGAAGGCGCAGCACGTTGCCAATGTCCTTGTCACTCACCATGCCAAGCACAATGTGAAGCTGTACTTTTTCCATCCGATTCACCTGCTCAACCACAAGTCCGACGCCATCTGCATTGTGTCCGACGTCGCAAATTACCTTTGGGTTTTGACGGATTTCCTGCCAGCGGCCGGCGAGTCCGGTGTTTTCAATGACCCGTGCAAAGCCATCGGCGATGTGCTGCGGAGAGATATTCCATCCGCGTGCTATCAGTGCATGGAGGACCGCATGCGCAGTACCCGCATTGGCTTTCTGATAATTGCCTTTCAGAGCTGCTACGGGAGTGTCCTGCAGAAGGGTGCTGTCAATCACTTCCGCTCCGGATTCAGTTGCTTTCTGAAGAATGACCTCGCGCGCATCGCCTTGGATTGCGCCGATCACTACCGGCACTCCCGATTTGATAATGCCCGCTTTTTCAAATGCAATTTGTCCGGGCGTATCACCTAGCAGGTTCATGTGATCCAGACCGATCGTCGTGATGGCGCATACTTCCGGAGCAATGATGTTGGTGGAGTCGAGACGGCCGCCCAGACCTGTTTCAATCACGCAAATGTCAGTGCCCTCGCGACGGAAATACCAGAAAGCCATGGCCACTGAGAGCTCAAAGAAGGAAGGCTGAATGCTTTGCCATTTTTCGCGGTAGGTAATTACAAATTCCACCACGGTCTCTTTGGGAATGAGCGCTCCGTTTACCCGGATGCGTTCGCGGAAATCAATGAGGTGTGGAGAAGTGTGCAGTCCGGTGGTATAACCCGCTTCCTGAAGGGCTGAGGCAATGAGATGCGATGTGGATCCTTTGCCGTTGGTGCCTGCGATATGTACGAATTTCAGATCGCGCTCAGGATGCCCGAGCAGCTCGCACAGCGCGATGATGCTGCCGATGCCGGGTTTGTAGGCCGCCGGACCCGTGCGGTGAAACATGGGCAGTTGGGCGAACAGATACTCAATACACGCTTCGTAGGTCACTGATTTTGCGGGCTGTGCGCAAATTTAGAGGTCGCTATTAATTCAGCTTAAAGTGGATGGTGATCGTTCCCTTCTGCTGCGCCGCTGCTTCGGATGCACTGAATTTGGCGGATTTGGCGGCTTTCTCTGCAAGCGCATACAATTGTGAACTTGTTGTGTTCGATTTTGCAGGATTGGCAACGGCCTTGACCACATTACCCTGCTTATCTACCCAAATATCCACCACCACCGTACCTGCTTCTGTGGGGCGTTCATTGAGCGACGGCTTGGTGCGCATGTCGCGTCCACTGAGTGCCCATTCTCCATTTCCTCCGCCACCACCGCTGAACACTCCTTTTCCTTCAATCTTTCCATCGGGCGCACCTTCATTCCCCCCGGGCTGTGAGTTGCCACTGGAGCTGCCGGGTTTGCCGAGCTGGTTCAGTGCGTTGTTCAACGCATCGCTGGGCTGCTTGGGTTTTTCGACGGGCTTCTCTACCGGTCTCTCCACGGGTTTTTCGGTGGGCTGCGGCTGCCTGGGTTTATCCGCAGGTCTGGGAGCGGAAACGGGTGATTCATCTACTGTCTCTACCGGTTCTTCTTCCGCTTCCTGGCTTTCCTGAGGTTGTGGCTGGGAGGCCGAAACAGGCGTTTCAGTGGGATCTCCGAGGCCCTGTTCAAACTCACCCAATGAGGCAATGCTTAATGCCATGTACTGCGTGCCGTCACCGGGCCCGCCACATCCGCGCATGGCGAGCAGCAGAAGTACAGCGAATGCCGCGTGGAACAAAATGGATCCACTGGCAGCTGCGGTGCGGTTGTTTTTTGTCGTAGTGTCCATTACTCCTCCTTTTTGGCCCGGGTAGCAATCACGGGATTGCACTTCAGTACCTTCAGGGTGGAAAAAAGTTCAATGGTTTCCCCGGTAGGCACATCGCGGTCCACATTCAGGATCACCGTGCGCTTATCGTCGGGGCGCGAGGCCATCAATTGTGCCAGTTTATCCTTCACCATTTCCTTCGGCACTTCTTCGTTGTTCACGAGGTAGCGAAGGTCTTTGGTGATGGTCACCGAGGCTGAGCCTGCAATGGATTCACCGGTGGCTGTGCGCGGCAGGTTGACTGCTTCACCATTTACTGCCATGGTGCTCATGACAATGAAGAAGATGAGGAGCAGAAACACCAGGTCAGAGATGGAGGACATATTCGCCTCCGCACTGATTTTATTTCTTCTTCCAAAGTCCATGGTGTGGCTTAATTACCGGGTTGTTCAAGGATGTCGATGAACTCCACGGCAGACGCTTCCATTTCGTGAATCACTTTGCCGATGCGGGACACGAGTGTGTTGTACGCGAAGAAGGCTATGATGCCCACGATGAGGCCCACAACTGTGGTAATCATCGCCAGCATCATATCCCCGCCCATTGCCGCGAGGTCCGGACCATTCACTTTAATGGAGTTGAAGACACCCACCATACCAATTACGGTTCCGAGGAAGCCGAGCATGGGTGCAGCGCCTGCGCTGGTCGCCAGGAAGTTCACATTGCGTTCGAGCTTGCCGATCTCCAGTTTGCCTACGTTTTCGATAGCGGCCTTAATATCTCCTGTGCTGTGCCCGATGCGGTTGATGCCCTTTTCCAGCATCCGGGCAACCGGAGTATAGGTGGTGCTGCACAGGTTCTTAGCGCTGTCAAGCTTACCCTGAAGGATGTACTCCTTAATCCTAGACATGAAGTTTGATTCAGCCTTCAGCGCCTTGTTGATGGCCAGCGTGCGGTCGATGAAAATGTACACGGAGATGAAGCTGAGCAACAATTGCGGGATGTAGATATACGCCCCTTTGATGAACTCTTTCATGAAGTCGATGCCTTCTTCAGGTGCGGACTCCGGCAGGTTCACGGCTCCTGAGGCCACCTGACCTCCGACTTCCAGTTGGGTGCTGATGAAAAGGAGAAAATCCATAATGTGTAGCAGGTTTACAGATAGCGGGGCGACAGGCGATACGGACTATCACTTGAACGGGCAAGTTGACTGAAAATTGCCGCCCCTTTCTGACTGCCTTTCCGGACTTATTCAACCTATAGCGTTAATAGTCCGGATTCGGGATGCTATACCTTGTGCAGAATGACCATCTCGAGAATGTAGACCAGCGCCCCGCCAAAGTATCCGAGCAACGCCCAGATGCTCACTTTTTTCAGGTACCACATGAAGTCGATCTTCTCCAGTCCCATCACCGCTACACCGGCTGCAGAGCCAATGATCAGAATGCTTCCTCCTGTGCCGGCTGCGTAAGCGAGAAAATGCCAGAATGGGCCGTCCTGCACGAACATATCCAGCCATGGATCGCCGCTGAGAGCTGGTGAAATGGCGTACATATTCATGCTTGCGGCCACGAGGGGCACGTTGTCGACGATGGCTGAGAGCAATCCGATGGCAAGATTGATCGCGTAGATATTGTTGAGTTTGTCCCTTAGAAACTGGGCCATCACGCCAAGGTGTCCGACCTCCTGAAGGGCAGATACCGCGAGCAGAATCCCGAGGAAGAACAGCACCGAAGGCATGTCAATCTTGCGCAGGGCATGCAGTGCGGAGAGATGTGATTTATCCTCCTGCATCTTTTTCCCGTGCATGATTTCGGTGACCACCCATAATACACCAAGGCTGAACATGATGCCCATAAAGGGTGGAAGGTGTGTGACTGTTTTGAATATCGGGACGAAAAGCAGTCCGCCCACGCCCATCAGAAATGCCACGGAGCGCTCGAACGCAGGTATTTTCATGGCGTCGTCCGCATGAAGTACAGGACGCTCTACCTGACCCTTCAGCATAAAGGACAATACTGCAAGTGGCACGAGAAGATTCATCGCGCTGGCCAGAAAGACCTCTTTGATGATGCTTTCTGTGGTGATTTGCTTTCCGATCCAGAGCATGGTGGTGGTGACGTCGCCAATCGGGGACCACGCACCGCCTGAGTTAGCGGCGATGATAATCATACCCCCAAAAAACCAGCGCGTTTTCTGATCAGCAATCAATTTGCGAATCAGACTGACCATGACAATGGCGGTAGTGAGGTTGTCAAGTGCGGCAGAAAGGAAGAAGGTGAGAATGGAAAGCACCCACAGCAACTTGACCTTATTCCTTGTGGTAATGCGGTCGGTAATGACCCGAAAACCCTCGTGCGCATCCACAATTTCGACGATAGTCATCGCACCCATCAGGAATAGCAGGATTCCCGCAATTTCTTCCAGATGATGAAGCAGGCGGTGGTCGAAGAATTCCGCCAGCGCGAGAGGCTGCTCACCGGATGCGCTGAGAAACTCATTGAGTTCATGGAAATACGTGCCCATGTGAGCTGGTACCGCATCCGCTCCCAGCACTAAAATAGTCCAGCACAAAACTCCGGTTATCAGCGCAGTGGCTGCTTTATCTACACGCAATGGATGCTCCGCCGCAATGGCTGCATAGCCAAGTACAAACACTACCAGAATCAGTATTTCCATACGATGAAGGACTAAATATGAAGCCGCAAGTTTACGGCACAGAATTCTTGCGACGGTCTACGCGTGAAGCACTCAGGCCGGCTTGGCCGTTTTGAGATACATCTTCACATTGTGCCGTGCGCCGATTTGCATGATGTCCACAAGGTCCTGAACTGTGAGCGAACGCTCGATATTGATGGCGCAGGTAAGATCCGGATTGGTCTTCGAAAGCGCCTGCAACCGCAGATCGAGCTGATCAGGGGTGAGCTTGTCTCCATCCAGATAATATACCCGATCCGCATCCACTGTGAGTTGCAGGGTCTTCTGCGCTTCCTTCGCCTGATTGTCCTTTGCTTCAGGCAGCAGCACCTTGATCACGTTCGGATTGGCCATGGTGGAAATGATCAAGAAGAAGAGCAGCAGAAAGAACATGATGTCATTCAGCGAATGCGTGCTTACTTCAGCACCCCGGCGGCTTCTTCTGCTCAGCTTCATGACTTATTTCCTTGAAGCGAGTGTGACTTTGAGATTCAGCGACTGTTCGCGGATTGCATTCACGAACTTGTCAATCTGATTTTGAAACAGATGGTATGCAGCGTATGCAATGATGCCAATCACGAGACCAGTTGCCGAGGTGACCATCTTCTTGTATAATCCCTCAGAGATGACAGAGATGCTGATGTCCTGTGAAATCGAGATGTCGTAAAAAATAGTGATTACCCCTACAATCGTTCCGATGAACCCGAGCAGCGGGGCCACGCCGGCGATGATGGACAGGTAATTGAGGTTCTTCTCGAGTCGTGCTACTTCAACTTCGGCGGCTTCTTCCATGGCCTTGTCCATTTCGGCGATGCTTCCGAAGTCAGTTGTGGCATAGGAAAAAACGCGTCCCCAGCTGTTCTGCTGCCCGTTGCACACTGCCGTTGCACCTGCATTGTTGCGCGCGCTCATGTGCTGAAGGAACTCGCGGTAGGTCGCGTCGGAGTATTTCAGCTGACGGCCGTAAAACAGCGAGCGCTCGATGATTAATACCAGCGCGAGTACCGAGAGTATCGCGAGTGGAATCATCACCACACCACCTTTCAGCAGCAGCTCCAGCACATCGATGGATGGCTTCATCGGTGGTGCAGCCTGAAGGATTAATAGTTCGCTGATGAAGTGCATATCGGTTGTTGTTTACACCAGTTTTTTGAGTGAGATTTCAAATGCAGTGCGGGTAATGCCCGTGCGTGATTTGTTGATCTGACGCGTTTGCTGGAGGGCTTCGCGGATAATTGCGCTGGTATCCTCAAAAATCGCACGGTCTGTGAGTTCTATATCTCCATTGCTCATGAGATACGCAAAAACCCTCGCCATACCGCAGTTGGCAATGAAGTCCGGAATCACGCTCATATGTTCATCGGCGAATTCTGCAATCGGACCATAGAAGATTTGTTGATCGGCAAATGGTACGTTAGCGCCACAGGCGATCACTTCTGTACCTGCCTGGTGCAGTCGGGTTACCTGATCCTGGGTGATCAGACGCGATGCGGCGCACGGAAGAAAAACTTCTGCTCCCAAATCCCAGATGCGTTGATTCACTTCTTCGAATGGGAGCATACCGGGCATGCTCAGCGCATTGCCTTGCCGTTGGGTAAACAGGTCATGGATTTCTTCGGGTGAAAATCCTTCTTCCCTGATCAGTCCGCCGGATTTGTCAATGATGCCTATCACCTTTGCTCCGAGTTGCGCCATGTAGTAGCCGGCTGCGGCGCCCACATTGCCCCAGCCCTGCACAATCACTTTTTTTCCTTTGACATCACCGCCCCAAAGGGCATAAAAGTGGTGTACACTTTCCGCTAATCCGAAGCCGGTGATCATGTCGGCCACTTTGTATTTCCCTTCTTTCGAAGGCGTATAGGCAGGGTCTTCGAGCACCTTTACCACACCCAGTCGCAGGTTGCCGATGCGTTTCACCTTCTGCGCTTCTGTGGGCTGAAAGTGCCCGTTGAATACACCTTCCTGGGGATGCCAGATCCCGCATTCTTCGGTGATCGGAATGACTTCATGGATTTCGTCCACATTCAGGTCGCCACCGGTTCCGTAATAGTGTTTGAGCAGCGGCGCCACAACGGCATACCAGCGCTCGAGGACTTCATGTTTCCGGGGATCACGCGGGTCGAAGTTGATGCCGCTTTTTGCTCCTCCGATCTGCGGGCCACTTACTGTGAATTTGATTTCCATGGTTTTGGCCAGCGATTCCACTTCCCGCTTGTCCAGTCCTGCGCGCATGCGCGTACCGCCGCCAGCGGCACCTCCACGAAGGGAGTTAATAACTACCCAGCCTTCTGCTTCCGTATAAGGGTCTTTCCATTCAAATACGATCTCGGGTCGTTTGCTTTCGTAGCGCGCCAGAAGCTCTTTCATGCGGCGAATATAACCGCCGGAAGCACAACGCACCGAATGCCCGTGACGCCTTGACTAACTTGCACCTCAATTCAATACACTATGCTTAAGGCTCTGCTGTTAGAAGATGATGAGGTGTTGTCCCGCGAGATCGTGCGGTTCCTTGAGACTAAGGATATTGCCTGCGAGATCGTGGCAGAAGGTGACCGGTTCATGAGCCGCTTTCAGAGTGATGTGTTTGATATTTGTCTGCTCGACATCAACGTGCCGGGAAAAACAGGTCTTGCAGTTTGCCGCGAGATACGCATCACTGATCAGACTACGCCGATTCTCATGCTCACTGCATACGGAGATATTCAGGACAAGTCCAATGCGTTTACAATAGGCGCGGATGATTATCTCGTGAAGCCGTTTCACTTTGATGAATTGTACCTGCGGATAGTGAGCCTGCTTCGCAGGGGCGCCCATCCGCAGGGAGCCAGCGAGCTTATTGTGATCGGGGACCTCGAAATCAATGCGACCAATATGCAGGTGAAGCGCGCAGGCAAGCTGATCGAACTGACCCCCAAGGAGTATCAGCTGTTATTGCTTCTTGCCCGCGCACGGGGGAGAACGCTTTCCAAACAGAATATAGCAGAGCAAATCTGGGAAGTGGTGATGGACTCGAACCTTAACACCGTGGAGGTATATATTAATTTCCTGAGGAAGAAAATGGATCGCGGATTTGAACAGAAACTCATTCATACGCGCCCCGGCTTCGGATACTATTTGAAAACGGAAGCGGAATGACACTCAAACGCAGGGTTGCCGTCGGGGTATCCGTTGTGTTCTCACTGCTGCTGGGCTTGGCTGAGTCGTACGTCTATTTTTCATTTTCTACATTCAGAAAGGAAGAGTTCTACGACCGCCTCGGTGAGAAGGCGCTGACTACTGCAAAGCTCCTTGTGGAGGTGAATGAAGTGGACAGGGAACTTCTTCGTCTCATTGATAAAAACACCGTGAACAGGCTTTACAATGAGAAAACGCTTGTGTTTGACGCGAATTACCAGCTGATCTACAGCAGCATCGACGATGCTACGGTGCGATGGAAGATCGATGATCTGAAACGACTCAAGGACGAACGCAGAATTTCCCGATCGGAAGGCGGAAAGGAAATGCTCGGCATCTTTTATGACTTTGACAAACAGGATTACTATGTATTGGTTGCGGCAGAGGATAAGTACGGATATACCCGGCTTGCTTACCTGCGCGTGTTGCTGCTTATTACGTTTCTGCTTGGCACTGCCTTGGTATGGGTAGCCACGTATTTTGTGATCCGGCGATTTCTGAAGCCGCTTGATGAATTTCAGGAGCAGATTACCACCATTACAGCGAACAAGCTGCGCGTGCAGCTTGAAGAGTCGGGTAAGGCCGGGGAGATCAGGTTGCTTGCATCGGCATTCAACAATATGCTGTTGCGCATTGATGAATCGTTTGCATCCGTTCGTGAGTTCACTTCCAATGCATCTCATGAGCTGAGGACTCCTCTCGCCCGCATTGCTTTTCAGCTCGAAAATCTGATCAAATCAGGATCTTATCCTCCCGAAACAGAAGGCATTCTCAAGGGCATTACCCAAAATGTGTATCAGTTATCGGGTATGGTGAATTCTCTGCTCCTGCTTTCCGAGATGGACCGCGAGGATTTCCGGGCCCGCTTCAAGCGCGAGCGGCTCGATGAAATCATCTTCTCCTCGCATCAGCAGGTGCGCCTGTTTGAACCACGTTTTCAGCTTGGATTTGAAATTATCGGCCACGAAAACGAAGATCAAAACATGGAAGTATTTGGTGTCCGCCCTTTGCTGGAAGTGGCCATCACCAATCTTCTGCGAAATGCCTGTCTGTACTCCACTGACCAGCGCGCCCACATTGTTGTGGATCAGTCTCAGTCCCATGAAGTGATCGTGCGTATTACCAACACAGGCAAGGCGCTTTCCAAGGAGGAGGAGCGCAAATTGTTTGAGCCGTTCATTCGCGGAAGTAACTCAGCCAATACGCAAGGCTCCGGACTCGGGCTGAGAATTACGCGGAGGATTCTTGATTACCATCGGGCCAGCGTGAACTACTCCCATCTCCCTCCTGATATCCATCAGTTTGAACTGCGTTTTCCGGCGCCGACGTTCTGAAAAGGTACTCATCTATCCGGCAGGGGAGGCTTCTCCGGGCATCCAGATTACTCCCGAGGAAACACAGCGGCTCGCTCCGGTGACCGTATCCAGGGTATTGGCTAATACATTCCACCGCAGGGCGCCGAGCAGCGCAAAGACAAGCGCTTCCTTGAAGTTGACCAGGCGGGCATCAGGCACTATGAGTGAGGTACTGCAGTGAGCCTGCATTCTCCCGATGAGGAACTCATTCCACGCACCTCCGCCAGTGACCAGCACCTTGCCGTTCCAGCCTTGCAATACAGCGCCTGTCTGAACAGCAATATGCTCGCAGCACGTGGCCAGGAGATCTGCCGAAGGAATATCATCACGTTGTATCAGCGGCAGAAACCGGGTGTCAAACCACTCGCGGCCGAGGGATTTGGGCGGCTCAGCGGAGTAATAATCAAGTTGATTCAGTTGGGCGAGAAGTGCTGCATTCACTCGTCCGCTGCGGGCGAGCAGTCCGTCGCGGTCATACTCCATCCCCGCTTTATTCGCAAGGTAGTCGAGCGCCATACCCACCGGACAGATGTCAAACGCGAGGCGATCATGCCCGAATTCATAGGAGATATTGGCAATACCGCCCAGGTTCAGGCAGAAGTCATATTCTCCGAACAACAGGCGGTCTCCGACAGGCACCAGAGGCGCTCCCTGTCCGCCTAATGCTGTATCCATTCTCCTGAAGTCACAGACCACGGGAAGTCCGCATGCCGCAGCGAGCGAGGCCCCGTTCCCGATCTGCACGGTATAGCCCTTGTGCGGCTGATGAAACACGGTATGGCCATGTGACGCCACGAAGTCTGCATTGGCTCCTTTTTCCAGGAGAAAGTCGCGCACCTGCCCGCCCATCCACCGTCCGAGCTCCGCGTCCAGCGCGACGAACTCCACCGCACTGAGGGTCATGGACGCCGATAACCTGGTCTTCCACTCTGCGCTGTAGCGAACTGTTTCCGCAGATTCAATGGCACCGCTCCAGGATGTACCGTCCCATGAAATGGTGCAAAGGGCAATGTCCAGTCCGTCCAGACTGGTGCCGCTCATCAGACCTATGATGCGATGTTTGAGCACGCGTGTTTGATTTGTTCGGCGCGAATATCGGGAAGGCGGCAGTCCATCGGTCAGTTGAGGTTGAATGACCTTTTGGGCTTGTCCGTTGTTTCACTCGAAAATGGCTTTTCTTTGCCGTCCAACTCAATAGATCTTCGAACAATGCATTTCGAACTCAGTGAAGAACACAAAGCGGTGCAGCAGGCTGCCCGCGAATTTGCCCAGAACGTATTGAAGCCGGGCGTTATTGAGCGCGACGAGCTTCAAAAGTTTCCGGCAGAGGAAATCCGCCAGCTTGCAGAACTCGGATTTATGGGAATGATGGTAGATCCGAAGTACGGGGGTAGCGGCATGGATACGCTGAGTTATGTGATTGCCATGGAAGAAATCTCCAAGATCGACGCTTCGGTATCCGTCTGCATGAGCGTGAACAATTCACTCGTGTGCTGGGGCCTCGATACGTTCGGTTCTGAAGAGCAAAAGCAGAAGTACCTGGTTCCACTTGCGAAAGGAGAGAAGATCGGTGCATTCTGTCTGTCAGAACCGGAAGCCGGTTCGGACGCTACCTCGCAGCGCACCACTGCCATTGATATGGGAGATTACTACCTCCTGAACGGCACGAAGAACTGGATCACCAACGGATCATCCGCATCAACCTACCTTATAATGGCCCAGACGGATGCGGGAAAGGGTCACCGCGGGATTAACTGCCTCATCGTGGAGCGTGGCATGGAAGGCTTCATCATAGGTGCGAAAGAAAATAAGCTGGGTATTCGCGGAAGTGATACCCATACGCTCATGTTTCAGGATGTGAAGGTGCCGAAGGCCAACCGCATCGGTGAAGACGGATTCGGATTCAAATTCGCCATGAAAACGCTCTCCGGGGGCCGCATTGGTATTGCCGCGCAGGCGCTTGGAATCGCCGCTGGTGCCTACGAACTCGCATTGGCTTACTCGAAAGAGCGCAAGGCGTTCGGACAGGAAATCTCCAAACATCAGGCGATTGCATTTAAGCTCGCAGATATGGCGACTGAAATTGAGGCAGCCCGTTTGCTCGTGTATAAGGCTGCATGGCTCAAGGATCAGCACCTCAACTACGATCAGGCCTCTGCCATTGCCAAGTTGTATGCATCGACAGTGGCCATGAAACACACCGTTGAAGCAGTCCAGGTGCACGGCGGTTACGGCTATGTGAAGGAATACCACGTGGAGCGCCTGATGCGCGATGCGAAAATTACCCAGATCTACGAGGGAACAAGCGAGGTTCAGAAGATTGTCATTTCACGCGGGTTGCTTTCTGAGTAATCGCCTGATCCGACGGAATCATCCACCTGTGCCTGCGTGAACATTCCGGTGTTTATACGCTGTTGGACTCCCAATTTAGTATGTGGTTGCGAAAAGGTACTTTCGTCAGGTCAACATGATACGACCGGCGATCCGTATTGTTTTTCTCTGCGCCGCACTGGCATGCTCAGTGGTTGTGTTCTACCTGCTTCAGAAACAACGTCGCGGCGCCGGCGATGCCACGCCTTTTATCTCGACGTCGGCAGATGTCATTATCCGGATTGACCGCTATGCCTTCGGAAATGCCAAACTCCGGAACGCACGCATTGAGGGCTGGGATAGGAGTGATGCGGCTTCCGGTGCGGGAAGAATCATTCAGTTGTTCGATTCACTTCACGCATACTCCACAGAGTGGAATGAACTTCTCGCAACTGCACCGTGCTGGCTTGTAGTACCTGCCATTGCGCGCCCGGATGAATGGGTGGTGATTCAACCCCTTCGCCATGGAGATGAACTTTCCGATCCGGCTGAACTCTTCGCCGCATGGGGCAATTCGGTATTTTCTACTTCTGATTTTCGGGGCGCCACAATTCATTCATCGGCCGGAGTTCATTATTCCATGAAGGATGACTGCCTGCTGATCGCATCTGCTCGCTCGGCTATGGAGGGCGCGATTATCGCGGGTGCTGAACCTGACGTGGTCCCTTATCTGGCCGAGTGCATGAAGGTTTCTTCGTCAGATGCTCCGGTGCACGTGTACCTCAAATCCCCACATGGGCGCTGGGCACTGGATATGCCTTATCTCGCTTCCATGACGGGCATGACGGGCTTTTCATTCGGTGACTCGCTGCTCATGCCGCTGTCAACCGAAGGATCATTCGGTGCTGCGGATTTTCTTCCGGCTACCACCGTGTATATGGAGTCCTGGTCGTATGAAAGCGGCTCGGATCTCTGGAACGCAGCGGAGCAGATTCAACCTGAGAATGCCCGTAAATTCTGGAGTGCAGTTTGGCCCGCCCTGAGTGATTCATGCCAGTGCGATCTGGAGGAGGCACTCCTCAACTGGCAATCCGGAGAATGCGGAAATGCGCTGCTTTCCGATACCCACACCCGGGCTGTGCGGTTTATTGGTATCCGTGACAGTCTGAATGCCCTGAATATGCTCAGCCCGCTGCTCGGCGACTCAGTGGTTTCTGAGTCACGAACAGTTTACCGCATTCGCTTTCCTGAAATATTCAAGCGCAACACCATCGGAATTCTCACCAGCCCGGCTTATCTCACCCAGCACGGCAACTACATCTGGCTCGCGGAAAATGAGGGGGATTTCAGCGCACTGAATGGCAGTCCGTTGAGTAAATCTCCGGAATATGCTTCAGCCATTCGCTCGGTGCAGCCTGCAGGCGGGCACTGGTCTTATCGCCGCGGAAGTGTGAGCGGAGCTCTGCCGCCCGTAATTTCACTGTGGTGCGGGGAGTCGCAGCCGCTGGCTATTCACACCACGGCCAATGGGGCGAACAGGCAACATGTCATCTGGACCGGAATACTCACCGCTGATGGCCTGGCTGCTGTCCAGCCGGCACAGGAAGTGCCGGCTGCTGAAGGATGGAAGGTGACGCTTCCTGCGTTGACTACTGCGCGTTACTGGCGCGTGAAAAATCACAATACAGGGTACGGTGAAATGCTCGTTCAGGATGCGAAGCATGCAATTCATCTCATTAATCCGGAAGGTGAGCTGCTCTGGAGCCGCACGCTTTCAGGTCCGGTGATGGGTGGAGTCAATCAGGTGGACGTCTTGAAAAACGGACGTTTGCAGATGGCATTCAACACCCGTGATCACCTGTACATCATCGACCGCAATGGAAAGGATCTCACCGGATTCCCCATTATGCTCCCGTCAGGTGCGGGCTGTCCGGTAAAGGTTGCTGATTACGACGGAGATAAAACCTATCGCCTGATTGTGGGCTGTGAAAATGGTCAGGTGCTCAATTACACCGTCGAAGGAAAGACTACGAAGGGCTGGAAGGGCTATCAGGCAAAAAGCGCGGTCCGTGCAATAGATCACTTCCGCCTGGGCAATGAAGACTACCTCCTCTGCTGGCCTTCGGGCAAACCGCTTGTATTGTTGCGCCGCAACGGTGAACTGCGCATGGAACCAAAAGGAAGCTATGCAGATTACGACGGAGGAGGATACAGTATTCGTCCCGCGCTTGACATCAATTCATGCGGTGTGTCATTCGTCCGAAAAAACGGAAAACTGGTCATTGTGGAATTCGGAAGCGGCGCGGAGAAGGTTATCGCCGACGCCGCAGGAAAGCCCGCATTTCTGACGTGTGATGACCTCAATGCCGATCAGAAGCCCGATTACCTCTTTGCTTCGGGCAAGGATATTCAGGTCTTCGATGCGTCAGGCGAACGATTGTTCGGTGCGCAATTGCCCTCCGAAATCGGTCGCGCTGCGGAGTGGTTTCCGGCAGGCGCCAACGACGGCCGAATTGGCCTCCCGCTTGCCGATCAGTCCTATCACCTCGCGAGCTTAAGCGGTGAGCCGATGGAGGGTTTTCCGGTAAGCCACTGCTCGGGTATTTTCTATTCTGACTTCCTCGATGGTCAAGGCTTGCGCAGTGTCATCCTGTCCGGTAGTGAGGTCCGCCATATCCCGCGCTGAGTCGCTGCATCCGTTGATTGGACTACCTTTGCGGCCTATTTATTTACCCCTCATGGAATACGATTTCAGAGCGATAGAGCAGAAATGGCAGAAGGAATGGCGCAGCCGCAATACCTATGCGGTGCGCGAGGATCATAACCGCACGAAATACTACGTACTGGATATGTTTCCTTATCCCAGCGGTGCTGGCCTGCACGTAGGGCATCCGCTTGGTTACATCGCCTCCGATATCATCGCCCGTTACCGCCGCCATCAGGGGTTCAACGTGCTGCATCCGATGGGATATGACAGCTTTGGTTTGCCTGCGGAGCAATATGCCATTCAGACCGGACAACATCCCGAGAAAACCACTGTGCAGAATATTGCCCGTTACCGCGAGCAACTGGATAAAATCGGGTTCAGCTTTGACTGGAGCCGGGAGGTGCGCACGAGCGATCCGCAGTATTACCGCTGGACGCAGTGGATTTTTTCCCTTATCTACAACAGCTGGTACAACACCGACACCAATCGCGCAGAGCCGATTCATACGCTCATTGCTCATTTTGAAGACAATGGGAATTACAATGTGAATGCTGCAGTGGATGAGGAGTGGCACCGTCGCATGGACCGTACCGGATTTGTATTTAGTGCAGACTGGGATGGCACATTCAGTGCTACGGACTGGAACAGTATGTCAGAGGAGTTGCAGCAGCGCATTCTGATGCAATACCGCCTGACATATCTCGCAGACTCAATGGTGAACTGGTGTCCGGCATTAGGCACCGTGCTGGCCAATGACGAGGTGAAGGACGGCGTGAGTGAACGCGGTGGACACCCCGTAGAGCAAAAGCTCATGCGCCAGTGGAGCATGCGCATCAGCGCTTATGCAGAGCGGTTGCTTTCGGGTCTCGAAACGATCGACTGGCCGGAGAACATCAAAGAAATTCAGCGCAACTGGATAGGCCGTTCAGAAGGCGCGCGTGTGCAGTTTGCGATTGACGGACACCCGGGATTTATCGACGTGTTTACCACGCGTCCGGACACCATTTTCGGAGTATCGTTTATGACACTGGCGCCGGAGCATGAGCTTGTGATGCAGATTACCACACCGGAATACGGCGATGCGGTGGAGAAATACATTGCAGCAGCCAAGCTCAAGACCGAACGCGACCGTCAGGCGGATGTCAAGCATGTCACGGGACAATTCACCGGCGCCTATGCCATTCATCCGTTCACCGGAAATAAGGTGCCGGTGTGGATCGGAGAATATGTGCTCGCGGGATATGGCACGGGCGCCGTGATGGCAGTGCCTGCCGGCGATCAGCGCGATTATGATTTTGCAAAAAAATTCGACCTTGCCATACCTCCGATTTTTGAAGGTGCGGACCTGAGTGAAAGGGCGGAGACTTCTAAAGACGCGGTGCTTACGAACTCGGATTTCCTCAACGGGCTGAGCGGAAAGCAGGCGATGAAAAAAGTGATCGCCGAAATTGAATCGCGCGGAATCGGAGAAGGCAAAGTCAACTACCGCATGCGCGATGCGGTATTCAGTCGCCAGCGCTACTGGGGCGAGCCTATTCCCGTGTATTTCGAGGATGAAGTGCCGCGGCTTGTTCCGGATGACGAGTTGCCGGTTACGCTTCCACCTGTCGATAAATACCTGCCCACGGAAGACGGTGAGCCGCCGCTGGCCAGGGCTGTCGGGTGGGAGTACGCACCCGGCATGAGGAGTATCAACTCAGGCACTGAAAACCTCACCCCCGACCCCTCTCCAAAGGAGAGGGGAGAGACAGACGCTGGACTTTCAGGGGAAAAGGCCGCGGACAGCGAAGCTGGATTTTCTTGGCAGACAGTTTCAGAAGGACAGTATTCTAAGCTCAGAGGTATTCAAATAGAACAGCGAAGTAATCCTACGCCTGCGGAAGAGAAATTTTGGGAACTGGTTCGTGATAGGAAAGTGGAAGGAGTCAAATTTCGCAGGCATCATATCGTAGGGCCTTTTATCCCGGATTTTGTATGCCTGGAGTTAAAGCTGATTGTAGAAATTGACGGGCTCGTTCATCTCACTTCCGAAGTTCGGGTGCGTGATGATCAACGGCAGGCGTTTTTAGAGCATGAATTGCATTTTGAAGTAATTCGATTCTCTAACGATGCTGTCCTTGAGCGTCAGGATCATGTTCTTTCTGTTCTTAAGAATACAATTCAGCGGCTGAAGGCAAGGCAGTCTGAAGGAACGGTTGATTCTGTGAACAATATTTCGGATAGGTCACCCCTCTCCTTTGGAGAGGGGCCGGGGGTGAGGTTGAATGAAGAATCAGGCGGCAGACTTTATCGCCGCGAATACAACACCATGCCGGGTTGGGCAGGATCGTCTTGGTATTTTCTGCGCTACATGGATCCGAACAATCCGGGTGAATTTGCCTCACGCGATAAGGTGGAATACTGGGGACAGGTAGACCTGTACATGGGCGGTGCCGAGCACGCCACCGGACACCTGCTGTATTCCCGCTTCTGGACCAAGGTCCTCTTCGACCTCGGATACATCGGTTTCGATGAGCCGTTTAAGAAGATGATCAATCAGGGGATGATTACGGGTGTTTCGGAAAAGATTTATATGAACAAGATTAGGTCTAATGTCTTTCTAGGATGGGACGAGACAGGTGCCGTGCAAGTGAATTTTGGTGAAACTAAGGTGATTTACATTTCAAGTGAGATTTATGAAAGAATGAGTGTAAGTGAACAATCAGCCTACACACCAGTAAATGTTCCAATCTCCTTAGTTGACAGGTCAAATGTGGATGTTTGGGCCCTGAGTCGAGTTGAATCATTTAAGGATGCGGCGTTTGTTCTCTCGAATGGGAACATCCTTCTTGATGGCCGATTGTGGACTGGTAAGCTAAATGGCTGGGCACAGCCGACAGATGGAATGCTGTTCAGATCGTTCAGCGAAATCGAAAAAATGTCCAAGTCGAAATTCAACGTGCAAACGCCGGATGAATTGGTGGAAAAATTCGGTGCCGACACCCTGCGTTGCTATGAGATGTTCCTCGGTCCGGTGGAGCAGAGTAAGCCGTGGGATACCAAGGGCATCAACGGGGTATACAATTTCCTGCGCAAGTTCTGGCGCCTGTTTCATGATAAGTCGAATGCCTTTGCAGTATCCGATGATGCGCCGACGAAGGAGGAATTAAAGACGCTGCACAAGACGATTAAGAAAGTCACCGAAGACCTGAACCGCTATTCCTGGAATACCGTGGTGAGCACGATGATGATCGGGGTGAATGAACTGACCGAGCTGCAGTGCAACAAGCGTGCGGTGCTCGAGCCGATGTGTGTGTTGCTTTCGCCGTATGCTCCGCACATGGCTGAAGAACTCTGGGAAAAGCTCGGACACTCGGCTTCAATCACAGAAGTTCCCTGGCCGGCGTTTGATGAAGCGTATTTGACCGAATCGTCATTCGATTATCCGGTATCGTTCAATGGCAAGACCCGTTTCTTTGTGTCGCTGCCAGTGGACTGGAGTCAGGAGCAGGTGACTGCGGCCGTGATGGAGCATGAAGGCACCGCCAAATACCTCGAGGGCAAGGCGCCAAAGAAGGTAATCGTAGTGCCGAAGCGGATCGTCAACGTGGTGATGTAGTCACCCGAAGAAGAAGATCATTCCGATAAAGAGCAGCGTGACGCCAAGGGTCGTAAGGCCGTACAGCGCAATGCCCGTGTCCATGTTCAGATTGTGCAGAATGAACGTGATGAGAAATGCGGACACGAGCACCACGGCACCAATCCCGCAAAAGATCATTCCTCGGCTTCGGCGGCGCTTTTGACGCATTTCGCGCACCGTGTAAATCATCTCATCGACCAACACGCCATCCAGATGTCTGGCAAGCAGCCGCGCTCGGATTTCCTCGGTGGTATGTCCGCCTTCATACAGTTGATAGATCTCGTGAGAGAGTCCGTCCGGGATGTGGTGTTCTGACATGGCGTTTCGGTTAAGATTGAGAGTAATGACATTCCATTAAAAGGAAAGTTAATGAAAGATACTCAACTATCCGGGTAATCACAGTTTTCCGTTATTTGCGGCACGCGTCTAGTCTGGAGCGGTTGACTTCTGCGTTCAGAAGCTCGGAAGCTTGATGAATGGTCAGACAGTTAAATTCGGAAAGGCTTACAGGAGTTTTGAGAAACTGCATTTCTTCCTTTCCTGACTCTGGTAGATGAGTAAAGATAAATGCGTCGGGAGGTGTATCAAACCAGAACGGATCGAACATTTTGATGGACTTGAGACCGTGTTCTGATAGTTCACCATAACCCTGACCCCAGGTTACATCCACGAGCATCCACTTGCCATCTGCATACACTGCATTCCATGCGTGGTCGGGTTCCAACACAGCTCTGCCATTCACGTGGCGAAACCCCTTCGAGTAGCCTGTTATGACTATGCAATCCATATTTGCAGTCCGACAAAGCTCAGCGAAAAGCTCAGCAAATCCGGCACAAACTGTTTTTCTGAATGTCCATACTGCTTCAGCCGAGCAATCCTTAAAGGCTCCTTTGTTGTAAGCTTCGTCATCGTACGACACATGCTCTGTCATCCAAGTAAAGAACATGCGGGCTAGTGCGCGTTCGGATTCCGCGTAGCGCTGGAAGTAGCTGACTAGTATGGGAAGGTCTGTGCTTATAGTACGCGGCACGCTGCGGGCGATTGAATCGCACCAGGTGTCACTCTGGGCCTTTGCCATGCTCGGGAGCAATAGAAATATCATGAGAAACAGGCAGAGTATTCTAAGACCTCCTTTCATCCCAGAGTGATGTTGAATTTCACTTTCTTCAAAAATGCATCGGTCTGTGGCCTGATGTATGTGTGTTGGTAGTCTATTTCGCTGGGAATGAAATCGAATTTCCCATACGTCTTCAGTGTCGCTTTTTCCGGAGCAGTGGGTACTTTCTCAGGGCTGCTGGATTTTTCGTCTGAAGAGGCGTTTTCACCGTCATTTCCGGACTTCCCCTTTTTGGCGTCCTTATCCCCCTTGACTGCTTTTTCTGCTTCTTCCTCGGTATTATCGAGGGCCTTGTCTATCCCTTGATCGATCTTTTGTTCGACGCGCTGGTTGACTTTGTTTTTAACACGGCTTCCGATGTCGATCTGAGCAAATGCATTCAGCGTCAAAAGCGCACATGAAATGGGTATAACTGATCTCAGCATGACGTACAATTTTAATGCTCATACAAACATAATTATTCCTTTGCGATTGCGGGGGGGGATTTTTTGATTTGCGGTCAAATGGAATGCAAGGTGGAAATGGCTTGTATGCCAGTTGGTTCATAGCTACGAATGATACCTTCCGCCCGCCTTATCTTTGCTCCATGGCCGGCTTCGTCACACTCAGTGAATTCATCATGGAACGTCAGGCCGATTTTCCCTACGCTTCCGGCGATCTGAGCCGGTTGCTTGCGGATATCGGCATCGCTTCGAAGATTATCAATCATCAGGTAAATAAGGCCGGATTGCAGGATATTCTGGGTGCAGAGGGCACCACTAATGTGCAGGGCGAAAGCCAGATGAAGCTGGATGTGTTCTCAGACAATGCGCTGTTCAATGCGGTGAAGTGGGGCGGACAGGTTTGTGGCCTGGCCAGTGAAGAAAAGGAGACGTATCACGCATTTGACCTCGAGCATTGCAAGAAGGCAAAGTATGTCATTCTCTTCGATCCGCTCGATGGCTCTTCCAACATTGATGTGAACGTATCCATCGGAACTATCTTCTCTATTTTCCGGAGAACGAGCAGCGTGGGCGACATGGCCAATGTGAACGATTTTCTTCAGAAAGGATCCGATCAGGTGGCAGCGGGATATGTGATCTACGGAAGCAGCACGATGCTGGTTTATACTACCGGCCACGGAGTAAACGGCTTTACCCTGGATCCAAGCATTGGCGAGTTCTGTCTTTCACATCCGGATATGCGTATTCCTGAGGACGGCGCCATCTACAGCATCAACGAAGGCAACCTGAACCTGTGCGGTGCTGGTGTGCAGGCTTATGTGAACTGGTGCAAGGAATCGGACAAGAAAACCGGAAGACCATACAGCGCTCGGTACATTGGTTCTCTTGTGGCTGATTTTCACCGCAACCTAATTAAGGGTGGGATTTACATCTATCCGGGAACGACCAAATCGCCGGATGGAAAGCTGCGCCTGCAGTACGAGTGCAATCCTCTGGCGTATATCGTGGAACAGGCTGGTGGCAAAGCAAGTGACGGACAGTCGCGGATTCTCGATATTCAGCCGAAGGCACTGCATCAACGCGTGCCCCTTTTCATCGGTTCCAGAAACATGGTGGAGAAGGCCAAGGAGTTCATCCGTACACACGAATTAACAGAGGCCTGATTTTCTCCCGTTATCTTTGACCAAAATCCACTCCGGTGAGCTATAGCCTGGTGATCATACCTACTTACAATGAGAAGGAGAATGTAGAGAACATGATCCGCAAGGTCTTTTCTCTTTCTGTTCCTTTTCATTTGCTCATCGTGGATGATGGTTCACCGGATGGAACGGGAAGTATCGTGAAGGGCCTGATGCCCGAATTTCCCGAGCGACTGCATATCCTCGAGCGGAGTGGCAAGCTCGGTCTGGGCACTGCGTATATCGCGGGGTTCAAATGGGCTCTTGCCAGGCAGTACAACTTCATCTTTGAAATGGACTGCGATTTTTCACACAATCCGGACGACCTCGTGAGGCTGCATGATGCTTGCGCAAGCGGCAAAGGCGATGTGGCTGTAGGTTCGCGTTATGTAAAAGGCGGAGGCGTGGAGAACTGGCCGTGGCACCGCCTTGCCATGAGCAGTGGCGCAGGTATCTATGTAAATACTGTTCTCGGCCTGGGCGTGAAAGATGCTACCGCAGGCTTTGTTTGTTATACGCGGAAGGTGCTTGAGAAACTCGATCTCGATGCGATTCGTTTTATCGGATACGCCTTTCAGATTGAAATGAAATACAGGGCCAAGCAGCTGGGATTCCGGATTGTGGAAGTGCCGATACGCTTTGCTGACAGGCAGTTCGGCACAAGTAAAATGTCCATGGGTATTTTCAAGGAGGCATTCGTGGGAGTGCTGAAAATGCGTTTTGGTAAATAATCTGCCCCACCTGCTGAAAGGTGCGGCCACTGTGATCAAATTTATTTTTACTATTCGATATGATTCTCATTAAGCAGGCTACGCTGGTTAACGAAGGGCAAGCCACAGTCAAGGATGTCCTGATAGACGGTGCGTTTATTTCACAGATTGCAGATCACATTCGCGAGGGAAATCACCGGGTGATTGACGCGAGGGGACTTCACCTTTTTCCGGGAGCCATTGACGATCAGGTTCACTTTCGGGAGCCGGGACTGACCCACAAGGGTGAGTTGTACACTGAGGCAAAAGCCGCTGTGGCCGGGGGCGTCACTTCCTACATGGAAATGCCCAATACGGTGCCCAGTGCGGTGACGATTGAACTGCTCGAGCAGAAGTATTCGCGTGCGTCTGAGGTGTCGCTTGCGAACTACTCGTTTTTCATGGGAACCACCAACACTAACCTGAACGAATTGCTACGGGTAGATCCGGCGAAGGTGTGTGGGGTGAAAATATTCATGGGATCTTCTACCGGCGATATGCTGGTAGATGACCCACAGGCACTTGATGCGATTTTCAGGGAAGTGAAAACACTGATTGCCACTCACTGCGAGAGCGATCCGATGGTGAAGGCCAATGCCGCCCGCATCCGGGAGCATTACGGAGAGGATATTCCCATGGCGATGCACGCGGTAATCCGCGATGAAGAGGCCTGCTATGCGTCGTCTGCATTTGCGGTGGAGCTTGCTGAAAAGCACGGCACTCGTCTGCACATTCTCCATATCTCCACAGAGAAAGAGACATTCCTTTTCCGCAATGACATTCCGATGAGTGAAAAGAAAATCACTGCGGAAGCGTGCATCCATCACCTGTGGTTCACTGATGCGGACTATGAAAAGAAGGGCTCGCTCATTAAGTGGAACCCTGCAGTGAAAAAGGCAACCGACAGAGAAGCTATCCGTGAGGCGGTGCGCAACGGTCGTATTGATGTGATTGCCACTGACCACGCGCCGCACACCTGGGCTGAGAAGCAGGAGAAATACGCGAAATGTCCGTCAGGCGGACCACTGGTGCAGCATGCGCTGGTAGCCATGTTGGATCTTGTGAAGCAAGGGGCGTTTCCGCTTGAAATGGTACCTCAGAAAATGGCGCACAATGTAGCCGACATGTTCGCTATTGACCGTCGCGGTTATGTGCGTGAAGGTTACTACGCCGATCTGGTGCTGGTGGATATGAATGCACCGTCACTGGTTACGCGTGAATCACTGCTTTACAAATGCGGCTGGTCGCCGTTTGAAGGTCATCTGTTCAGCAGCTCAGTGAAAAAGACCTTTGTCAATGGCAACCTGGTGTACACCGACGGTCAGTTTGATGAATCTTCACGTGGAATGCGACTGCACTTCAACCGATGAAGCGCATTTTCTATATCGTCTTTCTGGTGTTGGCTTCCTGCGGCGGAGCCAGTGAGCAGGAGCTACCGCCCATGCCAGAGGAGCAATTCGTGGCGCTGCTTACAGATATCCGTTTGCTGGAAGGCACTTACTCGGTCAAGTTCAGGGACGTGACCCGCGATGAGCTCGCAGCCTACTACATTCAGGTGTTTCAGAAGCATGGTGTTACCGAGGAGGAATACACGCACAGCCTTATGATTTATCACCGCGATCCGGAACACATGATGGCTATGGAGGAGGAAGTATTAAGGAGATTAAGTGTGATGCTCGCGGGTGATCAGGCCGGCGCTGTATCAATTCTTCCTGACAAGCTCAAGGAATAACTGCGCGCTGCGCTTTACCGCATCTTCAACGGACTGAAAGCGCTCACCGGTTATGCGTTTCAGTTTTTCATTATTAAACGTATGAGTCCCTTGCATATTCCGGATAATTTCCCTTGTCACCAGCGCTTTCTTACCTGTCAGCCACTCCCTGAGTTGTTCGCCGATGAGCGCAGTCCAGAGCATGGGCATGGTCACTTCTTTTGTTGAAACGGGTTTTCCGAGTGCTGCAGCGACCAGAGAGAAGACCTCCTTCATCGACCGGTTTTCGGCAACTGCAATGAAACGCTCACCGAACTGTTCCTTTGCGAGCAACTCGACGCTTACCCGTGCGACATCCGATGCGCTGATGAAGCCAGTTCCCCCCGGGGGATAAAATGGCACACCGCGGTAAATGCGCTGAAACATGGCTGCACTGCTTCGCCCGAAGTCACCCGGACCAATAATGAATCCGGAGTTGATGATCACTGCGTTGAGCCCTTCCTGAACGCCGCGCTGGTCGTGG
>JBKDGH010000093.1:0-11444 GCA_046336655.1 Flavobacteriales bacterium | reverse complement strand
GTATCGATCCCCTTGGAGACCCGGGACTGAGCAACACCATTCAGATCTGCAGCACGGATGCGCCATTTGAGATGTTCGACGAACTTCTGGGTACACCTGTAACCACCGGAGAATGGACTGACCCGGGTGGCGCGGTGATGGCCTCAGGAGCTTATGATCCGATGGTGAATGAGCCCGGAGTGTACACCTACACCGTGGCCTTCGAGGATTGTGAGACGTTCTCGGAACTGACAATCAATCAGGCATTGCCAACGGAGATAACCATTGCTGATGACACTTCGATGTGTTACCTCGGCGATTTGAATATGGAATTGATCGCTTTGCAATTCGGACAAGCACCGTTTACCTATGAATGGACTTACAACGGAACACCGCTGAGTGGTGCGGAAAATGCCTCTTTCAACCCCGAACTCAGCGGAGTGGCTTGCCTGGAAGTCATCGACGCCTGCGGCTATTCCATTCAGGAGTGCTTCAACGTATTCGTGGAGCCAAATATAATTGTGGAGTTTGAGGCTGATACCACCGAGGCCTGCTGGCCTGAGCCGTTCAATCTGGTCATTCTCACAGATTCTTCGTTGTACCAGAACAGCACATGGCAGATCAGCGATGGAACTACCTTGCAGAATCAGCCTGAATACACACATCTGTTCGATTCACCGGGCATCTATGACGTTTCATTGCTGCTCATATCCCCGCTTGGATGCAACTATAGTCTGGAATTACCGGACTACCTGACCTCTTGGAATCCACCCGTAGCGCAGTTCACCCTTTCGCCCTATCCTACCGATGCAAATGACACCTACATCTTCTTTCAGGACGCATCTGAGGGAAGCATTGCGGAGTGGCAATGGCTCTTCAACTACCCGAATATTCTGGGATTTTCGACCGAACAGAATCCGGAATTCTGGTTCCCGATCGGCACAGGAGGAGAGTATCCGATCCAGCTCACTGTCACTGACGTGAACAATTGCACGGATGTGTTGCTGTCTCCGATCATCATCAACGACATCTTCCAGTATTACATTCCCAATGCGTTTACACCGAACAACGACGGCATCAACGATGTGTTCCGTTTCTACGGAGCAGATATTGATGAAAATCGCTTTCTGCTTCAGGTGTTCAACCGATGGGGTGACATCCTGTTTGAAACCACGGATCCCAATGTTCCATGGCTTGGCGACTATCGCGACAGTGGCGAGTATTTCGGGCAAAACGAAGTATACCTCTGGCGCGCGAAAGTCGCTTCCAAATCAACCGGAGAGCGCAAGGAATTCGAAGGTCATGTGACCCTCATCCGATAAATCAGCGACGCATTTACTTGGTTTCAGCAAGCAGCTGATCCACGGAACCTGCAGTCACTGCATGGTATCCCGGACGGGCCTTTTCATAAATCCGACGCGCCATGTCGGTCTGACCGGATTGCACCATGGCTTCGAACAGCGGCAGAACGAATTTCCGACGGCCCACTTCGCAGAGGAATTTCTCTACCTGAGGATACGCCGGCTCGTACTTTCTGAGAATACTCAGCTCAAGCCATTTGAAGAGCACTTCTGAATTCGTGTTCTGCGTAATTGCAAATGCGGCGTCGAGATCAGCCATATCCTTCGAAGAGAAATCTTCGACGCGCGAAAGGAAGCGGTAGCGCTCCTGGTAGGTCCAGCTGTTCCAGGGAATGGCATTCGTTTCTCGCAGCTTGGTCCACCTGATGGCGAGCTCATCCACCTTTTGCATTTGAGCGGAATTCACTCCCGGCGCATTGTCGGGCAAGCCTGGTCCGTAAACCCATTCATCTACACGCAGTGATGCATATTCCTCTTTAGAAAGCAAATCGGATTGCAGCAGTGAAAGAAACTGCTCGGTATCCATTACGCTGAATGCGTGCGACTGGAAGTAGTTTTTCAGAAACGCATCGAACCGCTCACGTCCGGTGAGCTCTTCAATGGCGCGGAGGAAGAAGTATCCCTTGTTGTAGGCGATGTCGGTCATGCCATCGTCCGGATCACGTCCATTTAGCGCGAGCTTCAGGTGCGTGTCTTCTGCCGGCAAGGAAGCCAGGGATGCGTCGAGGTCCTGACGCGCAAGCAATGCGAGCATTTCGCTGCGGTCTTTTCCAAATACCTCTTCCATAATGCGCATTTCGAAGTACACGGTGAAGCCCTCATTCAGCCAGAAGTCATTCCATGTGGAGTTGGTGACGAGGTTGCCGCTCCAGCTGTGCGCCAGTTCGTGCGCCACGAGTGACACCAGCGATTTATCACCGGCGAGAATAGTTGGAGTAGCAAACGTAAGGCGCGGATTTTCCATACCGCCAAACGGAAATGCCGCGGGCAACACAAGCAGATCGTAGCGTCCCCAGGCATAATCACCATAGAGTTCTTCGGCTGCAGTCACCATGGCCTCCACATCCTCGAACTCTTTCGCTGCGGCATCCACCACTTCGGGCACGGCGTATACTCCCGTGCGCGGGCCAATTTCGCGGAATGATACATCACCCACAGCAAGTGCCATCAGGTAGCTGGGCACAGGCTGCTCCATGCGAAATGTGTACACGCCGTCCGGAGATTTCTGTTGCGGGTTTTCTGCGCTCATCAGCGCCATTAATGCCGGGTCTACTTTTACCCTTGCCGTGTATGGAATGCGCACACCCGGACTATCCTGGCAAGGCAACCAGGTGCGGGCAAGAATAGCCTGTGACTGCGAAAAGAGAAATGGCTTCTCCCCATCCACCCACAACAATGCAGCGGCATCAGGTGAGGTAGAATAGTGAATCGCCACCTCGCAGGAATCCTCAGGAATCGGCACGGCAAGCGACTCACCGATGTAAGGGCGCGACTCACCTATGGTGTATGTGGAGATCTGGTTATTTACCCTCACTTCCGACACATTCAGCCCCTTCATATCGAAGATGACCTCTTTCGTATTGGTGAGATTGCGCACCTTGTATGTGGCTACTGCCTGAATCACGTGCGCCTTCATGTCCACTTCTGCATCCCAGTGCAGACGGGTGACACGGGCATCGTTGGGCTTCGACCAGGTGTGCGGATCGCTTGCCAGTTTGGAGTGTGCTATCATCTGTTCGATACGTTCACTGCGTTTGTCGTTGGAATTGCAGCCTGCGACGAGCAGCGCCATTCCCAGAAAGGCGAGTACGGAAATTCTCATGAGACAAAACTACGCCCCCTTTGGTCTGCTTCCGCGCGGACGTGGCTGAGCGAGTTCCGGATTGGCTGCAAGACGCGATGAAATCATTTGCAGGTCGGCCCTGTTTCTCGGAAGATCCGTGTGAATGATGGCATAGAGAATTTCATCGTCCACGTCAAAATACTCATGCACGATGAAGTTTCGGAGTCCATACATCCGCGACCAGGGGATCTGCTTGTATTGCTTCTGAAACGAGAATGGAATGTGCTTCACCGATTCGCCGAGGATTTCAAAATTGCGGATCACCGCATCGCGGATCAGTGAATTCGTATTGAATTCATTGTAGGAAATGTCTCCCGCATACTCCAGTATACGCTCTGCGGCTTTCGCCATTTCAGCAATGTAGAAATCAAACCGGATGTGCTGTGCTCTTTTCATGCATACACCGTTTGGGAGAGAATTTCATCACGCAGTGCAGGGCGAAGCGCATTGGGAGTGCAGATGTCAATGGACATTCCGAGGCGGCGTTCCAGAAATTCTTTGAGCGAGAAAAAATTCCATCCCAGTGGCTTTTCCAGTTCCACCAGAATATTCAGTTCACAACGCTGGTTGTGATGATGATCGATGTAAAAATCAAAATACCCGATGCGCGTTACTCCGAATTTTTCGCGAAGCTGTGGCTTAAGCCGGTGCAATGCAGCGCGCAAGGTGGGATTCTGCTTCATGCCTTGAGTATTCGTCCGTACACACCCAGCGGCAGTTTCACTCCGCTTTTCGCGTTGAGATAGAGCTCACCCACCGAGAGGTTTTTACCCGCAAAATCCATGAGCAGATTCTCGATAATCAGGCTGGAGAGTCCGAGGCTGTAGGCGTTCAAAATCAGAAAATGATGATCGGGATCGAGCAGTTGCAAAACGCCGTTGATCATCTCAGCGATCTGCTCCTCCAACTTCCACTTTTCCCCTTTCGGTCCATGTCCGTAGGCGGGAGGATCGAGGATGATGCCGTGGTATTTGCTGCCTCGGCGCACTTCGCGCTGCACAAATTTGAGCGCATCCTCCACGAGCCAGCGTATTTCACCGAGGTTGCTGTGTTGCCTGTTTTCATTCGCCCATGTCACTACCTGCTTAATGCTGTCCACGTGGGTGACATCCGCACCGGCGGCACAAGCAGCCAATGATGCGCCTCCGGTGTAGGCAAAGAGATTCAGTACCTTGGGTTTTTGAAGGCCCATTTCACCGATAGCATCTGTGATGTAATCCCAGTTGGCAGCCTGTTCGGGGAATATGCCTACATGCTTGAAAGAGGTAAGACCCAATCGAAACACGATGTCATTTCCCGACGGCAGCGTATACTTCAGTTTCCACTGATCGGGCATGTGCTTCCGTCGCTCCCACTCGCCGCTGTTGCTTCCCTTTTGCACAAACCGCACATGCGCGGCGCGCTTCCATTCCGAATCAGGCAGGCGCTTTGCCCATACCGCCTGAGGTTCAGGACGAATCGTCACAAACTCCCCGAACCGCTCCAGCTTTTCAAAATCACCGCAATCCAGAAGTTCATAGTCCTTCCAGCGGGTGGGCGTGATGAGATGAATGGTGGTAGCTGCCGACATGCCGCGAAAATAGGTCATACCGGGAACGTGGCGAACGTCCATTACCTTCGTGGCATGAAGGTGTGTATCGCGGGAACCGGAAATGCAGCCTGGCACTTCGTGAAAATGCTTCGCAAGGCGGGGCACGATGTGCCGGTGGCGTGGGGACGTGATCACGAAAAGCTCCAGAAGTTTTGTCAGGCGCTGAGTCTGCGCGCAGTGCATTCGTTGAACGATACAGGGTGCGACCTCATTCTTCTCGCGGTGGCAGATGATGCGGTAGCTGCGGTATCCGCTCAAGTTCCGGAGGGACCGCTGGTGGTGCATGTAAGCGGCTCGCTGCCCGGTGATGCGATTTCGCATTCCAACCGCGGCGTGATCTGGCCGCTGCAATCGCTCACAGCCGGACATAATATCAACTACGCGCAGGTGCCTTTTCTCGTGGAGGGCGCATTGTACGGCACCGCAGAAACCCTGGTGAAACTACTCGAACCATTGGGTTCGAAGATTCAGGTCACCACGCCTGAACACCGCATGAAGATGCATCTGGCTGCGGTGTTTGCATGCAATTTTTCCAATCACCTGTACCGCATTGCGGAGCAGATTTCTGCAGAAGCAAAAATCCCGTTCGATATGCTGCATCCGCTGATCCTTCAGACGGCCAAGAAGATTCAGGTGATGCCTCCGGCCATGGCGCAAACCGGTCCGGCGCGACGCAAGGACACCCGCACCATTATGCGCCAGCTCGAGATGCTGCGCGATGAACGCGAACTCGCCAACCTCTACCGTTATTTTACCCAATTAATTCAGGACAAGTCCGCGAATGAGCAGTTATAAAGAAAAGCTTCGTCACATCCGCACATTCATCTTCGATGTGGATGGCGTATTCACCGACAACATCGTATACCTCACGGCAGAAGGCGAGCAAATGCGCACTGCGAATGTGCGCGACGGATACGCTGTGCAGCTCGCTGTGAAAAAAGGATTTCTCATCGCCATCATCAGCGGTGGCAGGAGCATCGGCGTGCAGAAGCGCTTTGATGCATTGGGCGTGGAGCATGTCTTCCTCGGTTCGTCAAACAAAATGAGTGCCCTCAATTCGTTCCTGCTTGAGCATTTCATTGACGCCGAACATGTGTGCTACATGGGCGATGACATTCCCGATCACGACGTGATGAAGAAAGTCGGTCTGGCCGTTTGTCCCGCCGATGCGGCACCGGAAATAAAAGCCGTAAGTGAATACATTTCACCCTATGGCGGCGGACGCGGTTGCGTGCGCGACATCCTCGAGCAGGCACTGAAAGTGCAGGGGAAGTGGATGGATGATGAGGGAAAGATCTGGTAAACTTCGGAGGGCGGATACTAGATACTAGATACTAGATACTAGATGCTGGATGCTGGAGAATGGAGAATGGAGAATGGAGAATGGAGGATGGAGAATGGAGAATGGAGAATAGATACTATGAATAGGATGAGACAAGCAAGTTTGATTTTGATTGCCTTGATGGGCATGGTGGCCGGGGCGCAGGGTTACTGGCAGCAGCGGTTGAATTATGTGATGGATGTGACGATGGATCACATCACGCATAAGTACACCGGAAAGCAGGTGTTGACCTATACCAACAATTCCCCGGAGGCGTTGACCCATGTATTCTATCACCTGTACTTCAACGCGTTTCAACCCGGCAGCGCGATGGATGTGCGGTCGCGGTGGATTGATGATCCGGATCCGCGCGTGGGTGGACGCATCGCTGAGCTTGCTCCGAATGAGCAGGGATACATGCGCGTGAAGAGCCTGAAGTACGATGGCCGTGTACTCACCTATTCCGAGAATGAAACCATACTCGAAGTAGCGCTCGACAAACCGATTCCTCCGGGAGGAAAGGCGGTGTTTGAAATGGAATTTGAAGGACAAGTACCCTTACAGATTCGTCGCTCGGGCCGCACTAACGCTGAAGGCATTGACTACAGCATGAGCCAGTGGTATCCGAAACTCTGCGAATACGATGCGCGCGGCTGGCATCCGAATCCATACATCGGACGCGAGTTCCACGGCGTGTGGGGCGATTTTGAAGTGAACATCACCATCGATAAGAACTACTCCATGGGAGCCACAGGCATTCTTCAGAATCCGGAAGAAATCGGCAAGGGCTATGAAACTGCCGGAATGAAGATGAAAAAAGTGGATGGTCCGAACCTCACCTGGCGCTGGAAGGCGCAGAATGTGCACGACTTCGTGTGGGGCGCTGACCCGGACTATGTGCATGAAACGGCGCAGGTTCCCGATGGACCGATTTTGCATTTTCTTTATCAGAATGATCCTGCTTACGCCGAAAACTGGAAGCAGCTGCGCGACAAAACAGTAAAGGCGTTTCAATTCCTCAGCAACCGCTTCGGCAAATACCCCTATCCCCAATACAGCGTGATACAGGGCGGCGATGGTGGCATGGAATATCCCATGGCCACACTGATCACCGGCAACAGAAAACTGCCGAGTCTCGTCGGTGTGACGGTGCACGAAGCAGTGCACTCGTGGTACCAGGGAATTCTCGCCACGAATGAAAGTCTGTACTCCTGGATGGACGAAGGCTTCACCAGCTACGCTTCGTCGGAGTGCATGGATTATCTCTTCACCGGCGGTGGCATGCCCGGTGACCATTCGAATGCCTACGAAGGGTATCTTGAAATCGTGAGGGACGGCAAGGAAGAAGCCCTCGACACCCACGCCGATCATTTCGTCACGAACCGCGCGTTCGGTGTCGCTTCCTACAACAAAGGCGAAGTCTACCTCGCACAGCTGGAATATCTCATCGGTCGCGATGCGTTTGACCGCGGCATGCTGAAGTATTTCGACACCTGGAAATTCAAACATCCAACCGATGAAGATTTTCTGCGTGTGATGGAAACCGAAAGCGGCATGGTGCTCGACTGGTACAATGAGTATTTCGTGCATACCACCAAGACCATTGACTATGCCGTGACACAAGTAGTAGGCGGCGGAGGCAAAACAGGCATCGCACTCACCCGCAAAGGCGAAATGCCGATGCCGGTGGAAATGGAACTCACGCTGCGCGATGGGAACAAAGTACTTTACTACGTGCCACTCGATCTTATGCGCGGTGAAAAACCAAAAGGCAATTACACCGGCACACGCGAGGTACTCACCGACTGGAAATGGGTGGACGTGGACTATACGGTGATTGTCAATTATCCGATCGAACAGATTGCATCAATCACAATCGATCCGGAGAGAAAGGTGGCTGATACGGACCGCAGCAACCAGGAGCTGCAGATTCAGTCCGGCATTGACTTCATGCTCGACAAACGCTGATATGCTGAAGGGAATTTTGCGATTGAGTCCGGCCGTGTGGCAGGACACGTTAATGAAGACTCTGCTGTCACTCATCGTGCTCGGCGCGCTCGGGCCTGTGAAGGTGGTTTCCGAAGACATCGTGCCGATCACGTTTCAGACGTTTGCAGTTATTCTGCCGGCGGTGCTCTTCGGATGGCGCATCGGAACACTCGCAGTAGTTCTCTACCTGATTGCGGGATCCGCAGGCGCGCCGGTGTTTGCGAATTACGCATCCGGCGCAGAGCATCTCTTCGGCATCACCGGCGGCTTTCTTTTTGGATTTGTATTCGCTGCGCTCATCGTGGGCTACCTCAGTGAAATCCCCGCAGCGCGCAAACCCCTGCCCTGCTTTGGTATCTGGGTGCTCGGACACCTGATCATTCTGCTCCTCGGCACCATCTGGTACATGCGATTCAATACGGAGTGGATGGAAATGGTGAAGACCGTATTGCCCGGCGCGGCGATCAAGTCAGCGTTCGGATTGCTGATCACGCAGCTCACTCTGCGCATTGTGCTCAAGCGCGACGGTTACTACCAGCTCCGTTCGTAATGCGCGCTCATCCGGCGAGAGGGATTCCATTTGTTCGCTTACTTTCGCTGCATGTCATTGATTCTTTCAGAACAGCATGGCGCAGTGATGGTATTGCGCCTCAACCGGCCGGACAAGTTCAACAGCTTCACCCGCGCCATGGCCTTGGAAATGCAGCAGGCCCTGGATGCCTGCACAGCAGAATCCATACGCGCCGTAGTGATCACCGGAAACGGAAAGGCGTTTTGCGCAGGACAGGACTTGCAGGAAGTGACTGGTCCGGATGCTCCGGGATTCAAAACCATTCTCAGCGAAGGCTACAATCCAATTGTATCGAAAATCCGCGCACTGAAAAAGCCTGTGATCGCAGCGGTGAATGGCGTAGCAGCAGGAGCAGGAGCCAACATCGCCCTGTGTTGTGATGTGGTAATCGCTGCATCCTCGGCGTCATTCATTCAGGCGTTTTCGAAAATCGGTCTGGTGCCCGACAGCGGAGGCACATTCACCCTTCCGCGACTGATCGGCTTTCAAAAAGCCAGCGCGCTGATGATGCTCGGCGAAAAAGTAAGTGCTGCGCAGGCCGAACAACTCGGCATGATCTATCAGGTGGTTGATGACACTGCCTTTGAAGAAGCGTGGACCTCACTCGCAAACACCCTTGCAGCCATGCCCACGCATGGACTTGCCCTGACCAAGCAATTGCTCAACGATACCTTCACCAACTCATTCGAACAACAGCTCGCACTGGAGGAAAAGTACCAGATCGAAGCAGGTAATACCGATGATTACCGCGAAGGTGTTAATGCCTTTATCGAAAAACGCAAACCTGTATTTACCGGAAAATGAACCTGCGCTGGATCTCAGTGAATGAACAGCTTCCGGAAGACGGGCAGCGCGTGCTCGCGGTGGTTCCCGGAAACAAAGTATATCTCCCGGGAAAAACCGGAGAGTTTGAAGCGCGCGAAGTGATTGTGCTGAAATTTCTCCGCGACTTCTATCCCGAAGGCACCGAAAAGTGCCAGAAGCACGGTCCGCATTTCTGGCAAGGAGAGGGGAATTCGAATCACTTTTTTGGGGATGTGACATTTTGGATGGAAATGCCTGTTTGCAGATACTAGATGCTAGATACTAGATACTAGATAACCTTGCTTGAGCGACTGACCTTGTTGCCAGGCGTTTCCTGAGTCCCGAGTCTCGCCACTCGAGTCCCGGAAAAGCTCAGGAACAAATGCGAGGCCAAGCGGCCCGAGCATGTTTCCTAATAGCGAATGGTTATAAAGTATATTTGTATAGAACCCTCATCCTCATGAATCCTTCAGCAATCAAAAAGCGAATAATCAGCAAGCTCAATGAAGTGGATAATGCTGAATTGCTTCAGGCAGTATATACTATTCTTGAGACAAACAGCACCGTGCAGGAGGAATACACATTGACTCCGGATCAGGAAAAGGAACTCAGAAAGCGGATGGCCTCTTACAAGTCAGGGAAAAGTAAGACCTACTCCTGGAAAGAGGCCGAAACGCTTATTCGGAAAAGCACTTCCTGAGATGAAAAAGCACAAACTTATCCTCACCGAAGAAGCGGTGAGAGATATCGAAGTGAGTTTTCAGTATTATCAGGAGAAACAATCAGGCCTTGGTGAACGGTTCCTCACGCACATAGAAGAAGTCATCCATCTGATCAGTCAGAATCCTGAGATCTGCCCCACCTCCTTTAAAGGACTGCGTCAGGCGACAGTGAATCGATTTCCATTTGTTGTACTCTATGAAATAGAAGAAAGCAGATCGTTGTGTATTCGGTTTTTCATACAAGCCAAAATCCGCTCAAAAAGGTGAAACGAACCCGAAGGTCGTAACCTCAAACCCATCCATTTCTTATTCAATTTCAGCATTAATTATGTCAACCGATCTCATCACCAATTGGAAGCAACTGTTTGCACAGTACAAACTGCTTGCAGAGAAAGCCATGGCGCAGGTTCCTGACGACCGGCTGTTCTGGACGTTTTACAACGACTCCAACAGCGTGGCGATCATCGTGCAGCACATGAGCGGCAATATGACTTCGCGCTTTACCAATTTCTTCGATGAAGATGGTGAGAAATCCTGGCGCAACCGCGACGGGGAATTCGAACATCAGCTCACTTCACGCGAAGAGCTGATGCATGCATGGGAAAGCGGATGGACCTGCTTCTTCGACGTGCTTCATGTACTCACTCCCGATCAGCTCGATCGCACCGTCACGATCCGCGGAGAAGCACACACTGTGGTGCAGGCCATGCAGCGCCAGCTTGCGCATTACAGCTATCACACCGGACAAATCGTATTCCTGAGCAAGATGCTCGCGATGGACGGATGGAACTCACTTTCCATTCCCAAGAAAAAAGACTGAGTGGCTCAGCGCACTACTGCCCTTCCGCGCCACTCACCGGCCTGAATCACGTACACTCCTGACGGCCATGCCGAGGTGTCGATCATCAGCTCCCTTCCTGCAGGTTGTGCGGAGAACACGATTCTTCCCACGGCATCATAGATGTGCACAATGACCGATGCGTCCACGCCGTCGCTTGCGCGGATATGCAGCACATCATCCGCAGGATTGGGGAAAATGCGCCAGCGATCCATCGGGCGGACATCCACTGCCGGCACCACGTTTTCATTGGAGAGATAAATTCCTAAGCCACCGCCAACTTGTCCTACGATCAGATCGGCATAGTCGTCCGCATTGATATCAGCCATGTACACCGCACACCGGTGTCCTTCCTGAATACCCAGAAAATCGAGCGTTTGAAGTGTAGCCGTACCTCCCGTGTTCTGAACAATATCCGTGAAGTG
>JBKDGH010000092.1:0-8101 GCA_046336655.1 Flavobacteriales bacterium | reverse complement strand
GGAGTACACGGAGTAAACGAATCCGCGCTCCGGAACCCAGCGGAATTGAATCAGCAATGCGTAAACCAGAAATGGTACAGAGAGCATATACAACGCATTCAACCTCCAGGCGTGTGTGATTTGTCCGTGAAGCAGCGCATGTGTTCCGCGCAGTGTCCCGCATCCTGCGCAGTCGAGTCCGGTGACGGAGCGAAAAATACAGGTGCCATAGAATGAGTGCTCTTCAGGCGGGAGGAAGGCAATGATGAGCAGTCCGGCGACAAGCACCGCCAGCACAAGGATCTTCGGCCAGGTGGGATTATTTGCGGGCGTATCCATAGATGATGTAGTGCCAGCTGCCCGGACAAATCCGTGCAACGATCGACTGATCGATTTTACCCAGCATGTTGCGCTGCGATTCGCTTCGTCCGAGTGTACCGAGCACTCCTGTGGTGCGCATTTCCTTATGTGAAAATGGCGAAAGAAGCTCTGCCATTTCCTTCTGTGTCAGATACCTCCATGATTTACCCCACGGTTGAAACGTCGCGCGGAGTTGACGGTGCATTGCAGAGCCGCGAAGGTTTTCGGCGAACAACAAATAGCCCCCGGGCTTTAGCGCATTGTACATCGACTGAATGGCCTGTTGCTGCTTTTCCGGGTGGTTATCGCGGCCGATGCCTCCCAGAATGGACTTGAACAGAATCACGTCAAATGCATCGCGGTAGGGAATGGCGGTAGCGTCTATCGCTTCGTAGGTGATCAATTCGGCAACCTTCTGTGCACGGTGAAGAGGAGCCGCAATGGATTCCGGGTTGTCCAGATCACTGCACACTACCTGATGGCCATAATTCGCCGCCAGCGAGCTCAGTCCGCCTTCCCGTCCACCCACTTCGAGCACACGCAGAGGACCTTGTTGGGCGAGTGCGGGTTCCCAAAGCTCAAACGCCCTTGACCAGTTGACTACATCCCATCGGAAGGCGGTTTGCAGAATGCGCGGATCTGAATTCATTGCAGCAAATATCTGGGTCGGCATTATCTTTCCGTTCTGTGATCATGCGTTTTTCGGTCATCCTCTGGTATTCCCTGAGTGCACAGGAGTCGACAGCAGCGGCCGCCTCCGGCTTCCCATAGGTCATCGTTGAATTGTCGCATCGTAGAATCCTCGCCTCCTCTCATCTTTGCGTCATGAAAACCTCTTCGGCGTTTTTCGATCAGCATCTCGCGCAGACTACCCCATTTCCTTTTGCCCTCGAAATAGAGCGTGCTGAAGGAGTGTGGCTCTTCGGACCGAAAGGAGAGAAGTACATGGACCTCGTCAGCGGGGTGGGAGTGAGCAATCTCGGGCATGGTCATCCGCTTATTCGCAAGGCCATTCACGAGCAGGTTGACAGGCACCTGCATGTCATGGTATATGGTGAGTACATTCAGGATGCACAGAAGAGGGCGGCAGAGATGTTGACGTCCTTTTTACCTGACCCGCTGGATACCTGTTACTTCGTAAACTCAGGCACGGAAGCCAATGAGGCGGCGCTGAAGCTCGCGCGCAGGGCAACAGGACGCACGAAGCTGGTGAGTTGTGTGGGCGCCTATCATGGGAATACACTTGGCTCAATGTCGGTGAGCTACAATGAAGCCAAGAAAGCGCCATTCAGGCCGTTGCTGCCAGAGGTCTATTTCATGCGGTTCAATGCAATGGAGGATCTGATGCTGATCGATGAGCGCACTGCAGGTGTGATCGTGGAAACCATTCAGGGCGATGCGGGAGTGCGCATTCCGGATGTGGAATACATGCAGGCGTTGCGCAGGCGGTGCGATGAGACAGGCGCTTTACTCATATTTGATGAGATACAATGCGGCATGGGACGCTCAGGTACGATGTGGGCCTTTGAGCAGTTCGGTGTGGTGCCTGATATTCTCACGCTTGGAAAAGCCCTCGCAGGCGGAATGCCGGTGGGCTGTATGGTGGCTTCCCGCAATCATATGGAACTCTTTACGCATGATCCGATGCTCGGACACATCAGCACATTTGCGGGGCATCCGGTGATTTGTGCGGCTGTAGCTGCGGCGCTTGAAGTTTATCGCAATGAAAATATCGTCTCACCGATTGAAGGGCGCGGCAGAAAGGCAGCCGAACAACTCAGGCGCATTGCCGGGGTGAAGGAAGTGCGTCAACGCGGATACTATTTTGCCATTGATATGGAATCTGCAGATCAGGTTCAGAAGATGGTGGAGCATTGTCTTATGCGCGGAGTAATCACCTTCTGGTTCTTGAGCTGTCCATGGTCATTCCGAATAGCGCCGCCATTGACGATAACAGAAGAAGAATGGGATTATGCGTTATCTGTAATTCGCTCCGGATCAGAATAATCTGAAGATTCAACCTCCGAAGAGATACTCCACAGTGAATGCTGTGAGCGAGATAATCAAGCCCAGAATAAAGATGAGTGAGCTGGCCTTGAGATACGGGTATTTGCGGTCGGAAAGTACTTTACCGATCTGGTAAATGTCTTTGAGCATGGCCCGTTTCACCAGTTCAGTATCGTCCATAATTGTGAGCATCGAAGACTCAAATTCATTCGGACTTTGTGAGGTGAACATGGTGCTGCTGGGCTGTGCGCAGCATGTACACCCAATTGGTATTTGGTTTATCCTGATTCACCCGACGAAGGTAGATTGCCACCCATCACATCATATTGGCCTGTTGACTGCTTAACGATTTATTAATTGACCGGTTTGATTCGAAACGTGGTCCGGTCTATGTCGGCATAATCCGGGTTAACCCGAGAAAGAGACGTGCATATTCCGAATCGGTATCTCTGACTTTTGCCAAGGCAGTGGTAACGAACAGCTTTTTTCGTTCTTTAGTCCAGCTATCAGGAGATAATTCATCCAAAAAAAACAACAGCCACTCATCAAGCCGCTGCTGTTCGGAAGTGCTGAGGTCTTTTGGAAACATGAACCCATTGTCAGGATGAAAGGTGTGCTTCACCCAGTTCATCGCCTGTTGCCTGCTGCCTCCGAAGCGTTGCCGGATTGCCAGCGATGCACGCTTACTGGCTTCACGCGTTGTCCGTGATGGAGTGGGTGATAGTTCGAGCACCACTTCATCATCTACGAGTTGTTCAAGTATCCGCAAAGAGGTGCGGTAATTCTTGTCTTTCGAAATCTTCCAGGCTTCTTTATTGGCGAGCGATTGCAGAGCTGGTTTGCGCGGACGAAATCCAAGCCGGTAATAGAACCAGAAGGCGCCGCTCTCGAGTCCTTCGGGATTGTCCTTCCCGAGTTGATAGGGCTCGGCCTGAAACACCGTGGGCTTATACATCTGATGATACAGGCGAATCAGCTGCGCAAAGAACCATGCGCTTTCTCCTCCCCGGAAAGGCGGGAATATGTTGATGCCGATTTTCGCATTGCTGCCCAGCATCCACGCGCCGCCATAAGCATAGGGTAATTCGTTTTTAAATGCCATGAATCCGATGTACGCATCAAGTGGCAGACGATGCTCCGGATCCATTCCATAGAGTGCGATGCGCAATCCGCGACCCATATCAAACAATTGTACATCGCGGGGATCAGTGTAAGTTCCCGGATCGGTTTCGCGGCCGAGTGATGCCAGATGAAAGCGCTTTGCTGCGATGAGCTGATTGCGTTCGATTTCACTCAGTTCCACGGGAGCTCCGATCTCCTGCGCGATCAGTTCTTTTGAATCAATCTTTCGAAGCAGTGGTTCCGTGTGGAGATGGAGTGGATGCGGTATTCCACGTGTTTCGGATCGTCCCGGAACGGCCCCGTTCAATTCCAGCTTCACAAACAGATCCAGCTTCGAAAAAAGCCAGGTGCGCGATGCCGTGTCCGGGACTTGCGTGCAAAAGAGTTCAGCCAGGCATTGCAGTGCGGTTTGTTTGCCCGCAAAGGTCTTCAGCCATTCATCCACTGTGGGCTCATCGGATGATTCAAAGTATTCGCGCTCCGCTACGGGCAAAATGCGCGAGAGAATTTCCTGTCGTGTGCTTTCGTCTGCCCCGAAGGAGTCAATACTCACGTTCTTAGGTGCGAATGCACCGATCCAGTGAAGGAACTCAGGACTGAATTGAGAGGTGATGGTTACTCCTGACAATCCTTCTGCAATGACGTCAGGATGGCCCTTCAGCGCGGATTGCCGGATGAGTTTGTGAATTTGCGAAAGTGCTTTATTGGCGCGTTTGGCAAATGCTTCGGAATGGGGATGCGCCCGCAGAAAGAGCAGCAGGTCGATGACTTCTGCGAGTTCCTTTGCCCGGAATTTTTTACGTGAAAGAATCGCCGATAACCACTGCTCCTTTTGGGCAATGGCTTCGGCGTCGAATGCCGTTTTCAGGGTAGCGATGTGTGCGGGTGACATTCACCAAATATGGCGAATATCCGTAAATGCGCGCTCAGTTAAGGGCTTACGAGATGAATGCCCACCATCATATAAGGTGCGGAGGTCAGTGTGTTTTCCATGGCGTATGGCTGATCGCCGAAGAAGCCACGGAAAAAGTCGCGGTTGTCGGGCAGCTCGTCGGTGTAAAAGCGGAAGTCGTAGCGCAGCCCTGCCTGCACGGAGAGCCAGATAAATCCGCTGATGGATTGTTCATATACCGCCCGGAAACGGAGTTCGCTACGCCGTAATTCATGATACCGGAAAGGTGAATCCGCTTGAGGAATATTCGCAAGGCGATAGGTGGTGCCCTCCAGTTCGTAACCTACAAAAAGCATGTGACGGGGTGAAAACGTGCGGCGTATATGTCCGCGCGCAGGTGCGAGAATTTCAACACCCCACTTTCGGTTCAGTGCTGTCCAGTTGAGCAGAAACGCAGGGATGTAGTTCATGTCACCTGCCCGGTAGGAGCGCGTCACACCCACGCCAATCATCTTTCGGTCGTTCTTTTTCCATCCCCAGATAAATGCTCCAGAGTAGCGCAGCGTATTCAGCGGCTGCCATTCTGCAAGGGAGTAATTGCCGTTCATCTCGACCTGTCCCTGGGCGATGATAAAGTGCTTTTCATTCAGCGGTTTGAATACGGTGAGCAATCCGGAGGTGGAACGCAATCCGCGGTGATTGAGCCATCCCGCCATTGGCAAGTCGCTGTTCAGTGCATACCGCTGCTCGAGATAGCTGATACCTCCCTGCACAATCAGGCTGTTGCGGGAATAGATCGGGACGTTGAATCCCATGCGTATTCCGTGAGATGCGCGGATGTCTGTCTCGCCGCCGCCAATTGAACCTACTGAATCAGAGGTGAGGCGGTATGGTCCCTGAAAATCGTAACCGAGGGAGATGAGCTTTTGCGGACTCAGGTCGATGACCTTCGAAGTGCAATAACGCTTGGTGCCGCCATCTGCGAAATCGAGATTGTCATACAGGGAGAAGTCTTCCTCTTCCTCCGGAACTCCGGTGGTATCCACCTGCGCACGAAGTGCAGCAGCGCTCAGGCCTGCACACAGCCCCGTCACTGCAATTAATCGGAATACCCTCATAATACCCATTCTATTCATCCCAATCTCTATTCTCTATTCTCTATTCTCTATTCTCTATTCTCGAGTCCCGCGTCCCGAGCCCCGCGTCCCGAGCCCCGCCTCTCACTTCTTCGGCATTTCCAGCCTCTTCCACACATCCGTCCGTCCGAATGCTTCAATACCAATGTACCCGCGGATATCCAGGGTGTTGTCATCGGTCATTTTGATCACGCAGTTGTACGTGTTGCCGTTTTCCGGATCGTAGATCGTTCCGCTTTCCCATTCATTGTTGCCTTTGAACACAAAGTCCTTCAGAATACGGTGGCCTTTCAGTGGTGAGGTTCGCATAGCTGCGTCAGGATTGTTCTTATCTACTTTCGGTTGTTTGGTGTCGGGATCGTTAGGCTCCTTCAGCCAGACAATCTTGCCGTAGTAACGTGTACCTACTTTTTCAATTTTAATCCGCGCTTTGCCGTGGCTGGGCTCCCACACACCGATCAGGCGGTCAGCTTCATTGGCAGGAGCCTGACCAAACGAATTGAGCGAAAGGGTGAAGAGAGCAATGATTAATGTGAGGCTGTATTTCATGGTCTGGTTGTTTTCAAATGGCATTCTCAAGGATAAGGCCAGAGTGTTATTTTAGGTGTATCAAAAACCGGAACGTACCGTACATCGTGAACGTGGTATCCGCGTCTTGGGCTATGTCCGCATCGAGCAGGGCATAGCAGATGCCTTCTTTGAAAATGGCAGAGAGGTCCGCATCCGCGGCAGGAGTGAGGGTGGCGCTCATGGCCGGAGTGACAGGATTCAGCACTGCGGCCTGCACCATGGCGGATTCATTGCCTGTGCATTGGAGCACAAAGCTGTTGATGCCGGCGAAGGGCAGACTATCCGCCTCAATCACTGCTTCTTTCAGCGCAACGTGATGAATGTGTGATGCATCAAGTTGCAGAGAGTCAAGGATGGACGCAATGTCAATCACAAGCTCTGATTGCGCAGAGTTCGGTCCACTGAACAGCGGTCCTTCGAAGGTAAAGGATGCGTCTTCGACGGTGTATTCAATGTAGTGTTCATTCGATGCACAGCCCCAAAAGAGCAGTACGGTGCAACAAGGAATCAGCAGGTTTTTCATGCTTCAATATTAAGCGAACTTCTGATATACAAAGTGATCGGGGGGCAGATGCAACCGTAATAGCCTATTTTCACGTCTTGAAATCAGTCTGTGAAATCAACCTGCCTCTTCCCGCCGCTTGCCGGAATACGCATTGCTATCGTGTTAGTCAGTGCCACGTGCTGGACTGCGATTGTTGGGCACGCGCAAATCCGAATCAACGAGGTGCAGTCGTCCAATGCGTCCACATGGGTCGACGAGATGGGCGACTTCGACGACTGGGTTGAGCTACACAATTCAGGAGATGCCGTTGTAAGCCTGTCCGGATGGTATATAAGCGACGATCCGAATGTGCCTCTGAAATGGCAGTTGCCGGTTTCCCCGGAACTAAGCATGGCCCCTGGCGCCTACCTGATTCTTTGGGCAGATCATGAAACCGATGAAGGTCCTGGACACCTCGGATTCTCATTGGCTCAAACCGGCGAATCCATTCTCCTCTCATCGCCTGAAGGTATTCCGGAAGATGCGCTGGATTTTGGCTACACCTCACAGGACATGTCGTGCGGAAGAAACATTGGAGGCGAAATTCGTTATTTTGGTGAGCCTACGCCGGATGGTGCGAATACCACTTCAGGTCTGCTCGGCTTGCTCAGTCCGCCATTGATAAGTCTGCCCGGAGGATTGATGGCAGCTCCCTTTGAAGTGAGCGTTTCGCATTTCCTGCCCGAAGCCGAGCTGCGATTCACACTTGACGGAACTGAGCCGATGGCAGGTTCGCCACTTTTCATAAGTCCCATTACCATTTCTGCCACAAGCACCCTTCAGGTAAAGGCGTTTCATCCGGAGTATTTTCCCTCATTGACTTCCGCGTCGTCATGGCTCTTTAATGCGGAGCATGATCTGGAAATTATCAGCATTGCCGTGGATGAACAGGAATTTTCAGGCCCGGGCGGTATTGACGTGGTTACCGGAGATCAGGAGATTCGCGCGGTCGTGGCATTCTTTGATGAAAGTGGTCTCCAGATTCATCAGCAGGCCATGGGAATGCGCCGGCACGCGCTCGATAATGTGCCTCAGCATGGGTTCCGGTTGCATGCCCGCGGTGAATATGGCTTGTCGAAATTGCACCTCGATGTATTCGATATCCGCGATTACAATGAATACAACTCACTGATTCTGCGCAACGGAGGCAATGACGCTATTGCGATCAATGGCACCGGATTGCGCGATCCGCTGATTCAGCAATTGTACCACACCATTGATGCGGACTATGGGATGTCGGCCTACAAGCCTGTGGTCGTCTATGTAAACGGCGATTACCGCGGTATATACAATTTGTGCGAGCGGCAGGATGAGCATTGGATGGAGACCATGTACGGCATTTCGTGTGATGAAATGGACTTTCTCGAACGCACGGCAGGAGAGCCTGATACCCGCGCGGAGTTCTGCGGCGACTGGGAGGCATTTGATGAATTCGAAGAGGAAGTGGAGGAGGTGGATATGAGCAATCAGGATGCCTATGAGGAGTATATC
>JBKDGH010000091.1:0-18542 GCA_046336655.1 Flavobacteriales bacterium | reverse complement strand
GCGTGTATCTCTGTCGCGGTGTGTCTCGGCTATGATGATATCCTTTTCCCGGTCCGCACTGGCCTTTCCGGTCTCCCCGATTTTCTCCTGCTCAGCAACGCTGATTTTCGCATCGTTGATCGCCTTTGCCGCGGCTTCTTTACCAAGCGCCTCGATGTAGCCGGATTCATCCTTGATGTCAGTCACGTTGACGTTGATGAGCTTCAGACCGATCTTCTTCAGCTCCGTGTCCACATTCTTCGAGATATTATCAAGAAACTTGTCGCGGTCGGAGTTGATTTCCTCAATGGTCATCGTTGCAATAACCAAACGCAACTGACCGAAGAGAATATCCTTTGACAGTTCCTGAATCTGTTCGCTGCTCAAACCGAGCAAACGTTCGGCTGCATTGTTCATGCTGTCCGGATCAGTAGATATACCCACGGTAAACCGGCATGGTACGTCCACCCGGATGTTCTGACGGCTGAGGGCATTCGTCAGGTTCGCTTCGATGGAAATGGGCTTGAGATCGAGGTAAGCATAGTCCTGGATCACAGGCCAGATGAACGCACCACCGCCGTGAATACACTTGGCTGACTGTCCGCCGGTGCGTCCATATACCACGAGAATTTTGTCCGAAGGACAGCGCTTGTAGCGGGAGATCAGTGCGGAGATCATGATGAACCCCGCAACCACCGCTACCACAATCAGAATAATGGGTGAATCAAACATAGGAAAAGAGGTTAATTGGAATAAGGTGTTTCGTTGGTTGAATTAAAGCTTGGTAACCTGCACAAGGTTATTGTCCACAACAGACTCCACACGCACCATCGTGCCTGTATCCAGTCGTGCACCTGAAGTCACTGCCTCTATCTCGTGCACACTGCCGTGAACGCTAATCTGTATCTTTCCTTTTCCTGTTTTGTCAGCGGGAATGGATAGATAAACCTGAGCGGATTTTCCCACAGTATCAGAAATTTTAAAGGTGTTGTCTTCTGCAAGACCGCTCACCACTTTCATCAGATAAAAAAATACAGCCACCATACCTGCGCCGATGAGGAAAGCCAGTGTGATGAGCAGTCCTTTACTTGAAATGCTGGTGTAAAATCCCACACCTGTCCAACCGAATCCGAGCAGAAAATTGATGAGGTTGCGCAGCGAAAAGAGCTGGAAAGGCGCGTCGCCGTCGAAGTTGCCGTCAAAGTCAGGGCTGGTGCCATCAGACGCATCCGCGCCTATGAAGGTCATCACCATCTGAATCAGAAATACCAGGCTCGCAGGCAGCGCAATGAACCAGAACGTGCGGAGCAAGGGCTCCATTTGCGCAAAAAATTCGTTCATCGTTTTCGTTGTTTAGGTGCGCCCAAGATAGGATGAAAATGAAACAGGTCCTGATGGACCTGTTTCAAACTGCATTATGTCCTGACAAGCCGTTAACTCATCTGATAAAGCGGGGTCAGGAGCGTATCAATTCCCTTTTACCACGCGAATCACCTGGGTCTCATTACCCTGCACAAGCCTTACCAGATAAACTCCTGCGGCGAAATTGACCATTGGAACCTGCACCGGTGCTTCCTCAGGGTGCTGCACCGAAGAATTCCACATCAGTCGGCCACTCAAATCTTCCAGGCGAATCGTCAGCGGTTCATTTGATTTAAACCCGGTCACAAACACATGATCCAGGGCGGGATTCGGAAACGCTGACAGTGATTGCCCGCCTGTTCTCTCCTCTACGCCCACACTAATGGAAGGCGGAAGAATGATCTCATCCACCCAGGCGGCATCATCTCCGCTGGAGAAAATAACGTCCTTCGCATACACCCATTCCAGCAGATACTCACCCGGAGTCAGGTTATAGGAATAGGTTGTCCAGTTAATAATCCCCGACCACTGCTGGATCTGTGTGCCATTCACCCGGAAGCGCAGGAAGTCATAACCACCTTCTGAATTCACGCGGTAAGCAAATTGCACAGGTCCTTCCTGCGTGACGGTGAGCGACAGCGTCAGCGTTGTGGACTGGTTGTCGCCGATGTCCCCGCTCTGCATGCATTGCGCACCCTCGTATGGATTCGTGCCGGTGATGAACCAGTCCGCGTTGCCGGCAAAACCCCAATTGAAGCCAGAGTTCAATCCGTTTTCCCAGTCCTCTACGATCAGGTTCACAGACTCACCGAACGCACATTCGGTGGAATAAGCCCCGGAGGTCGCCTCAAAACTGAGATCACACACCGCCGCATCCGGCGCATTCGCGTCTACCGTTGCCGTGAAACTGATCAGCGCACTGCCGTTCGGGGAAATACCTCCGCCATTCACTGTGCCTCCGGTAATATTTACAAACGCCGAGTTTTCGGTCAGCACAGCGATGACATCGTCCACGGTAGTCGAATGACCGGAGTTCATTACCTCAACGGTGATTTCAACTGTTTCGCCGCTGTCCAGACGACCGTTGCCGTTGCCTGTGGAGTCATTGATGACGGGATCACCGGTGCACTCGAGTACGGGAGCATTCACCACCACCGGGAGCGGACTGCTCCAGGTGTTTTCCTGATTGTCTTCAAGGGTTACGGTGAACATCACCACGTGCTGGTCTTCCACATCAGAAGCCACGGTGAAGGCAAATGCGTCTTCAAGGACGATGGTTTCGGCTGCGCTGATGCTGCCTGCATCGTGCGTGGCATCCGTAATGGTCACATTGGGATCAGTGGTGCTGAGTATAGCCACCACGTCGCTCGCCATAGCAATACCGATGTTTTCGAGAGTCACGTCAATCAACACGCTCTCCGTATAATCCGCCTGCCCGTTGTTATTTGCTGCGGAGTCATCCAGACTGTTCAACGGGTTCACCACAAAGGGTCCGTTTTGTGGAAGCAGCTCCACCGTTCCCTGATATGGCACGGTGTTGAAACCTGAGAGCGTCACAAGCAATTCGCCCGGGCCTGGCACTGCAGGAAATGTGAGCGTGCAGGTGCCATTCTCAATCAATCCGGTGGCAATGATTTCACCACCAAACGTGATGCACACCATGGCGTCTTCTGTGGCGCTTGACACCGTGAGTGACGTTACTCCGAAAAATGCACTCTCCGGATGCGTGGCTGTGATATAGGTAGGAAAAGCCGTGCGCAACTGAATGCTCGGATCGGCCATGAGAATCCAGGTGTCGGTCATGTCGTCACCCTCCTGTCCGTACACATCATTCATGCTGTGGCAACCGTGGTAGTGGATGCTGCCGAGCGTGTGCCGTGTGCTGAAGCCTGCCATGTCCGCAATGAGTTTATTCATTTCATCCTGTGCTTCCATTGGAGGAGCCCACGACTGGAACACGGTGCTGAATGCCCCACCGATGCCGCCGGTGGGATTGGCGGCATTGGCGGAAGGTGTTTTGAGCCACGTCTCACCAAACGTATCGCCCGAGCCTGAGTCATCGTCGTAATCCCCTACGCAGCACCCCACGATAATCCAGTATGGCCATTTGTGTGCATTGCTGAGTGCGTTGATGGAGCTGTTGTTATAACTTCCGGTTACGATCAGGCTGTGATCACCATGACCGGTATAATTGATCAAAGAGCACCCGGAATTAATCACGGTGGTGAGAGAAGATGCCGGAGGATTGCCGTTCTCATCCGCTGTTGTACCACCTGTGGGTGAATTCGGACCGCGGTTGCCTTCGTACCGCTCATATACCTGGGTGTACGTGAAATCGAGCAGGTCTTCCTTGATCTTATTCTGATGCTGCCAGTCGGCTTCATCCTCATCACCATAACCCGCTCCTTCCCCGCTGCCAATACCCATAGCCACTGAAAACCAGTCAGAGGCCATATAAGGCTGCTTTTCGTATTCGAGAATTTTGGTGATTACCGGTGCGAGTTCGTTGCCATTGTGAACGAGCAGGTGACCGACGAACACTTCGGTGTAATTGTCGTTGCCGGTGATGTATCCATAGCACGCATCGCAATAGCCCACACCGCTCGGATTGCTCACGAGTTGCACAGGAACCTGATCTTCATCTCCCACGAGCACCACGAATGTGAGGCCATCGTTGTTGTACCGGTTGGTGATGAGCGCCTTGATCTGGTTCACAGAATTCACGGTAGCCACGTCCACGAGTTCCACCGAAATGCCTTTTTCTTTTTTCCATTGAATCCATGGCTCGAGTTCATCGAAATAGGTGGCGTGAGATACTACCAGCATATTTCCGATTTCACCGATTTGTGTGTAGCGCTCCGCGTGATCGGCATAGTTGATAAATCGAGCGCGGTAAAGCTCGTCCATCGTTTCATTGACACCTGCCGGTGGTGAAGTGGTGATTGGATTCTGGCCTGTTTGTCCGGTTGGCACCACAGCAACTTCAATGGACGTATACAGGCGCATGATACCAGTAACCGGATTGTATTGAACCGGATTGAAATGAAGGCTCTGGGCGCGGTAATGGCCTTGCACATAAGCCTCTCCAAGCGCAGCCAATGCACCGGGATAAAATTCATTGAGATCATATTCCGGTCCGTAGGCGTAAGGAACTGTGTTAGGATCTACGGTGCGCAACAGATTGCCTTTCGACGGAGCTACCTGAATGCCACTGTACTCCACGAATTCCGCATGTTGCACCACCACTTGCATGGCAGCCTGATCATCCACGATAACCGCACTTGAAGTGCGCGGCACATCGGGTGCTGCCTTACGCAAAATCGGATGGGCATTTTCAAGTTCAATCACCACTCCGGCTTCACCCACATCACGGAAACCGGGATTGGATGACTCGCAGCGCACGAGCACTGCATTGTCTGCGCCGGTGCCGAGGTAGGTGACCTCAGCCTGACAAAAGGCCATGGCGGACAGACTCCACAGCGTGATGAATAAAATTGTCTTTCTCATTGGTTATTGCAGGTTGCAGGTTTAGTCAATACAGGTGAAGCGCATGGTGCGCGATCCCTGACGGAGGAAATAGACACCGTTTTGAAGGGATGATATATCCAGTGCGCCGTCATTGCGTTCCAGGTAGAATGAGGAAATGACTCTTCCGGAGAGGTCGTACAGGTACCATGCGCCGGTATTCAATCCCGAGTAATTAAGCTGATCTCTTGCGGGTTGTGGGTACAGTTGTGGGGGCGTGGTAACTGCACTGTGATCACTCACGCCTGCCACGGTAGTTTCGAAATGAAAAGTCACCGTCTCGTAGGCATCCATTTCCCCTTCCGGAAATACCCAGAACGTAAGTGTACCCGAACCGGCTTCCATGAAGGGATTCACGGTGACCTTGAGCAACCCGTGTCCACCCGGGAAAATCGTATCCATCACCGCAGTATTAGGCATGCCATCGAAGCACGTGGCCCAGTCACACAGCTGAAAATCCCATGACTCCGGACAGGTATTGCCCACAAGCCGCCATTCCATCATATAGAAATCAGTCAGGCCCACAGGATAAATATCAATCTGGTGAACGCTGTATTCGTCCATATTCAGGACCGCAGAATAATCTGGTGCAGGAGAATAGGAATAAAGCTGCGCAGAAGACCGGATGGCAATTCCACCAAGCAACAAGACAAACAGGAGATATCGCATAGACAGATTCAACGTTACCGAAGGTCGGAGAAAAGAATGTCTCTCACAACACTAAATCCTGCGGTTCATGGAAAGTTAATATTCAATCTGCCAGTAACTCCTTGACTTTTTCACGAAAAAATGCAGCTGTCTCTTCCGGGGAGAGGTGAGCGAAAACCTCAGCCTGCACTGGCTTACCGATGATGACCTCTGCCCTGCCCGGACGAAGAGTGAACGAGCCTGATGGAAGCATTTTGTCGGTGCCTTTAACTGCTACCGGAACGACAGGAATATTTCCTTCCTTCGCAATGATGAAGGTGCCCCGTTTAAACACCATCAGTTCTCCTGTTTTACTGCGCGTACCTTCCGGGAACGTAATTACGTCATAGCCTTCCCTGATGCGAGCAATCGCCTTTCGCATGCTGGCCATAGCCTTTTCTTTGTCCTTGCGGTCAATGAAAATCATCCCCATGGCAGATATGTACTGGCTCAGCAGAGGTACCTTTTTCAATTCCATTTTCGCGACAAAAAAAAGCGGAACGGTGATCGCACGCGGAAGGACGAGAATATCCAATTGCGATAAATGATTGGAGACGTAAATACAAGGCTTATCCCGGGTAATATGCTCCCGGCCTCTCACCGTCAGCCGCATCATTGTCAAAATCAGCATCACCGGACTCCACAACCAGTGCGAGATGAAAAAAACGACCTTTTTAGGTGAGAGAAAAAGGCGCAGAAAAAGTGCGAGCAGTCCGGTGAATGCTGTCCATACCAGAATCACCACAATCTGAATAACATTGAGCGGTAAGAGAAGCCACTTCATGCTGCGAAAGTAGTTGAACCAGACATTGCCCGGTGTCCATCATCTTTGCGGCATGAACGGTTGGGGATTGTGCTCGCGGTTTCTGTTTGCGCTGATGGTGCTTTTCAGCGCGCGCATGGAAGCGCAGCGTAAATCCGACCGTTCGCATGCCGAGCACCTCTATTTTGGCTATCCCGTTGTTTTTTATTCTCCGGAGACTCGACTGGGGTTCGGGGCCTCGGGCTTTTATGGATTCCGTGCGGATACCACAGATACCCTTACGCCTGTCTCCACCATCCAGATGGGAGCGATGTACACGCTGAACAGGCAATTCATTTTCACCGTTCCGTTCCAGCTTTTCTCAAAGGCACGAAAACACACGCTCTACGGAGAGTTCACGCTGAACCGTTTTTTCTACAATTTTTACGGCGCCGGCTTTGCCCTTCCGGCAGTTACCGAAGAGCGATACGAAGTTCAGTTTCCACGCATCCGGTTGCATTACCTGCGCCGTCTGAGCGAGCACTGGTATGCAGGCGCCCGGTATTGGGCCGAGCATCAGCGCATTCTGGAGACGAAAGAAGACGGCCTGTTGGACTCCGGTACCATTCCCGGAGGAAACGGAGGCCGGTCTGCAGGGCCCGGACTCGTTGTGCAGTTTGATGCACGCGACAATGTGATATCCAGTCGCAGCGGACAATACATCGAACTGAGCTGGCATCATCAGTCGAACCACACAGGAAGCGATTACTTCTTCGACCGGGTGCGGCTGGATACGCGCACGTTTCATCCGCTTGGTCAACGCGGTACGCTGGCGCTGATGGCAATGGGCGAGCGACTGACCGGCAGCCCGCCCTTCTTCTCCATGGCCTCACTTGGCAGCGACAGGCGAATGCGCGGCTATTACGACGGCTATTTCCGCGATCACAGCCTTGGGCTCGTACAGGGCGAATACAGGCACCGGGTCTGGAAAATGATTTCCGCCGTTGCATTTGCCAGCGCCGGATGGATGGACGCTTCTTTCCGCACCTTCACATTGCCCAATACCATATGGACTGCCGGGGCCGGTGCGCGGTTTATGCTCGACCCGTCGAGCCGGGTGACGTTGCGGCTGGATTACGCCATCGGGCAGTACAGCGATGCTGTGTATTTCACCATGGGTGAGGCGTTTTGACGGGATTGTCCCACACCTTCGGATCGCCCCAGTTGCCGCGTACGGTGGGAAATTTCATCTGAACGCGCAGTAAATCGAGAAACAATTCGCGGGGAATATCGCGTGTGCCGAAAGAGAGCGTGTACTGGTTGGCCACCTGGCAATCGATGAACTGCCAGTTCTTTTCATGCAAAAAACGGCACAACATGATGAATCCGTATTTCGAGGCATTGGGACGCAATGTGAACATGCTTTCTCCGAAAAACATATTGCCCAGACTCACCCCGTACAATCCGCCCGCAAGCTCTCCGTCCTGCCAAACCTCCACCGAGTGACAATAGCCCATTTTGTGGAGCTTGGTGTAAGCCTTCGCCATTTCCTCGTGAATCCACGTTTCACCAATCCGCTTGCCGCTCCGGCATCCGGCCATCACGTCGTCAAACGCCTGATCCATGGTCCAGGTAAAAATGCCTTTGTTGATCACATTGCGCATGGAATGGCTCACGTGCAGCTCATCCAGAAACAGTACGGCGCGTTCCTCCGGACACCACCAAAAGATATCCCGAGGGCGTTCATACCACGGATAAATACCCATGCTGTAAGCCAGAATCAATCGCTCCGGACGCAGATCCGCCCCGGTAGCTACGATATCGCTTCCCATCTCATTGAGACGTGGAAACCAGAGTTCTTCTTTGTTTAAAAAAAACAACGGCATAATCTTCCTTCTCCACCGCCCGAAATTAGCGATAGATTCGCTTCCCCGATGGAGAATCCTGTGCAGCCTTATGCGCATAAAGAAAAGATCCGCGAGCGGTTATCCCTTCCGCTGCCGGGTGAAACTGCACATCGGGAGATGATGAGCTATCGCCGCGCCACCGCTCCGGAAGCACGAAAAACAGATCCTCCTCCGCGCCAGAGTGCAGTGCTGATGCTGCTCATGCCTTTTCCCGAAGAGATTCACATGATGTTCATCCGCCGGCAGGATTATGAAGGCGTCCATAGCGGACAGCTCAGTTTTCCGGGGGGAAAGGAGGAAGAGTCCGACAAGGACCTGATGGCCACGGCGCTTCGTGAAACATCCGAAGAAGTCGGAATAAATCCTGATCACATCGAAATACTCGGCGCACTGACTGAACTCTACATCCCACCCAGTCATTTTCTCGTGCAGCCTTATGTCGGATGGTTGAATCAGCCGTCGGAATTTCGTCCGGACACCCGCGAGGTCAGAGATATTCTCATCGAGCCTCTGCAGCGCTTGTTTAGGCCGGACAATATCACAGAGACCCGCATTTACATCCCCACCTTCAAGGCCTGGATTCAGGCGCCGTCCATGAATATTCAGGGAAATACGTTGTGGGGCGCCACAGCTATGATCGTGCATGAATTCCGAAGGGCGATGGGGCAGGAAGTACATTCTTTTTTCCAATAATCTGCAGGAATCAGTGGAAACGATGAACCTTTGCCGCTTCATGATGTACCGACAGGTATGAACACGTTGCACACGCTTTTCGTTTTTCTTTTCCTGGCGGCTTCACTGGGGCACTCTCCCGCTCTGGCGCAGGCCGCGTCCGAAAACGCTCCCCAGCCTCGGGTATCGGTGAACCAGGATGAATCATCCGAGGAATTGCAAGACGACCTTAACCGGTCGCAATCGGCGATACTGTTCAACAGCAAGGATGAAACCGCCTGGCTGAATTACTACAAGGCAGCGCGTTACAGCGCCTACACTGAGCGGAGCAGAGAAATCAATTCCACAAAAAAGAAAAGTCTGGAAGACATTCTCAGCCTGATGGAGAACAACATCAAAGGCACCTGGGCGTGGCATGTCGCCAATTACCTCCACCTTGAAAAGCGCGATGAGGGCTGGACGCACCTTCGCGAAGCACAAGCGATCCGACCGGATGAGCCCGATCTGTTGGACGATCTGCTTGCAATGCATGAGATTCAGGGCAACACGACCGAGGCAAGGAGAGTGGCCAGGAAAATGGCACAGTGTGGTGTAGTATCGGACAGCGAACTGGAGTACAACCGGAATGTACTGAACAGTCTGGAGAAAAATGCCCTCCTGATCACCAATGGATTCGCAGACACGTACCCGCTGTACATCCTTCAGTACGACAAAGGACTGCGCAGCGATGTGCAGATCATAAGTCTGGAATGGATGATGAGCAGCCAGTACCGGACACGCGCAGGCAATGCGCTTGGCATTCCGCTTCAGACAATCATCCCTTCTGCCGAATTCATAACAGCAGCAATCATGTCTGCCAATCCGCAGCGTCCGGTATACCTGGCACTTACTATACCACCGGTTGAGTTAAAGAAGTATGGCGGGCAATTGTATTGCACCGGGCTGGCGCTGAAGAAGAGTGCGGTGACTGTGGGCAACATGGAAACCCTTCGCGGCAACTGGGAAAAGCTCTTTTTACGAAAGCACTTGCTGGAGCCGGATCCACTGAACAGAAATTACCTGGTGCCGTTGGTATTGCTTTATGACCATTACCAGACCACCGGAAACACCAAGAAAGCGGAAGAAATAAAAGAACTGGCAGGAAAGATTGCCTCGCTGAGCGGACAATACCGTTCGGTGGAGCCTTACCTGCGCTGACCATGCCTGCGCGCTCTTCATATACACTGCTCGGCGATGACCGTCTGATGGAACTGATTGCTTCACGCGACCAGAAGGCCTTTGAAGTGCTGTATGACCGCTATGGCAAACTCCTCTACAACTACTTCCATAAAATGCTTTGGAAGGACAAGGAGAAAGCCCGCGACTTCGCACAGGATCTGTTTACGAAGATCGTGCATCGTCCGGAGTTATATGACCCCGCGCGGCCGTTTAAGACCTGGATATACTCTGTGGCGCACAACATGTGCAAGAATGAATATGCCAGGCATGAAGTGAGGCGATCGGCGCACGAAGAAATCCGCAGCACCGATCACTTCACTGCGATGCCCGTGGTGCAGGGCGCTATGGACCGCGAGTTGTTCCGACAGAAGCTGGCCCAGGCACTCGATGAACTGGATGAAGTCAAGCGCACCACGTTTGAACTGAGGTTTCATCAGGACATGAGCATCCTCGACATCAGTGAAGTGATGGAATGCAGCGAAGGCACAGTGAAGAGCAGGCTGTTTTACACCCTGAAAGAATTGAATAAAAAACTGAAGATGTTCGAGGGTATACTCGGTTTACTCACTCTAATAATGACGCACCTGATATGAAACCACACGTGCCATACGATCCCGAGGATATTGAGTCGCTGATGCTGCACAAGTCATTCGACGAGCTGTATCCGGAAGAGCGTGAATTCGTGCTTCGCCATGTAAGCGGTCCGGAGGAATATGAGTCCATGCGCAAAATGTGGCATGAACTCAATCAGGGCGCTTCAGGCGAAGACTGGCTCGAGCCCGATCCTGCTATCCGCCAAAACCTGATGGCGCTGTTTCCCAGTGCGAATAGAGGCGGATTCCGGGTGTGGCTCAACACCTTGTTCAGTTCATTCAACCCGCCGCAGATCATCTGGTACCGTCGTCCCGCCGTTCAGTTTGTCGTCGGTCTGGCGGTCATCGCAGTGGCAGTTTGGATTGCTGTACCCGACCGGATGCCCGAACTCGCTGAGCTGCGCCGGGAAGAAAAAGCCGCAGAAAAACCTGCGGAACGGGAAGAAGTACTTCACGACTCCCTGCTCCCCCAGTCGCCCCGCCCGGTAGAATCCGTTGCACCGGCAGTCGCGGAAGTTCAAAGCGAAGAAATGCCCCTTCCGGAAAACGAGGCATCGGATCAAACCGATAATCTTGCTGAAGCGATGAACGAACCCGAAGAAGTTCCTGCTCCAATGGCGAAAGGCGAAGAGCGCAAAAAAGCGGAGGATAATTCCATGGTTAAGGAAAAGACGTTGACCGCAGCTCCGACCGGAGAGAGAAGCTATTTTTCCAACACTTCGCAGACAGAGTCGGCTACTGTTAAAAGCGTCACAGATGCACTGACCGAAGCAACAGAAGCAGAGACAAATCCGGCCAGCGCCAGCTTGAATGCACTGAGCGGATTACTCGAAGTGCTCTATACTGCGCGCTGAGTCCGGATTGACAAAAGGATTGGCTACTTTTGCGGCCCGCAGAGTGCGGGAATACTAATCAGGATATTGCTTTGGATACACGAATTATTAAAGGAATCATTGCACTGGGCGCGCTTGCCTTGTCCGTGAGTCTGTTTGTTCGCGGTAAATGGGTGACGGGTATTTTTGCCGTTCTCCTTACCGCTGTGCTGGTGCTGGTGGTATTGCGCAGCATGCGGATGATCATCGCATTCTTCTATATCCGTCAGCAGAAAGTGGACAAAGCCCGCACGTGGCTCAACCGCATCAATCCGGATCACCTCTGGAAGAATCAGAAAGGATATTACTATTTTCTGATGGGCTCAGTGGACATCCAGACGAATAGCCTTGCGCAGAGTGAAAAATTTTTCCGGACTGCTCTGCAGCATGGGTTGCGTCTGGACCACGACCGCGCAGCAGTGTACCTCAACCTGGCGGTGATTACCGCCAACAAGCGCAAGAAACGCGAAGCAATCCACTTCCTGAACGAAGCAAAGAAATTCGACGGAAAAGGCTACCTGAAAAACGACATTAAGCAGGTCAGCAAGCTGGTAAACAGCATCTAAACCCTCCTGAGCCGGGGCACATCGCGCTGCTGCACCTGCTGCAACTTGCCCAGTAATTCGAGGCTCTTCCGCTGCGAGTCTTTGGAGACCTGCTGGTAGTGCGCCTTCACTTCCGGACTGTCTTTTCGGAAAGAATGGGAATCGATTCGAAGAAGCTGGTAATTCAATTCATCTGTGGCTTCCTTGATGATCCTGTTGAGCTCATCACTGTTTTGCGGATGATTGATCAGGTGATGAAATCCCTGCTCGATGACTTCATTGAGCAATTCCTGCACAGCGTAGCGCAGATTATCCCTGTTGGACTCCATAGTTAAGGCGGTTAAATAGGGTTAAGCAAGGCCAATGTAGTAAAAAACCATTTACCAACCAAGGTGCTGTGAAAGAACCGCTGCGGATGTTCATAAACCATTGGCCGGAGGCAGACCGAGGCCTGTATATTTGCGCGCTACAGAAACCACACGTATGAAATTCATCGTCACCAGCACGGCGCTGCTCAAGCAACTCCAGATGCTGAGCGGAGTACTTAATTCCAGCAATACCCTTCCAATTCTTGATAATTTTCTCTTCGAGATCAAGGATAAGGAACTGACCATTTCGGCTTCAGACCTCGAAACGTCCATGACCACGCGGATGGCCGTTGAGGCCAAGGAGGAAGGCGTGATTGCGCTTCCTGCCCGCCTGCTGCTCGATGCGCTGAAGAGCCTTCCCGAACAGCCGCTTACTTTCACCATCGATCTGAAAACCCTCGGTGTGGAAATCGCCTCTGATTACGGAAAATACAAACTCAATGGCCAGAACGGGGAAGAATTCCCGCGCACCCCGGCTATGGAAAATACCCGAAGCCTTGTCATTTCGTCAGATATACTCGCCCGGGCAATCCACAAAACCCTCTTCGCTGCGGGCAACGATGATATGCGCCCGACCATGAGCGGGGTGTTCTTTGAGATTCATGAAGACAGCGTGCGATTCGTTGGTACTGACGCTCATAAACTGGTGAGATACAGCTGGAAGGGTGTCGGAGGTGAAAGTGCTTCTTTCATCATGCCACGCAAGCCTCTGAACCTGCTCCGTGGCGCGCTTTCTTCCCTCAAGGCGGACGTGCGGGTAGAATACACCGAGCAAAACGCAATGTTCAACTTCGATCATGTCACTATGTCGTGCAGGCTGATCGAAGGAAAATACCCTAACTACGAAGCGGTAATCCCGAAAGAGAACCCGTTCCGCCTTTCGGTAGATCGCCTCGACCTCCTTGGTTCAATCAAGCGTGTGAGCATATTCGCCAATAAGACCACCCATCAGGTGCGCCTGAAGATGGGCGGAAGTGAACTGACCATTTCTGCAGAAGACCTGGATTTCGCTAACGAAGCACAGGAGCGCCTGACTTGCACCTACAGCGGTGACGATATGGAGATCGGTTTTAACTCCCGCTTCCTGCAGGATATGCTTAGCAATATGGATTCAGAAAACATTCATCTCGAGATGAGCGCCCCAAACCGTGCAGGCATCATCAAGCCCGTAGAAGCGGACGCTGAGCAGGAAGATATTCTGATGCTTGTTATGCCGGTGATGCTCAACTCCTGAGCCTCACCTTTCCGACAATCTGTCTTAACGGGTCTTCCGGGTATTTTCTTTGATCCGGGGCATAGAGACCGTGATGCGAATGGTGTCCGGACAAGTCTGCTGAACAGGCGTGTCTATGAACAAAGAGAAAATCGAAAAGTACCCCTGTGTCAGTGAAAACGCAGGAGTTTCTTTTCCCGCAGCAGGCTGACGGGAAGTCTTTCCCTCCTCCGATACCGCCAAAACACCGAGGCTGATCAGTGATGCTGCAACAAAAAGCAATGTGGACTTTCGCATTTACGGGATAGTTTAGAACGAGCAATCTATGGAAAACCCGGTGAACGATCACTCTGGATTAACAGAATTTAGACGCGAGTCCGCCGATGGCGAAAAGATGCTGGACGCTGTGATGGCCTCCCTGTTTGTCCTCTCCGTCATCTGGGCGATCTTTCTCATGGATGAATACCTCGGCTATAACCTCAAACCTTATGGTATGCGACCGAGGAGCATCGATGGTCTCAAGGGTATTTTCACGATGCATTTTCTGCACGGCGACTGGAAGCACCTCATCAACAACACACTGTCCTTTTTCGTACTCAACTCTTTCCTCTTCTACTTCTACCGCACCTTGTCGCTGAAGGTCTTTGGCTGGCTCTTCCTCCTTTCAGGCATTGTGCTGTGGTGCATCGGCCGGCCGGCCAACCATATCGGTGCCAGTATGCTTATCTATGGCCTGTTTGGCTTCCTGCTGTTCAGTGGATTGCTTCGGAAAAATCCCAGGGCACGCCGGGTCGCTTTGGCTGTGTCGCTGTACTACGGTTCCATGATGTGGTATGCCTTTCCGATCGAGGCCGGAATCAGCTGGGAAGGCCATCTCTCGGGACTCGCTACAGGCGCTGTCCTCGCGCTGGTGTACCGCAGGCAAGGACCGCCTGAGCCGATCTACCGGTTTGAAACAGAGCCCGAACCTGATGATTCCGACCCTTACTGGATGCCCGGATATCAGCCTCCGGTTGCAGATGACAAATCAGGAGAGCCGCTGAATCGCTAAGTTTGGCGGATGATTGCACGCCTCCGCGAAGCCGGTGAATTCATTCCGGAAACCGAACTCATTCTCCGGGCCGACGGTAGTCTTTATCACCTCGGCATACACCCTGAACAACTGGCGACGAAAGTCATCATCGTTGGTGACCCCGAGCGCGTCCCTGAGCTGAGCAAGCACTTCGATCAGGTCGCACACCGGGTGCACAACCGCGAATTCGTGGTACATACCGGACGACTTGGCGAACGGAACATCTCCGTGGTAAGCAGCGGTATCGGAGTGGACAATATTGACATCGTGATGAACGAGCTGGATGCGGCAGTGAACATTGACCTGAGGAACCGCACACCGAAAGCCAGTCTGACCTCACTGGAAATCGTACGCATCGGCACCAGCGGAACCCTGCATCCCGAAATTGCCCCGGGGAGCTTTGTGGCTTCGTCCATGGCGTTTGCAGTCGACGGAGTGCCTCTTTCATACGACATGGAGCCTGAGGCCCGGGAAGTCGCCCTCACCGAAGCATTGCGCGACTCATTTGTCCATCTGGCTCATCACTCCGGCTTGTATGCCGCAGCAGCAGATGCGTCACTGCTGAAGCGGATCGGTCATGACATGGTCAGTGGCATCACCGCCACGGCCAACGGATTTTACGGGCCGCAAGGCCGCACGGTGCGCCTGCATTCGGTGATGGAGCCCATGATTGACGGCTATGCGACCTTCCAACACAACGGACTCAGGATTACCAATTTCGAAATGGAGTGCGCCGGCATCTATGCGCTGGCTTCATTGCTCGGGCACAGGGCGCTTACCACCTGCGCCATACTGGCTAACAGAGCCACAAAAGAATTTCACAACAACCCGTCAGCAAGTGTGGAAAGCCTTATAGAACAAGTACTTGAGCGATTTTAAGCGGTTTCGTGTGAATAATCGGGAAGGCTGACACCTTCTCTCTTGTTGGTGTGCCGGTAGTTTTGGAACGTGGAAATGAGAAGCCATATGGTACACAGCGAGATTTCAGCCCTGATTTCCCTGATTGAGGATCCGGATGAAGCAATTTACCAGCAGGTACGCGGCGAATTAAAAAGCCGCGGCGAGCAAGTGATTCCTCAACTGGAACATTTCTGGGAATTGCATGAGTTCGGTCCACTGTTCCATCGCCGCGTGGAGGAGCTGATCAACAGTATTCAATACGAATCCGTTTACAAGCGACTGCTCGACTGGAGGAATTCACCGGAACAGGACCTGCTTGAAGGCGCAATCATTCTCAACCGCTACCAGTATCCCGGCTTTGATGAAGCAGAGCTCCGCCGCTCCGTGTCACGCCTGCGACAAGACATCTGGCTCGAGCTGAACGACCATCTCACTGCGCTGGAAATTGTGCGGGTGTTCAATCACATGCTCTTTCAGTTGCACGGCTTTCACGGGAATCCGCAGGAGCACTCAAATCCTCAGAATCACTTTCTGACCGATATCCTCAGCACCAAATGCGGCAATCCCGTTTCGATGGGAATGATGTACTGCATGCTGGCCCGTGCGCTGGATGTGCCCATCTTCGGAGTAAATCTCCCGAGCCATTTCGTGCTGTGCTTTCTCGATTACACGCCGGAACTGGAAGAATTCCTGCCGCCGCTGGAAGATTCGGAAGTGCTGTTCTTCATCGACCCGTTCAATCACGGGGCAGTGCTCACCCAGGATGACATCGACGAGTTTCTTCAGCAGCATAAACTCAATCCCGAAGAGCGTTTCTACCGTCCGTGCTCGAATGTGGAGATCATGGTGCGACTGATGAACAGCCTGATTCACTCCTACATCGCCATGAACCGCGAAGACAAGGTGAGGGAATTGCGCACGTTGCAGAGTGTGTTGCTCGAGCGCCTCGACTGATCATCTGTTGCACCGGTCAAGCAACTGTGTGCCGGCAAAAGCAAAGACCGCGAGCCAGATCAGTCCTTTGATCAGAAAAAACAAAAAACCGGCTATGCCAATTCGCGCAAGCCACTTTTTAATCGTTCTCTTTTCCTGATCATGCATATAAGATGTGGGCAACTTCCCGAATTGCCGCACCAAATATGACTGCATTTCGCCGCTTCCGATTCATTTTTGTACCATGAAGAAGATTCTTGTCGCCAACCGGGGAGAGATTGCTCTGCGCGTGATGCGCTCCGCAAAGGAGATGGGTATTGCCACCGTGGCAGTGTTCAGTGAGGCCGACCGCAACGCACCGTTTGTGCGCTACGCCGATGAAGCCGTATGCATTGGTCCTGCTCCTTCCAATCAGTCCTACCTCCGCGGAGACAAGATCATTGAAGTGTGCAAGCTACTTGGTGTGGATGGCATTCACCCCGGCTACGGATTCCTTTCGGAAAATGCCGCATTTGCCGCACAGGTAAAGGCCGCGGGACTCACATTCATCGGCCCGTCGCCGCAAAGTATTGAAGTCATGGGCAGCAAACTCGCGGCAAAAGCTGCAGCAAAAAAATACGGCATCCCCATGGTACCCGGTACGGATGGGGCAGTCGATAATCCTGAAGAAGCCCGCCGTATCGCCCTTGAAGTAGGACTGCCTGTGCTGATCAAGGCCCGCGCGGGAGGCGGAGGAAAGGGAATGCGTATCGTAGAGCGCATTGAAGACCTCGATGAGCAGATGGCCCGTGCGATCTCTGAGGCGGAAAGTGCATTCGGCGATGGCTCGGTGTTCATTGAGCGCTATGTAGCCGGACCGCGACACATCGAAATTCAGGTGCTGGCGGATACGCAGGGCAATGTGCTGTATTTGTTTGAGCGTGAATGCAGCATTCAGCGCCGCCATCAGAAAGTGGTGGAAGAAGCTCCCTCTGCAGTGCTCACGCCCGAACTGCGCAAGGCGATGGGAGAAAGTGCCTGTGCGGTGGCACGCAGCTGCGATTACGTGGGCGCGGGAACCGTGGAGTTTCTCGTGGATGAAAACCTGAATTATTACTTCCTTGAAATGAATACGAGGTTGCAGGTTGAGCATCCGGTCACAGAGATGATCACCGGCGTGGATCTCGTGAAAGAGCAAATCCGCATTGCTCGTGGCGAAAAGCTATCCTTCGGTCAGGATGACCTGAAGATCAACGGCCATGCGCTCGAAATCCGCGTCTACGCCGAAGATCCGCTCAATCAGTTTTTACCCGATATCGGAACGCTCGAAACGTATCGCCGTCCTTCTGGTCCCGGTGTGCGCGTCGACGATGGATTTGAAGAGGGCATGGCGATTCCGATCTTCTACGACCCGATGCTCGCCAAGCTGATCACCTGGGCGCCCGACCGCGAGGGCGCGATCGCGCGCATGGACGCGGCCCTGACCCGCTTCGAGGTGGTGGGCCTGCACACCAACATCGCCTTCCTGCGACGGCTGATGCGCTGCGACTCGTTCGCCGGCGCCGAGCTCCACACCGTGCAGGTGGCCTATGCCCGCGGCGGCCACACCGTGTTCGCCGGCGACGAGGCGGTCTGCCTGGCCGATCTGCGCTGGGACCCGGGCACGCGGCGCCTGAGCGGCCTGGCCGGCAGCGAGGCCTTCGACTGCGGCGCGGTGGCCGATGGCGAGACGCTGCACCTCGTCACCCCGCAGGGCCAGAGCAGCCTGGGCTGGCGCCCGGCGCGGGCGCAATCGGGCGACGATGTCGATGCGGTCGGCGGGCTGGTCGCACCCATGCCCGGCAAGGTGGTGGCGGTGCTGGTGGCCGCCGGCGCGACGGTGTCGCGCGGCCAGCCCCTGATGGTCATGGAAGCGATGAAGATGGAGCACACCATCGCCGCGCCGGCCGACGGCGTGGTCGCCGAACTGCTGCAC
>JBKDGH010000090.1:0-28050 GCA_046336655.1 Flavobacteriales bacterium | reverse complement strand
AGCACACTAGCACACTCGCACACTAGCATACTAGCACACTAGCATACTAAGACGCACCGCCGTGCGTCCCTACAGCATACTATTCCCCTTCCTCCATCGGCTTCTGGATCGACTCATTCTCTTCACGGCGCACCGCATGCTGCTTGTCGTTGAGGTTGATCTTGCCTTTTGAACGGAAGATGAAGTAGTACTTCGAGAATCCGTCGTAGGGCTGCGGCGCGGCGAAGATTGGAATGAAGTTGTGCTCTTTGCAGAACTGCACCAGTTGCGGCCTGTTCTGCTCGTCAATTGTTCCAATCTCGTCGATGAAAAGAGCAATCTTGTTTTCCGGACTGCTGATGGCGAGGCGGTTGATAATGGCCATAACGATCACCAGGCGAATCATACGGTCGGTACCGTCGGATTCCACCTGCTCTTTGAGGTCCACACGCTTCACATGACCTTTCACATCGAGTACGAGTTCGATGTCAAACAGGTCCGCGAAATCAATCGTCTTACCGGAATCGAGGTAGCTGTTGAGGATCTTCAGGTCTTCGCCTTGTTCGAACTCAAACGCAAGCTGGGCATTGAGGTTTTGAATGGCTGAGATACGCTCGAGATCGTACAGCAGACGCTTGTTATCCACCAGCTCAATGCGCAGCGACTCGATATTCGAGATGCGGGTCTTTGAGAGGCTTTCGTTGAAGCGGTTGTAGACAAACGCCTTGAATTCCTCGTAGCGCTTGCGGAGGGTGAATGCCGGATTAGCGAACTGGGTGGAAATGCTTCCCAGCAGTCCGTCGATGCTCTTTTCTTTATCCGTGATGCAGGCGATTTCATCTTCCACGAATTTGATGAATTCGCTTTCATCCGCAAGGGCCGAGTTGGTCTTGAAGCGGAGCTGGTCAAATCCGCGGTCGCGCGAAGATTTCAGCGTTTCCCGGTCAGAGTTGGCCAGTTTGATTTTGGCATAAATCTCATCGAGTGATTCGGTGGTCTCATAGGCGGTAGGATTCACGCCCAGCATTTCAATTTCCTGCTTGTGCTGGCGAAGATCGCTCAGGCGTTCCTCGGTCTTGCGCACATCCTCGCGAAGGGTTTCGAGCAGCAGCGTTTTCTCTGCCATTTCCTTCTTGAGTTTGTGGAGCTCGTCTTCGAGCGCATTCAACTCGCCTTTGAGACCACGGAGTTCTTTTCCGAGCAATTCCACCTTCTTTTCGAGTTCAGGCTTGTGGTCGAGGCGGCGGATCTTGTCTTTTACCGCTTCGATGTCGCCTTCCACTTTGGACAATTCCTTCCTGGTTTTGTCCAGGTTGAGGGCTACGCTCCAGAGTTTCTCAAGCTCGCTCTTTTCCTTCTTTAGTTCCTTGAGTTCTGCCTTGAGCAATTCGGCCGACGGTATGTCCTTCAGCTTGAGGTCTTTGGGCAGCTTCACTTCCCCGTCGAAGATGGTCAGGTTTGCTCCGGTCTTCGTGATTTTCTTTTTCACGAGATCACTCGGCAGGCTTGAGAATTCCGACGAGAAGATGGTATTGAGGAGTTTCCGCGTGTCTTCTTTTGCGGTAATCTTCTGAATGAGCTGATTGTCGTAGTTGCTCACCTGATTTTCCAGCACATTGCATTGCACGTCGAGCTTATTGAGCTTGGCTTCGAGCTGCCTGCTGTCGAGCTGTTGGTTCTCTACCTGCGTGAGACGCGCTTCGGTTTCGCGGCGGGTCTTGTCGAGGTTGCGCAGCGACTCCTGAAGGAATTTTTTCTCTTCGAATCCGTTGATGAGTTCGAGTTCTGCCTGCAGTTGAATGAATTCCTTTTCGCGGAGTTCGATTTCGGTTTCCTTCTTACCGATTTCACGGTTGAGCTCTTCCTGGCGCGGCTTCAGTTTTTCATTCAGATGCACAAGGGTGGTCTGATGTACTTTTTCCTTTTCCAGGCGCGAAGAGTCGAGACTCTGAACCACGCCGGAATACTGCTTTTCGAACGCATAGACCAGATCACTCACAATGCGGTTTTTCGCCTTGTAGAGATTGACCACTTCGCGGAATTCCTCAAAATCCTTCTGAATACTCTTGATGACCTTGATCTCTTCGTTGATGCGGAGCAGGTCATTGATGTCTTTCTTGTTTTTCTGAGAAAAACTAAGCCCCTCGTGCTCGCGGTTGTCCGCCACAATAAGGCTTTCCTTCAGCGTCTTGTTAGTGATCAGCTTGGAGTTGATCAGGTAGCGGTAGACCTTGGAGAAATTGTTCGAAAGTCCGTCGGTGCGCACGTTTTCCTCGAGCCAAACCACGGCGTCATTTCTGCGGCCGCGCATATAAACTGAATTGAATACCTCGGTCTTGCTCTTGAACAGGTAGAGTTCCACGCCTTCTGCTGCGAGAATATCCTGCACTTCATCCCATTTCCGGATTCGTTCCTGTTGTCCGTCTTTGCGGAAGAAATGCTCATGCTGGTATTCGCCGGTGATCCGGTAGTACTCGAGTTCCCCTTCGCTGTCGCGCTTCACCAGAATGCAGTATGAACCGGTATTTTTCCGGATTTCAAACAGGATAAAACTCTGGTTGTGCGTGGGGAAATAGTGGTGAATGGTCTCCTTGTCGCCCTTCCGCTGTCCGGAGAACGACATCTTCGAACCGTCCACGATAAACAGGAAGTTGAGCGTGTAAATCAGCGTGGATTTTCCTACGTTGTTCGGTCCTACCAGCTGGAGCGAATCGCAGTCGTCCAGACGCATCTCTGCGTTCACATACGTGCTGGTGTTGATTCCGATAATGCGTGTAATCATACGTGTTCAGGTATTGGCCGTTGAAACAGGCGTACACAATGCACAGCGCCCGCTCCAAGGCATCCAACAAAACTACCTGCACCCCGCAGGCTCAGCAAGGTGTGTTAATGGAATGAGGATAAATTGCTATCCCTTTGGAGAACAGCACCAAGAGCTGTGAACAACAGCTTGGGAATGTGGAAAAAATGCCGTTCTGTAACCGGCTGTTGCGACCGCTTAAGTCGGAGCGCAGCCAGCAAGGCCATGGGCAGATAGGCGAGGGGCAGGTCGGTATTGTCAGCTATTGAACAGTTCGCGGAATGCTGCGGTAAGCCGTTGAATGGCCTGACCACGATCGCCGGCGGATAATCCTGCCGGCGGACCGTACGGGGTTTTGTTGAGGTCAACCACGTAAATGCGTCCGTCTCCGCGGTGCCGCAATACATCCAGCTCGCAGAAATCAGCGCCCATGGCCCGCGCAAACCGCACCAGCGCGTGCTGCTCTTCCGCACTCAAACAGGACACGGTGGTATGCAATTCGGAATAACTTACCTGATTGGTAAAGCGCACCTCATTCCGCTTGAATTTTTTATACACGTGCGGAATGGCATCACCGATCACGGGCACGCGAAAGTCCACGACCGTCGTGGCGTCATGCTGATTGTCGATGACAAGCTGATAGATTTTTCCGGGTTCGCGACGGGTGAGCGGACAGCGCACAATGTGGCCGTCGTGGAGGGCATTTTCACTGCTCTTTTCCACTGCATCACCGGAATAGGTGAGCGGATCAATGATGGTCGAGTAACCGAACACGTCGTGATGCGCGGCGTCGGTTCGTTCTTTGGAAATATCGGTACAGCGCTCGTTGAGAATGTGCGCATCGGGGTAGTGCTGTCTCAGCGACGAGGCATCGCCGGTAGTCTGGTCTTCGAAATAGAGCACCACCGCAGGATTGGGCAGCAGGGCATTCGTAAGCCTGTACCGCAATTGTGCAGCAATTTTATGGATGGTGGTTTTCTTACTCGGATAATCCGGCCACACCACAATGGCCGGTAATTTTCCGCCATTGCGGATGAACCGGATGGAATCACCCAGCGCACTTCGGAGGTCTTTCAGCATGCGCTCAGTGAGCGGCATGGTGGAGCGGTAGTTATTGCGCAGTCCGTTCATCGCAGCATCGCAGTGATAAAATCGCGGGAAAGATCGCCGCGGGCAGGAGAGTATTCGCGTCCGTAAAAAATGATCTGAAGGTGCAGTGCATTCCAGCGCTCCTCGGGGAAGTGTTTTTTCGCATCGCGCTCGGTCTGCTCCACACTCTTTCCATTGGTCATTTTCCAACGCGTCATGAGCCGGTGAATGTGCGTGTCAACCGGAAATGCCGGCACTCCGAATGCCTGTGCCATCACCACACTCGCTGTTTTATGTCCGACACCTGGCAAGGCTTCCAGCTCTTCAAAGGTGCGGGGCACTTCGCCGCCGTGATTTTCGATGAGGAGTTCGGACAGGCGGCGGATGTTTTTGCTCTTGGCCGGCGACAGTCCGCACGGACGAATGACCGACTCAATTTCGCTCACGCTGAGCTTCACCATGTCGAACGGATTATTGGCCAGGCGAAACAGGGAAGGGGTGATTTTATTCACCCGCTCATCCGTACACTGCGCGGAAAGCAGCACGGCTATGAGCAGGGTAAAGGCATCGGTATGGTCAAGCGGAATAGGCGTTTCGGGATAGAGCTTCTGCAGCTCTCGCTGGATGATTTCAGCTTTCTGCGTGCGTGTCATACGGCTCAGCGGGTAACCACCTGGTGGGGCTGTGTGCGCGTGAATACGAGTGATTGCTTCCAGCCGGCGATTTCGAGTGTGAGGTAATTTTTCTGTTCCGGAAAAACCTCGGTGAGCAGGGTGTTGTCAATCTCAATAGTGCTGAAGGCCGCGGGAGGCGGGAATTCGAAGTACACATACAGCCGGTCATTTTCGGCCTCTTTACCCACGTAACTGAGATTCACCGGAAGACCGTTGACCTTCATCGCATAATGCTTCAGGATGTAATCGCGCACCAAGTGATCGGCTATGATGGATTCATTTTCATCACCGATATGCAGCGCCAGACGATCATCCTGCGTAAGGGCCCACTCCAAATCGTGGGTAAACAGACGGATCGTGATCTCCATATTCTGCCCCATCGTGTTATGAAACACCGTGGTGTGACTCACATAGAAGGTATGTGGAGTAAATGAAACGAGCAGTAATCCCGCGAGAACACTCGGTATCCGAAGCATGGGACGAATTTCGGGAAGAATCGGTGACAATCGCATGCCGCTGCGGACTTACTTTTGGCACATGTCAAAATGGCTCAGTGAAGATGAAGTCAGCATTGCAAAAAAACTGCTTGCTGAGAGTTCCCGCATAGTGATTACTACCCATAAATCACCCGACGGAGATGCCATCGGATCGTCGCTTGGACTGTATCACATCCTGCGCGGATTGGGTAAGTCTGTGCATGTGATTCTTCCCGATGAAGCGCCGGAATTTCTGCACTGGATGGAAGGATTTTCGGACGTACTTGTTTTTTCGGATAAGAAGGAAGAAGCAGCCCGGGAAATCGCTGCCGCGGACCTGATTTTTTCATTGGATTACAACCACCTCTATCGCACCGGTGAAGGGGTGGAGAAGGAGTTGCGTGCGTCGGAGGCAGCCTTTATTCTGATCGATCACCACCAGCAGCCTGAAGCGTTTGCCGAGGTGACCTACTCGGATACCAAAGCGTGCAGCACAGCAGAAATGATCTATCGCTTTGCTCAGCAGATGGAGCTCATGGCACACCTGAACGCAGCAGCAGCTGAATGCATTTATTGTGGCATCATGACCGACAGCGGGTCGTTCCGCTTTCCGAACGTGAGTCCGGACACCCACCACATCGCGGCGTCGCTGATTGAAACAGGATTGGATCACGCCCGCGTGCACCGCGAAGTGTATGACACCAATCTCCACGACAGGCTGCGACTCATCGGATACGCCCTGAATGAAAAACTGGAAGTCATCCCGGAATGTGCTACTGCATTGATTGCACTGACACAAGACGAACTGAAGCGCTTTAACTATCGTCCGGGCGATACCGAAGGCCTGGTCAATCAGGCGTTGAGCATCCGGGGCATAAAGCTCGCTGCGTTCTTCCGGGAAGGCTCGAACGAAATCAAGGTATCTTTTCGTTCGAAAGGAACATTCGACGTGAATCAGTTTGCCCGTGGCTCATGGAACGGCGGCGGACATATGAACGCGTCCGGAGGAAGTACACAAGAAACCATGGAAGAGGCGGTGAAGCGGTTCAGAAAGGAAGCCGCGCAGCATGCCGAACACATCATGCACTCATGAAAACCATCGCCGTTTTTTTCACCGTGGCATTGCTTGGATGCAATGGTTGCAGAGATAAGCAGGATGCCACGGTAACCAATTATGAGCAGATTCAGCGCGATCTGATTGAGTCAAACCGAAAGAAGCACCTCGCTGAGGATCAGCGGATCCGCGACTACTGCAAGGCCCGCAACTGGCCTGTGCAGGTCACTGCCACGGGCCTGCATTACTGGATTTATGAAAAGGGTACAGGAGTACGGGCGGAGAATGAAAATGTGGCTGTGGTGAGTTATACCATTGAGTTGATGGATGGCAGGCAGTGCTATGAAGCAAGCGCAAAGGAGCCTTCGCGGTTTTTAATCGGAAAAGACAATGTGGAGAGTGGCTTGCATGAAGCGCTCCTGCTGATGCGTGAAGGAGATAAAATCAAGCTTGTGATGCCTTCCCACCTTGCCTTTGGGTTCACCGGTGATTCGGATTGCATTCCACAGGAGAGTACTGTCATTTATGATCTTCAGCTGATTCGTCTGGAATGATGCGCCCGCCCGTTGTCCTTTTTGCCTGTGCAATCTCCTGCGCATGGTGGTCGTGCAATCCCGCCTGGAAGGGTTTTGATCCGCTTGATAAAGGCTGGTATTATCGTCTGGACCGCCTTGGCGACTGTGAAGGCAAGGCGGATACTTCTGCGTATTACTTGTTTGAATTCGAGGTGAAGGGTGTGCAGGCAGGGCAGACGTCGGGACTTTTTGAAGTCTATTCAGGCCGATTTCCGGCAACTGAACCGAATGATCCTTCGAAGCGCTTGTACGACTTATTGCGCGCTATGGACTGTGGTGCGCAGATTACTGTGGGAATGCCGCTGGCGGATTACAACGCGCAGTGGCTGTCAGGATTTCATTCCATGCCGGATTTAAACGGCAATGATGACATTTACCTGAAGGCTAATTTATTGCGCGTATTTACAGAACAGAGTTTCCGTGAATACCTTCAATCCGCTGCCCAGCAGGGTGAGCTGGAAGAGCATATCGCCATTGAACTGGCATTGATGAATGCATCCGATTCATTGGAGCAGCATGGTAAATTATATATCCAGCGCCATGAGCATGGCATGGGCGATTCGGTTTCCACAGGCAGGGAAGTCCATATCCGCTATCACACGTTTCTGCTGAACGGCATTCAGCTCGACTCAATCACGGAAATGGTATTTCCATTTGGCAAGCCGGGACAACTTATTCCGGGGTTGCAGTATGGATTGAGCTTTATGCAGGAGGGCGACAGTGCCACCATATTCATGCCGTCGTTTCTGGCTTTTGGTGAAGGCGGCTCAAGCACGGGAATTGTGCCTCCGTTCACTCCTGTTTACTTCGAGGTGAAGGTGCTGAATGTGCTTGCGGAGAATGAGTGATGGTACGAAACATTTTGACTTTCAATGCGTTTAAATTTGCGAACCATTCGGGATTTCCCGTGGTACCATGAGCCACCCTATATCTTCGGTACTTCGGATCGCTTCGCTGGCGGTCATTTTCATTACACTGAATACTTCAGGGCAGGATCAGCTTGGCATTGCAGGCAGTAATTATTCCCCCGTCAACACCATTTGGAACAATCCTTCCACCATTGTGGATTCCAAGGCCTTTCTGGATATTCAGCTTGCCGGCGCAGGTGTATTTGGCAGAAACAATCTGGCGTATTTGCCGGGCGGTTCATTTTCATTTCGCAATCCTGAAAACACCCCGTTGCCTTCCTACAAGCGCGATAATGCGCCTTATCTCGCCTACGCAGATGTGGAGGTATGGGGGCCATCTGCCACCTTCGCCGTGAAGCAGCATGCGTTTGGAATACTCAGCCGCTTTCGTACCGTGGCGGATGTGCGTGGCTTGCCCGAAAGTCTGGGATATTATCTTACAGAGGGCTTTCAGTACAGCGAGCAGATGGGCATCCAGCACACCGTGAAGGATGCGCGTCTCGGCGGATTGTCGTGGGGTGAAGTTGGTATTTCATACGGTACCATAGTGAGTCGGAGCGGTGCGATGATTACGCAGGCCGGAGTCGCTGTGAGGAGAATGATCGGCGTAATGGGAGCGGGCATGCGGGTGGACGACTGGTCTTATGTGGTATTGGACAGCAACAACATGCGCGCGTTGAATTTTCAGGGAGAATATGGATTCAATGATCCGGGAATTGAGCCGTTCAACTGGAACAATGGCGGAGGATGGGGCGTGGATCTCGGCCTGACGTTCAAGCAGCGGCTGCGCTCTTCAGAAAACTACACGCCGCATGATCCCTGCAGCGACGGCAATTACCGCTACCGGCTGGGTTTTTCGGTGCTCGACATCGGGCGCATCCGCTTCCGCGGACCGTTTTACCGGAATATTCTGAACGAGACTGAGCAGAACGACTGGAATGATTTCGGAAATACGCAGGTGAATGATTTGCAGGGGTTGGACAGTCTTTTGAATTCCGGATTGCTTGCTGCGCAGGACAACAGCGACCAGCAGCGTTTTACGATGATGCTGCCTACTGCATTTTCAGCGCAGTTTGATTACAATCTGAATCACGGATTTTATGTGCACTCGGTCATTACTGCGGGTGTTCCCTGGCGCAATCGGTTGGGGGTTCAACGCTCGTCGTACCTCGGAGTTATTCCACGTTGGGAGAAAAAACGCGTGGAAGTGGCATTGCCTGTTTCGCTGTTCGAGTTCCGCTATCCGCAGGTTGGGGCGATGATTCGGCTGAACAGCCTGATCATCGGCAGCGACAACCTCGGCGGGCTGCTGTTTCGACGGAATGTGTTCGGGGCTGATGTGTATGTCAGCTTGAAATACACTGTTTTCCGCCATTGGAAGTGCAATCCCGGTCCTAAGAAGACAAAGATGCCGCGCCGTCGCATGCCGAAAACGCCGCTCCCCTGTCCGGTGTGGTGATGATTACACCTTGGACATTTCCTTGTCAAGAAGAATGTCCATCAGCACAATGCGGCTGTCATCCACGAAGTAGAACATCTTGTAATTGAGTACTTCCGCCACGCGAAAGTGCCCTTCCAAACCTGGCAGCTCAATTTTTTTGGAAGATTGAATGGGGTTGTGCTGAATGAGATGGAGCCGGTGAATGAAGCGCGAACGCACTCGTTCTGCCGCGATGAGCGACACTTCCTGCACAGTGGACACTATGGCCTGAAACTTTTCGGCAGCGGAAGGTGTGAAAAAGAAGTCGTAGGCGTTCATGGTTGCAAAGGTAATGCACACAAATAGCTCTGCGGGCGAACGTTTTCGCCTCTGCAGAGCCCAGCCTTGGAACTATGGAAGAATCGCGGAACGGATGTTCCGCATTCGATCAGATGACGCAAACCAACGGCAATTCAATGGGATGGGGGTGAGGCTACCGTTAAGGGTTGGTTAAGCCTTTTCGGGTTATTCGAGGCGATATACAGGCATCATCCCAGCTGTGCCTTCGTAATACGGCGAGCGCTTGTAGATCCAGTAGAGCTGCTGCCAGTGGTTGTCGCGCAGTGCCTCATCCTCAGCTATGGCCTGTTCGAAGGCCTTGCGCAAAACCGCATCATTGCGCAGCAACTCCTCCGCTTTTTCTTCAAAGACATAATCACTGAACCACTCCTTCTGTTGCAGCGCGGAGTCGAAGAAGTTCCAGGTAAAGAAGCTGTCTTCTCCGGCGGGCTCGAGGGTTTCCACGAGATACCTGCGCGCAGGCTGATCGGTGTAGATGATCCAGTCACCGGTGTACAGTGTCACGTTGCGCTGCTCCCGGCGAACCTTCACATTGCTGTGTGGATAATGTCCTTCATAAGGCCGGTTGGGAGTGGAGTAGTCATCCACAAATGTGCAGGTGAGCGTGAGCACGGTATCCGCCGGGATGCGCGTCATGAGCACATTATTGGCCTTCAGACGAAGGATGACTTCATGCCAGGCTTGCGGAAGCACATAGGCCTTGGGAATGCGGACAACATTCGCGCCGTGGTATTTTCTGAAATGGGGAATGTATCCTTCCCAGATGCTGTCGCGGTCATAGCGCAGGCGATTGCCCTTGCCCACTTTGGCGGGCTCTGTCAGCGGTGCATATCCGCGAAAGCGAAACAGCGTGCTGAAGGCCGAATCGAGTTCATAGCGCAATGGAAGCTCCTTGCGTTTGCGCATCTCGTCATCCGCTTTTTGTCTGACGAGGATGATGTCATGGCAAAACCGGTTGCAGTGATCGAGCAATGATGTGAGGAATAAATACGTGGCCTGTACTCGCTGGGGAAAGGGCTTGAGCATGTGGGTTTCCGTCACGAATCCGAGTGTGTTGTACAGGGCTGCATATCCCGTGGAGAAGCGCGGTGTGTCGGGAAAATCTACGAGTCCGGATTCCGGGGTGCGTCCCATGGTGTGGACATACGGCGACATCGGTTCGCCTTTTTCTTCCATCCTTCGGAAGAGAGCAGGCTCCATCACCCCGCGGAGGTATTCACCGGCAGCGCCTCCGAGTTTGTGTACCTGCGTGGTGATCAGTGTCATGGTATACGGATAATCCGCACCATTGCTCACGTGAGTATCCACAAACACATGTGGCTTAAGCCGGGTAAACAGCCGGCTGAAGGAACGCGCATTTTCGCTGTCGCATTTGATGAAGTCGCGGTTGAGATCAAGGTTGCGTGCATTTCCGCGGAAGCCATATACCTCCGGACCTTCCTGATTGGCGCGGGTGGTGGAGTTGCGACGCAGCGCACCATCCACATTATACACCGGTATGATGCACAGGATCACAGAGTCGAGCAATGCATGGAGTGGATTTGACGGATCAAGCAATTCATTGCACATCCAGGCGCAGGCATCCGCTCCGTCGGGCTCACCCGGATGAATGGAGTTGTTGATCAGCACAATGGTCTTTTCACGGTTCAGCAATTCGGGCTCGAAGCGCTGTTCCTTATCCACTACAAACAGGTGCAGGGGCTTGCCCACATCGGTGGATCCGATGGGGAGCAGGCGTGCAAATTCCGATTTGCGGTCGAGCTCCGTGTAGTAATCAATGGACTCTTCCCAGGAAAGTGATCTGTTGGTTGTAAAAGGCATGTGACCCTGTCCGTGCAATGCCCCTGAAAAGGTGGTACACATCAGAATGCACAGCAGGTGCGGCAGCAGGTGTATAAAATTTACGATCATTGTGGCTAAAATCGGTTGTTTTCAGGCAACTTCGCAAGGCGTTGTGCGTTTTAAGGACAAGTAACCAACAACATGCTGCTGGCTCCAGACAATACCGTGAAACCCGAGCGGGGACAAGTGCTCCTCTCTGAGCCGTTTCTGAGTGATCCGTATTTCCGACGGACCGTAATCTTTTTGTGTGAACATAATCTGGAAGGTTCGTTTGGTTTTGTGCTCAACAACTACATCGATGTGGAGCTGGATCAGATTATGGACAACATGCCGCAGCACCACAGTAAGATCAGCATCGGCGGTCCCGTTCGCAACAGCAATTTATACTACATCCATACCCTGGGTCAGCAGCTTTCAGAAAGTGTAGAGATCATCCCCGGGGTATTTATGGGAGGCGATTTTGAACGTCTCCGTGAAATGCTTCAGAGCGGGGAGGTAGCCCGCGATCAGGTGCGCTTCTTTGTGGGTTACAGCGGATGGAGTCCGGAACAATTGGAAAATGAGATCAAGACCAATTCCTGGTTCGTGACCACAGTGAACAAGGAATTGGTGATGAACACAGAGATCAAGGACCTCTGGAAAGTGATCATGAAGGGCATGGGCCGCAAAGGCGAGATGCTCGCCAATCTTCCGGAAGATCCGAGTCTGAATTAATCGTTCTGCGCGTAACACATGCTGCCCGCGAAGTGATCGTTTTCTCTTATCCTAAAAATGGATAGCGGTAGTCCGTTGGCGGATTAAATGTTTCCTTGATGGTGCGAGGCGAAACCCATCGTATCAGATTGAGGTAAGAACCTGCTTTATCATTTGTTCCGCTGCCACGCGCACCGCCGAAGGGCTGTTGTCCAACAACCGCACCGGTAGGTTTGTCATTGATGTAAAAATTACCCGCAGCGTTTTCGAGGATGCGAGTGGCCTGATCAATGGCATAGCGGTCGAGGGAGAAGATGGCACCTGTAAGTGCATACTCGCTGGTGTTGTTCACAAGGTGCAGAGTATCTGCCCACAGGTCGTCTTCATACACGAAAATGGTGATCACCGGACCAAAGATTTCCTCGCACATGGTGCGGAATTTTGGATTGGTGGTGTGCACGACGGTGGGATGAATGAAGTAGCCTTCGCTGTCATCACACTGTCCGCCGGCAATGATTTCTGCATCGCTCTGGGTGCGGATGTAATCAATATAGCCTCTGATCTTGTCAAATGCTTTCCGGTCAATGACGGCATTGATAAAGTTCCGGAAGTCAATGGGGCTGCCCATGCGGAATGATTCCACATCGCTCACCACAAGCTCTTTTACCCGCGGCCACATGGATTTGGGAATGTATGCGCGGCTTGCAGCGGAGCATTTTTGACCCTGAAATTCAAACGCACCGCGTGAGATGGCAGTGGCCACTTCTTCCGGCGAAGCGCTCGGATGAGCAACGATAAAATCCTTACCGCCGGTTTCTCCGACGATTCGGGGATAGGATTTGTACGTGGCAATATTTTGTCCGATTTCTTTCCACAGATGACGGAACACACCGGTAGATCCGGTAAAGTGAAGTCCGGCAAAATCAGGATGCTTGAAAATGACATCGCCGGCAACAGGGCCGTCTGCGGTGACCAGATTGATGACTCCGTCAGGCAAACCTGCAGCCCGAAACAATTCCATGATCACATGCGCGCTGTAGACTTGTGAGTCGGCCGGTTTCCAAACCACCACATTGCCCATCATGGCTGGAGCTGCGGGCAGGTTGGCCGCGATGCTGGTGAAATTGAACGGGGTGAGAGCGAACACAAATCCCTCCAGCGGGCGGTATTCCAGGCGGTTCCACATGCCCGGCAGTGAGCCCGGCTGATCCTGGTAGATCTGCTGCATGTAAGCCACGTTGAAGCGAAAGAAATCAATCATTTCGCATGCCGCATCAATTTCTGCCTGGTAGGCATTTTTGCTCTGGGCCAGCATAGTGGCGGCGTTCATACGTGCACGGAACGGTCCGGCGAGCAGATCGGCAGCTTTGAGAAATACCGCGGCCCGGTGTTCCCAGGGCAACGAAGCCCAGCGCTGACGGGCAGCAAGAGCAGCATCTATGGCAGCACTAACATGTGAGGCATTGCCGCGATTCATATAGCCGATCACCTTCTGGTGTTCATGCGGCGGTGAAAGCGGATGCTTATCATTGGTGTGCACGAGCTGGTCCCCAATCACCATTGGCACATCCACAGGCCCGGATGAGTACATGGCCTGATAGGCTGCGGTGAGTTCATCGCGCTCCCTGCTGCCGGGAGCATATGACTTTACGGGTTCATTGACGGGCTGGGGCACGCGATATACTCCTTTCGGCATACTCGGAATGTTTTGCCGGCAAAGGTAATCGGGCGGAATGGAGCGGCAAGACCACTCTTGTCAGTATTCTGAAATCACCGCAGCTCCGGGAGTTTCGAAAGTAATCGCAACCTGCGACCCAGTGCTTGTGACGGTATGGCCGAGAAGTGATTGATTCAGCTCACCTGCGGCCATCCATTCCGGAAGGCTGACGGAAAGGTCACCGGCTCGTTTGGTGAATGCCACCAGTACTGTTTCTCCGAACCAGTGGCGCGCATAGACCAGTCCCTCAGCGTCGTCTTTCAGCACGAAGACATCGCCGTACATCAGAGGCAGCGATTTTCTCCTGAAGTTGATAAGCCGCGAGGTGACTTCCTGAAGCGTGGACTGATCCTCATTCCACTGATCGAAGATCATCATGCGTCGGTTATCTGGATCATTGCCGCCAGGCATTCCGATTTCGTCGCCATAATACACACAGGGAATGCCTGGTGCAGTCATGAGAAATGCCATGAGCATCTTGCTGCGCTCAAACCCCTCACTTCCGGCATTGGTGATTTCACGCGTCCAACCAGCCAGTTTAGGATCTTCATCGAAGCGGACAGAGCCATCGGCGTAAGAAATAAAGCGTGCACGGTCCTGATTGCCCGTGATATTTCCCATGAGGTGATGATGGCCGTAGTAACTCATGCTTTCATTCAATACTCGAACCAGATTGGAGAAATCTGTTTCTTTTTTCGCAAACGCATCCACAGCCGCATCGTACAGGTTGAAATCAAACTGCGCATCCATTTGTCCGCTGCTGATATACGATGAGATCAATTCTGCACTGCCATAGGTTTCGCCGATCTGAAAGAGCATTCGCTCCGGATGCTTGCGCAATTCCTTCTTCGCTTTGTAGGTGAGTGCGCGCCAGAATTCTTCCCGGATATGCTTCGTGGCGTCATGGCGGAAACCGTCGAGTTCAAAGTCGGTGACCCAGTACAACGCGGTATCACTGAGGGCATCCACTACTTCAGGCTTGGAAAAATCCCAGGTCGGAAGGAAGGTGTCAAACCATGTGGTCAGACGGTGCTCATCCCATTTTTCGGTGTTCATCGTGCCGTCAGGTAAATAGAGTGGTGTGGTCCACTCGGGTTTTGATTTGTACAGCGGATGATCCTGATGCACATGGTGAGCCACATAGTCGAGTATTACATTCAGGCCATTGTCATGTGCAGTTTTGATCAGCTCACGCAAATCTTCTTTCGTTCCGAAACGGTCATCCAGCGCGCGGAGTGCTGTGGGCCAGTACCCGTGATACGCGGAGAAGGTGCTCGTCACTCCTTTATTCCACAATCCCCATGCGCCTTCGGCATTTTGAGAAACCGGGGAAATCCATAGGGTGTTAACTCCAAGTTGTTTGAAATAGCCGTCTTCGATCTTTTTCGTGATGCCGGCAAGATCGCCGCCCATGTTATTCGCCACAGGCAGAATGTCCGGGTCTGGTGTGGGGCGATTGTTTTCCGGTTTGCCATCGTAAAAGCGATCCACCATCATAAAGTACATCACTGCACTGTGTAGGTCTTTGCGACCAAGTTGTGATCCTGAGCTGAGGACCATGCCCTGCTCCAGTGGAATCAACACGTCGTTGGACCGCTGTGAACCGTCGTGCGCGTACACGCGGATATGGCTTCTGTTCAACGTGTCGGCTGCGCCGGGAATAGCAATGCGGATTTCATTGTTGCGCAGCTCAGCAGGAATACGGTGGTTTTCAAAAAAAGCGATGGCTTCTTTCACATTGCCTTCTGCGCTGATCCGGATTTCTGTATCGGAATGCGACTTCGTAATCAGCTTTGGTGCCTCACCTTTCTTCTCACCCGCATAAAACGTATTGTTGAATCCACCCATTCCATTATCCATTTTCTCCGGATTGTTCACATCGAGCATTTCGACGCCGTTTTCCCAGATGCGATATTGGTATAAACCCGGATTGAGTGTCAGTGACGCTTCCCATGTTCCTGATTTGCCATCCACCGCTCGCAGTGAAGTGGCCTTGTAATTCCAGCCGTTCATGGAACCGGATAATCCGACATCAGCGACTTCGGGAGAGGTGGCCCGATAGGTGAACCGATGAACCACCTTCTCACTCGCAAAAACGGGTATGTCGTATAACGTGCCGCTGTAATCCACATTCAGCACGCTCACCGGCGGTGGCGTGACTCCCGCAATGAGGATGGTGCCTGCGCTGTCAGGTGCAATGGCCTGCTCACCCAGACGCACCGATCGGACAGCTGTTGGATTTTCGAAGAAATCCTTCAGGTCAATGCGCGTGGAGTCAATTTGCAGACGAACCGGTGTGGCCAGGCCTGCGATGTCATTTCCCGGAAACGGGGTCTTGCTGGTGTGTTTCTCCCTGCATGAATGCAGGGTGGCAATGAATGCAAACAGGATGATAATTCGGTGGGTCATGCGGATAAGGGCATTGATTTTTTCCAGATGACAAAACGCGTGTTGTCTTGCGCATCGGATATAAGTTCTGTGTGGTGGTTGTGCAGGTCGCCAAGTTGTTTCATCCGACCTGCAAAAGCGGGATGAATTTCGCAGCAAGCCATGGAGTCCTGTTTTTCCTGAAGTGCCAGAAGGAGGGCGATGCGCTCATAGAAAATCACCGGCGATTCATTTTCTACAAACAATGCAAGAGGTGGCTCGTGCCTGCGCACATGCTCGCTGAGGGAGTCTGCTTCGCTGAGCGGGATATACGGCGGATTGGACACGATGAGATCCCACTCCCCTCCGGGAAAATCCACGAGTACATTGCAGCGGATAAAATCCACGTTCGCGTGCAATGCCCTGGCGTTATGCTGTGCGGTGAGGAGCGCGGACTCCGATACATCACAGGCGGTGATATGCGCATCGGGATGTGCCAGTGATAATGACACCGCAATGCAACCACTCCCTGCGCCGATGTCGAGGATGCGGGAACTCCCGGGTTTTATAAAACCGGATGCAAGGCTTACCAGCTCTTCGGTCTCAGGACGCGGAATCAACACCGATGCGTCGACGCGAAATGGCCGGCCCATGAACCACGCAGCGCCTGTGACGTATTGCAGCGGTTCACCCTGACGGATGCGCTTCGCCGCCTGTTGCGTTGCGAGCAATTGCGATTCAGAAAGCAGTTCACTTGACCGCATGATACGTTCTGCGCGGTTCCACCCGAGGTAATGGCGAAATAATTCCGTGGCGATCTGCTCGCTTTCACGGGTGTCATAGCGCGCGGAAAGCGCGGCCAGTATATGGCGCCAGAGCGTATCTGCCTTATTGTCGGCGAGTATTCCGTTCACAGCGCCGAAGGTCGCATTATTTCTTTACAAATACCTGATAACCGTATGGCTGCAAGGGCACACTACCGGTACTGTAAAGCGCCAGCGACTGATTGTCGAAGATGCTCTGGTAGTTGCCTTGAGGCTTCACTCCGGTGAAGTCTGCTTTGAGTGACTGATCACTGAAGTTGAGCAGCACGATCACTTCATTGGTGCCGTTGGTGCGCGAGTAAGCAAAGATCTTATCCTCCTGACTGGTCGGCAAACGGTTGAATTTTCCACCGTATTCCCCGTTCCATAAAGCGGGATTGTCGCGGTGCACATTCATCAGACGGGTGTAGAAATCGGTATGCACGTAGTTGTTCCAGCGCACTGTGTCCTTATCGAAGAATCGGAGGCGGTGCGGACGACCGTCTTCATATGCCTCACCACCTTCCTGACCGCTGTAGATAAGCGGCATGCCGCCGATGGTGAGTGCGAGCACATCATACACCTTGCGGGCTTTGCCATAGCGTTCTTCGCCTGTACCGTTCCAGGTATTTTCATCATGGTTGGTGGTGAAGTACATGCGGCACGCGCTGCGGGGGAATGCGGTGTCCTGACGCGCCATGTAAGCTTCAATTTCATCGAGTTTCTTTTCACCTTTAGCAATACCGTTCATGATGTGTAAAAACTCCCAGGAGTAGCTCATGTCGAACGCCTGCAGGTGGTGGTCTTTTTGCTCTGCTTCTGCGAGCATGAACACCGGCTTAAGGCTGTCGAGCGAAGAGCGTACTTCGTTCCAGAAATCAGTGGGAACCATCATGGCCACATCACAGCGGTATCCGTCGATGTCGTATTCCCTAATCCAGAATTTCAGCGCATCTATCATCGCGGCACGCATGGCTTTGTTGTCATAGTTCAGATCAGCCACATCCGACCAGTCAGGTACCGGAGCCACGATGTTGCCGGTGGAGTCTTTGGTATACCAGTCGGGGTTGGCGGAAATCCACGGATTATCCCACGCAGTGTGATTGCCGACCCAGTCGAGAATAACCTTCATTCCCAACTTGTGCGCTTCGATCACCAGTAATTTAAAGTCATCCGGAGTGCCGAACTCCGGGTTCACGCCTTTGTAATTTTTTACACTGTAATAGCTTCCCAGAGTGCCTTTGCGGTTTTTCTTCCCAATTGGATGAACCGGCATGAGCCAGAGAATATCTACGCCGAGTTTTTTCAGTCGGGGCAAATCTTTCTTCAATGCGTTGAATGTGCCTTCAGGAGTATGTTGTCGCACGTTGACTTCAAAAATCGTTGCGTTCTTCGACCACTCAGGATGTTTGAGCACCACTGTTTCGCCTGAGCCGAGAATGTCAGCCGCAGAGGTATGGTCAGGAGCCTTGCGCGAATTGCAGGAGGCCATCGCAATGGCAAAGGAAAAAAGGAAGAGTGTGTGTTTCATAGGTTGAATGAAGGCATGAGGCACGAATGTAAGTGTGTTTTGGACACGAAGTATAAATAGTAGGCTATTCATGGTTCTCCGAAGGGTCCTTTCCGGCGCGGATGACCAGTATTTTCCGGTCGTCGGAGCATGAGATCATATGCCCAGAATTCTGCCAGAACAGTTTGTTGACAGAATGGGAATGACCGCCGTGTTTAGCTTCCAGCCGGTCAACGGGCTCCAGAGAGAGCGCATCCCAGAGCTTGATGGATTTGTCGCGGCTGGCAGTGGCAAAAAGCAATCCGTCAGGACTGAATGCGATGGAGTATATCGCATAGTTGTGCGCCGGAATTGCCAGGATTTCATGCCCTCCAGCCAGCGCATGTACCCGCAGCATAGCATCTTTTCCGCCCGAAAGAACAGCTTGCTTGAGTGGGTGAAAAACTGCACTGGTAGCGCCATCAGGATGTGCTGATTCGAATGATTGCTCATTGAAAAATACAGGGTCCAACAGGCGAACGCGACCGTCGCCGCAGGCCACCACAAACGTGGAATGATCCGGAGCGAAGCGGATTTGGCGCAACTTTTCAGTGATAAGGGGGAGAGCAATCAGGAGGTTGAAGTCGGGCAACGACCATGCACTCAGCACCCCATCGCCTCCAGCAACGAGCAGTTGATTGCGCGAGGCGTCCCACGCGAGGTCATAGATGCCATTCGAATGCTGAAGGAGATAGCGTATTTCCTTTTTTTCGCGGAGATCAATCACATGAATGCCTCCAATAGAATTGCCCACACACAACACTTCATGCTCCGGGATATAACACACGGCATATGCGGGATGCTCAAGCCTGACGGCAAAAGGAAGTTGTGCACCTGTAGTGGTATCCCATTCCACCACATACTTATCGCCGGATGCAGAGAACACAGTGTGTGAAGATCTGCCGGGTACCACGGAGTATATGGCTGCGAGATGACCGGTGATGGAGCGAACGGGTTGAAGCATGGGATGGGTTGACCGTTGCGAAGATGCGTCAAATCGGTTGCCTTCCGCAAGGATGTCCGGGGATGAATCAGCCGCGCTGTTGTAGTTTCGTGCCCACTATGAATAAGCCTTCATTGCCGAAAGGCACGCGCGATTTCGGACCGGATGTGATGATCCGCCGGAATTATATTTTCGGAACAATCAGAGCCACCTTCGAGCGATACGGTTTTCGTCCGCTCGAAACCCCTTCCATGGAAAACCTCGAGACACTCACCGGCAAATACGGCGATGAGGGAGATCAGTTGATTTTTAAGATTCTGAACAACGGGGATTTCCTGAAGGATGTAGATAGCAAACTGCTTGAAGAAAAGGAATCACGTAAATTGGTTTCTGCGCTGTGCGACAGAGCGTTGCGTTATGATTTGACCGTTCCTTTTGCACGCTTCGTGGTGATGAATCAGCACGAACTTGTCTTTCCGTTTCGCCGCTATCAGATTCAGCCGGTATGGCGTGCGGATCGTCCCCAGAAAGGTCGCTACCGCGAGTTTTATCAATGCGATGCAGATGTGATCGGCAGTGACAGCCTGCTCAGCGAGGTAGAGCTCATTCAGATCTATGACGATGCACTCACCGCACTGCGCTTGCCATCGTTTGCCATCACATTGAACAACCGCAAGGTGCTCGCCGGACTTGCCGAGCTGGCGGGAGTATCCGATCGCATGATGGAAATGACTATTGCCATTGACAAACTCGACAAGATTGGGTTGGATGGCGTGCGAAAGGAGTTGACCGATCGCGGTTTTGAAGGCGCCACGGTGGATCGCATCATCGGATTTTTTGATTTGCCTGAAGGCAATGAGGAGAAACTGAATCACCTCAGCAGCTCATTGGCCGGATCAGTCATCGGCCTGAAAGGAGTGGAGGAGTTGAAATGGGTGCTGGAGCGCGTGGCATTGAATGGATTGAAGAACGGTCGTGTGGAAATAGATGCCACACTCGCCCGCGGATTGAATTATTACACCGGTGCAATACTCGAGGTGAAGGCAGACCATGTGCAAATGGGAAGCATTGGTGGTGGCGGACGATACGATGACCTCACCGGTATATTCGGATTGCCCGGCATGTCGGGTGTAGGCATATCATTCGGCGCCGATCGCATTTACGATGTGATGTCGGAGCTCAACCTGTTTCCGGAGTCAGTGGGAAGCACCACGCGACTGCTGCTTGTGCGTTTCAGTGAAAGTGACGAGGAGGAGAAGACCTTGCTGAAATTGCTGCACGAGGTAAGGCATGCGGGTGTTTCTGCGGAGCTTTATCCCGACACGGCAAAGCTCAAGAAGCAGTTCAAATACGCGGATGACAACCGTATACCATTCACCGGTATCGTGGGAGAGGATGAGCTGAAGTCGGGACAGATTACCATCAAAGACATGCGCAGCGGCACGCAGCAGTCCATTGCGCGCACTGAGCTCATTGACTTTCTCACCCATTCGTAATGAATACCGAATTGCACCACCTTCTTGCGCATGATCACTGGGCTAGTCACCGGCTGCTGGATGCGCTGCACTCCGGGAGCAATTCCGATGCAAAAGTGCATCGCCTGATGACGCATATTCTCGCCGCACACGATCATTGGCTTGCACGGGTGAAGGGCAGCGAGCCCGCCATTTCAGTGTGGGATGATGCCCTTGACCCTTCCTCATACGAAGGCTATGTGGACCGGTTTTATGAACAATGGAAACAGGTACTTAGCAATGAGGATATGGATCGCGTGGTGACCTATGCCAATTTACGGGGTACTGTTTTTTCCAACACCATCAGGGAGATTGTCCTTCACGTGGCGATGCACGGGCAGTATCACCGCGGACAAGTGGTGCAGCATGCGCGCAACGGCTGGGAAATTCCGCCTTCCACGGACCTGATTGTGTACTTCAGGGAGCGGAGCGCGGTGTTGTGAATAACTCTTTGTTTCCACGAATTTCACGTCTTTGTGGATTTTCGAATTTGGCCTCGGGCAAGATGGTCACTCCATGTTTGTCCTGAGGGTGCTGGTAACCTGACTAAACCAACTACCGGAGGCGGTTGCTGAAAAGCCTGAGAGTAAGCACAAACTACACTTCTAAACCTTTTTGTATGGATTCTTCATCTTCTATTCTCGCTGCTGGCGCGGGCATGTTGATTTTTTTGATCGCCATCGTTGTATTCCTCATCGTAGTGATGTGGAAGATTTACAGCAAGGCGGGGCAGCCCGGCTGGGCCGTCCTTGTACCAATTTATAACCTTTATGTATACACGCAGATCATTCGCCGTCCGGGATGGTGGTTGCTGGTGTATGTGGGAATCATGGTCCTTTATTACATCGGTTTGGGCATGATGGTCAGTGGCAGCGCTTCGGGCGGTATTCTTGCGATGATAGGCGGACTGGCGCTGTTCGTAGTAAGCATAATGGACACACACCGTTTGAGCACAGTGTTTGGTCAGGGTGTTGGATTCACCATTGGTCTGATCCTTCTCGGAATCATTTTCTATCCGATCCTCGCTTTCGGAAGCTCCACATATGGTGGTGGTAACCTGGCATCAGCGAATGCACCAATCGATCAGAATATGTAAGACCTTCGTCTTCGATACCATGAAAAGGGCCACGGATGTGGCCCTTTTTAATTTCGGTCAACAGGAATCTTTGGTTCGTTAATCCGTCACAATGAACCTTAGGGATAGTACTTCACCTCCTGCGATCACGCGCAAGCTGACCTTTATTTAATTCCGCCTTCAAAAAAGTCAATCAAAGACTGACCGGGATAGATAGCTTTGCGCCGAATGGAATTCATGACAATCACATTGAAGCCCGTCAAGGAGCAATCCATCCGCAGGTTTCATCCATGGGTGTTTTCGGGAGCCATCGCGGCGCGCAGTGGTGCAGTGGCCAATGGTGATATTGTGCGCGTCGCGGATCATCAGGGAAGAGTACTTGGCACCGGTCACTTCTCCGAAGGCAGCATTGCCGTGCGCTTGTTTTCATTCGGAGAGGAAGTGATCAATGCGGATTTCTGGAAAAAGAAACTGGCCCATGCGCTGGCAAGCCGTCGCCGTTCCGGGGTGCTCAGCATACCTGATAATTCGATCTACCGCCTTGTACATGCCGAAGGGGATGGGTTGCCCGGATTGATCATCGACATATACGGAGATACTGCTGTGATTCAGGCACACAATGCGGGAATGCATGAGCTTCGCGGACAGTTTGCCGCGATCCTTCGCGAGCTCCTGGGTGATGCCATTCAGCGTGTCTATGACAAGAGCGAAGTGAAGCTGTCGCGCCATTCTTCTGAACCCACAACTGATTCATACTTGTTTGGAGGTCCGTCTGACGGGCTCTGCAAAGAGCACGGACTGACGTTTAAAATTGATTGGGAGAAAGGGCAGAAGACCGGCTTCTTCATCGACCAGCGCGAGAACAGAAGACTGCTCGGAGAAATGAGCAAGGGCAAGAAAGTGCTGAATACCTTTTGCTACACAGGCGGATTTTCGATTTATGCATTGGCTGCTGGTGCGGCGGAAGTGCACAGCCTCGATAGCAGTCAGAAAGCCCTGGATCTTACACTGGAGAATGTGCGCCTCAATCATTTTCCCGAAGAAAAACACAAGGTCATTGCGGCTGATGCAGTGGAATACCTGAAGTCCATTGATGCGGATTACGACGTAATTGTTCTCGATCCGCCCGCATTTGCCAAGCAGTTGAGTGCCCGCCACAAGGCCGTGCAAGGCTATCGGAGAATCAACGAGGCTGCGCTGCGTAAGATCAAGTCAGGAGGCATTCTCTTTACGTTTTCGTGCAGTCAGGCTGTCGATAAGGAGTTGTTCCGGGGAGCAGTACTCGCTGCGGCAATTGATGCTGGCAGGGAAGTGCGCATCCTTCATCAGCTTCATCAGCCACCGGATCATCCGGTATCCCTTTTTCATCCCGAAGGTGAGTACCTGAAGGGACTTGTGCTTGAAGTGAATTCATCCAACCAATCAAATACCGATGCTTGAAATCATTGTGCCCCTGCTGTCGCTGATCGCTCTTGAGGTGATCTTAGGAATTGACAACATCATTTTCATCTCGATCCTGGCCGATAAGCTACCGGAAAGTCAGCGCAACAAACTGCGTTACTGGGGTATTGGTCTGGCCATGGTAATGCGCCTGTTGCTGCTTGCAGCAATCAGCTGGATTCTGAAGTTGGACAAAACGCTTTTCACGCTTTTCGATAATGAGTTTACCGGAAAAGGAATCATTCTGATTGTCGGAGGTTTGTTCCTCATCTACAAAAGCACCAAAGAGATCTACCACAAAACGGAATCAAAACAGGATCATGGGCCTCAGGTTGCAAAGTCAGCGACGTTCAGAACCATGCTTTCTGAAGTGATATTACTTGACCTTGTGTTTTCCATCGACTCGATCATTACTGCAGTTGGTATGGTAAAGGAGTTGTGGATTATGTACACTGCTGTGATTGTGACCGTATTGATTATGCTCGCAGCGGCAAAACCAATCAGCGAATTCATCAGCAAACACCCGTCATTCAAGATTCTTGCATTGAGCTTCCTGTTAATGATCGGTGTTGCGCTGTTGGCTGAAGGGTTTCATGTGGAGATTCCCAAAGGCTATATCTATTTCTCCATGGCGTTTGCCTTTCTGGTGGATATACTGCAGATGCGCGCAGAAAAGCGGGCAAATGCAACAGATCAGTAGTCTTACATGCCGGGTAGTGCGAGCTGAAGCCGCGCGTTAAGTACAATTTCACCGCGATCGATTTTCCATCGCACCAGTTCAGTCAATGCACCTGAATCAAACTGAGGAAGCATATCGCTGAGGTCGTGGATGGCTACATCACCGCGAAGTGCAAGATCCATTATTGCACTGTTCATGAATTCAGCCTGCTCGGTAGAAATTCCTTTTTTCCTGTTCTCCCGGCATACGTCGCATTTGCCGCAGGCGCCCGAATTGTGCTCTCCGAAATACCCCAGTAATTGCACGCTTCTGCAGCGGTCAGTGGTGAAATAGCGAATCATTGCCCGGCAGCGCTCTTCTTCTGCTTTCTTGCGCAGTTCATACGCTTCCGGTGGAAAGCGCAGGTGTTTCGCGGTTGTTCTTCCTGACAGATAAGTAATGCGGGGCAGGTCAGTGCGCTCGTTGTAATCTGCTGCGCCTCGTTCGTTCATGAATTGAAGCAATCGGATGACCTCGGGTATGGTCAGCTTGCTGTTCCATGCAATATCCTCTTCCCGTATGGACACATATTGCTCAAACAGTCCGCCGTACATCCGCAGGATGAGTTTGACAAACGGATCTACCGCGGGATGCGCTACCTGAAAATGATAGAGGTCCGTTTTTCCTCCGGGAAAATGCAGCCGCGAGGGAAGCGATGCAGCTTCGTTGAGACTCAGGTAACCGGCACCGTCAAGAATGCGCAAGGCATGCAGTACCTCCGGGGCCCGAAGCGCGTATTTCTTGGCAAATTCACCGGGATCAAACACGAACGACTGGTCCTTTCCTGCGCCTGAGGCAATGCGGAAATGCTCGCCGAGCAGATGGTATACTTTGCTGATGAATTCTTCCGGAGGAAATTTTAATTCAACCTGTGCGCGGAGTTTGTCCGCATCGGACTCATGCCAGAGCAATACGGCGTAAGATTCTTTCAGGTCGCGGCCTGCGCGACCGGCCTCCTGAAAATAAGCTTCCGGATGCCCCGGAATATCCGCATGCAGCACAAAGCGCACGTCAGATTTGTCAATGCCCATACCAAATGCGTTGGTGGCGCAGATGATCCGCACTTCTCCCTTCATCCATCTTGCAAAAGCCTGATTGCGCTGTCCTGTGGTCAATCCGGCGTGATAGAAGCCTGCGGAAATTCCTCTTCGCTGGAGCATGACCGCCATTTCACGGGTACGCTGACGTGAGCCGCAGTAAACGATTCCGCAGCCTTCGATCTTGCTGCACAGGTTCGCGAGATCGCCTTCCTTGTCTTCCGTATGGCGCACGATGTATGACAGATTACTGCGCCGGAAGCTGGAGGAAATGACATGTTTCTCCTTAAAACTGAGCTTTTCCTGAATGTCGTCTGCTACCTTGGGTGTGGCAGTTGCGGTGAGCGCAATAACCGGGACATGCGGATGTATTTCGCGGATGCGGGCGATTTCCAGATATGACGGACGAAAATCATATCCCCATTGCGAAATGCAGTGTGCTTCATCCACTGCAATCAGTCCGGGTTTCATGGCTTTCAGTCGCTCGATAAACACCGCACTCTGAAGACGTTCGGGGGAAACGTATAGAAACTTGACCTTCCCTTTGATCGCATCATTGAATGCCTTTTCAATTTCGCGCGCACCCAATGCGCTGGTCACTGCGGTGGCCGGAATTCCCCGCTTGGACAGGTTTTCCACCTGATCGAACATCAGTGCGATGAGTGGCGACACCACTATACACAGCCCTTCGAGGCACATTGCAGGCACCTGAAAGCAGATGGATTTTCCGCCTCCGGTGGGAAGGAGGGCAAGGGTATCTTTCCCTTGCATCACTGCGTGCACGATGGCTTCCTGTCCTTTTCGGAAGGAAGAATATCCCCAGTATTGCTGAAGGATGTCAATCGGTGCTGCCATGGGGGTAATTTAGCACTTTCATCGCGCTTGAAGCGATGTCCTTTTTTACACGAACACCCGGAACTATGAGGAAGAAATTGGTAGCTGGCAACTGGAAGATGAATAAGACGCTCTCTGAGGCCATGGAATTTGTGGTCGGTCTGCAGGAGCGACGGGATGAAATTCCTTCCGGAGTGGAGGTGATGATTGCACCGCCCTCGCTGTATCTCGCACCGATGGAGATGGTCAGGGAGCCTGTTTATCTGCTTGCTGCGCAGAATTGCAGCCAGCACAGCTTCGGGGCATTCACGGGGGAGATTTCAGCGGCTATGCTCGAAGAAATGCGTATCCTCTATGCGATCATTGGTCACAGCGAGCGGCGCACGTATTTCCATGAAACGAATGAACTGCTGGCAAAGAAAATAGACGCGTGTTTTCTCCATCATGTGACTCCGGTGTTTTGCTGCGGCGAGCGACTCGAAGAGCGCAATGAGAAACGCCATTTTGTGACGGTACTGCACCAGCTCAGCGAATCGCTGTTTCACCTTCATGCGGAGCAGATGGCTCAGGTCATTGTGGCGTATGAACCGGTGTGGGCGATAGGTACCGGTGTAACAGCCTCGACAGAGCAGGCTCAGGAGATGCATGCGTTTATCCGCCAGACGCTTCGCGGTCATTTTGGTGATGAAGTGGCTGACAGCGTGCGTATTCTCTACGGCGGGAGTGTGAATGCGGCTAACAGTGCGGAGCTTTTCGCATGTGAGGATGTGGATGGCGGCCTTGTTGGCGGTGCTTCACTAAAGGTGCACGACTTTCTTGCAATTATCCGGTCGGCCCAATGACTTACATCGAATACACGTTTCGCCTGAATCCGCTGTTGCCTGCCCGTGAGGTGCTGGTTGCTGAACTTGCTGAACTCGGTTTCGAGAGTTTTGTGGATACGGAAGATGGCCTTCAGGCGTACATCCAGAGCACATTGCATCAGCCTGTTTCAGCGGATAACCTGATGGCATGTGCAATGCCTGACCAGGAGGTGCAGATGGTTGTGAAGGAGATTGCGGACCAGAACTGGAACGCGGAATGGGAAAAGAATTTTGAACCGATTCTGGTAGATGATAAATGCGCGGTGCGTGCCCCCTTCCATAATCCTGTTACGGGCTTTGCAATGGAAATAGTCATTGAGCCGAAGATGTCGTTCGGCACTGGTCACCATGCTACCACCTGGTTGATGATGCGCGCCCTGTTCGATCTGGATCTCAAAGGAAAGAAGCTTCTGGATATGGGATCCGGAACAGGGGTGCTGGCCATTCTCGCTGAAAAACTCGGTGCGGCTTCATGCGATGCCATTGACATTGATGAATGGGCGTATGAAAATGCACTTGAAAATATGCAGCGCAATGGGTGCCGCAGGGTGCACTGCGCATTGGGCGGAGCGGATTTACTGGGTGAAAAAAAATATGATGTCATTCTTGCCAATATCAACCGAAACATCCTGACAAGGGACGCAGCACACTACCTGAATGTGTTAAACAATGGCGGATTGATTCTTCTGAGCGGCTTTTACACCCATGATGTTCCTTTGGTGCAGGATGCATTTCCGGGCACAACCGGGGTGCGTCAGGATTCACGTGATGAATGGGCAATGCTGATGCTTCGCAAGGAGTAAAAAAAAAGCAGCATGCGAACCTGTATTTTCGGTCGTGCATGCTGCTAAATTGGTAAGGGCCTCTTATTCGCAGTCCAGCGGAACGTAGGTTTGGTACACCGGCGGCGCAGGAATATATCCCGGCTTTACAATATAGAAAAGGAGTGATTGCGCCGTCTGTCCTTCGGGAATCACAAACATTTCAGCCGGCGATAAGGTGATCCGGAAGAAGCCTGGTTTTTCCGGCACCGGTATCAGTTGAAGCTCCGGAGTACTGGTCACCAGCGACTCATCTGCGTATTCCACAAAAGTGAACGGACCGGTGCGTGCACGAAGGTAAACGTAGCATTCACCGTCTGCGAGATTTTGCAGGTTCGGATCGGTCTCCTGCGAGTTGTCGTAGGTGATGGAGAAGTAGTCATCCCAGCGGGCGGCTTCAGGGAAGTAGCAGAACACATCGCTGCAAAGCGCAGGGATTACGTCAAACTTGAGGTCCTCTGATTTGGCCTCGCCCACACCATCAACAGTGAATGCAAAA
>JBKDGH010000089.1:0-23164 GCA_046336655.1 Flavobacteriales bacterium | reverse complement strand
GATCAGGACTGGATCTACCGCACCGAACCGTTTGATTTGCCTGCGCGCGCGCAAGGCCGCGAGGCACTTGTGCTGCGGTTTAACGGTCTGGATACCTATGCCACCGTGCTGCTCAATGATGAAGTCATACTTACTGCCAATAACGCTTTTCGCATGTGGGAAGTGGATGTGAAAAAGCGCATGAAGAAGCGTGGTAATGTGATTGAAATCCGCTTCCGCAATCCCATCAAAGAAGCCGAAAAGCATCTGAAGTTATTGCCTTACCCGCTTCCCGGAGATGCGCACCGGGCGGTGACGCGCAAGCCACAATACCATTATGGCTGGGATTGGGGACCGCGCCTGCTCACCTGCGGAATCACCGATGTGATTGAGTTGCTCGCGTGGGATATTGCGCGCTTTCAGGATGTGTATGTGCGGCAGGACAAAGTGAATGCAAAGCAGGCCGATCTCACTGCGATATTTGAACTGGAAGTGCACCGCGAAGACCCATGCAGTTTGTTTTTTTACATCCCTCAAACCCGAGAGACGTATGCCACCCAGGTGCTGCTCAAAAAGGGAATGAATCTGGTGGAGCTTCCGCTGAGCATTCCATATCCGCGGTTGTGGTGGTGCAACGGACAGGGTGAGCCATTTCTATACACCTTTCATACGTGGATGAAATCCGGCGATAAAGTGGTGGATCAAAAGCGCCTGCGCTCGGGTATTCGCACAATTGATCTTGTCACCAAAAAAGACAGCATCGGAGAAACGTTCCGGTTCGATCTGAACGGATTGCCGGTGTTTGCGAAAGGAGCCAATATGATTCCGATGGCGTATTTCCCCGCAGTGGCCACGGAAGAGGATTACCGCGGTATGCTCACCAAATGCCGCGATGCGCATTTCAACATGATCCGCGTATGGGGCGGAGGAGTGTATGAAAAGGACATCCTCTATGACTTGTGTGATGAATACGGCATCATGGTGTGGCAGGATTTCATGTTTGCCTGCAGCATGTATCCGGCTGACAGTCTGTTTATCCCCAATGTGATTGAAGAAGCGAATCAGCAGACACGCCGGTTGCGCAATCACGTCTGCATTGCATTGTGGTGTGGCAATAATGAAAATGCGGAAGGCTGGGCGCGATGGGGGTGGCAGGATGGATTGTCAGAAAAAGACCGCACCCGCATCAAGCGCGCCTATGACGATCTTTTCACACTCACCCTTGATCCGATTGTGAAGCGCAATACGACTACGGATTACTGGGAGAGTTCACCGCGTCTCGGACGGGGTGATCCGCGCAGCATCAGCGAAGGCGACAGCCACTATTGGGGCTTGTGGCATGATGAAGAACCGTTTGAAGTGCTGCAGCAGAAAATACCGCGGTTCATGAGTGAATTCGGGATGCAGTCATATCCCTCTGCGCAAACCTTACGGTTGATGAGTGGCGATGCGCAGGCCACTCCGGATCATCCCGGATTGCTGGCTCATCAAAAGCATCCGCGCGGATTTGCACTGATGAAAAAATATGCGGAGCGATGGTATCCCGGCGCAGAGAGCCTCTCTCCCGGACGCTATGCCAAGCTTACTCAGGTAGTACAAGCCGAGGGCATGTGCGCGGGCATCGAAGCGCAGCGTCGCAGTGCACCGCTGTGCATGGGTTCACTCTATTGGCAACTTAATGATGTGTGGCCTTCGTTTTCGTGGAGCAGCATTGATTACAGTGGCAGAGACAAGTTATTCTTTTCCATGCTGAAGGAGTCGTTTGCCCCGAAGCTGATCACCTATGCCATTGAAGAGGGTAAGTTGCGCGTGTGGTTCTTAAATGACAACGTGTTACCGGATTCAGAAAAGCTGGACCTCTATCTGGCAGTGCGCACTTATGACGGAAAAGAACTCTATCGCTTTGCATCGGCGGACAATCCCCTCACCAACGGATTGCAGTTGCTGCATGAAAAATCGCTGAGTGAAATGGGTATCACAGATCCGCGCGACAAAGTCATCATCGTGGAGATGAATGACACGTACTCTCAGACGCGCTATCGCCGGTACGGAAAACTGGTGCCTGCGAGCGATCGCTTTTTCATCTCGTGGGTCGAAAATGGCTCGGTCATTCCACAACTCTTGCCGGAGTGATCAGATAATCAGCGGCACGCGCACAACGGTTTCGCCGGTCTCCTTCAGGTCCATGCTGGCTGAAGTCTCCGTTTCATCTTCGCCCAGCCGCGCCACGATGCGGTATTTCTTCCCGCCCTCTACGTTGATGCGGGCGTACCCATTGCGGTCAGTGACGGCCTGTCCGGCACCCGTCGTACTTCCTTCGGGATAGATAATCACGTTCACGCCTTTCACGGTTTTGCCTTTTGCGTCGGTCACGGTCACGAGAAACTGTCCATACGAACTCTTGTCATACCCCCCTGACATCAATCCGTATTCCGACACATTGAGCTCGTAGATATCGCGTTCTCCGAAGGTATCGTCATACTCCGCGCTGAGGTACATCGTGGAGTTGTCATTGGTGAGTGAGAAGGTGGATTCTTCATTTACCGTGTTGATCGGATAGCCGAGATTCACCGGCTTGGTCCAGGTGCCATTTACGAGCTCCGTTTTGAAAATGTCGTAGCTGCCCATTCCCGGATGACCGTTGGATGCGAAGAACAGGGTTTTTCCATTAGGGTGGATGAAGACGAATTTTTCATCCATGTCGGTATTGATGTCCGCACCGAGGTTCTTGGGATTTCCCCATGAATCGCCTTTTTTATGCGACACATAAATGTCGCCGAGCCCATAACCCTCCATGCGCTCGCTGATGAAGTAGAGCGATTTGCCATCTGCTGTCATGCTCACCGAACCTTCAAAAAAGCTTGTGTTGACAGGCCGTCCGATTTTGGCGGCCGGATACCAGGTATCTTCTTTCTCATTGTGCTTCGAAAAGAAAATATCGCCTGCGTTAGTGCCGTCATTTTTATACACGAAAATGCCGCTCCCATCGGGTGCAATGCTGAGCACGGCGTCGTGGGTTTCGGTGTTGACTCCACCTGTAAGTGGTTCGGCGTCGGTCCATTCACCGGTCTCCGGATCGCGGCGGGCAAAGTGAATGTCCTCGTAGTATTTGTAGTCCCCTTCCTTGTCGATTTTGCCCGACCGGCGTGAGGTGAACACCAGCAAGGAGCCATCTGCCGTGATACTCGGAGCGTATTCTTCAAAGCGTGAGTTGATCACTTCACCCATGTTGCGGATTTTAACCGGGGCGGGATCCTGAATCGCGTTTTTGGCGAACTCACATTGTGCGATGAAGCGCTTCGCTTCTGCCGCTTCAAAACTGTTTTTTGATGCCTTCAGGAGAAATTTATTGAAGTGATCTATGGCTTTGTCGAGATCACTCACACTTCGCGCGGTGCGGTGAAAGCATTGTCCGTAGAAATACTGGTCTTCATTGCTCTCTCCTCCCCGGGCCGCGATGGATTTTTCAAGGTATTCCAATGCGAGGTCATAGCGCTTCAGGTTGTAATGGCATTGTGCGATGCCATAGAGTGCAGTCACATTGGTCGGATCCGTTTCCGCCACCTCGCGGTACAGTGTGAGCGCACCGCGCATGTTGTTATTGAGGAACTCGTGGCGCGCCGCGAGAATCTTGGCGGGAGCTAGTGCCTGATCCATTACGCCCGCCTTGGTGGAATCAGATTGAGCCGAGCTGACATGCGTGCACATGGTGAATACCAGCGCGAAGCAGAATAGAAGAGAGGTGTTGTGCATTCCTTCGAATTTCAATGAGTTTTGCTGAACGGGCAAACCCGCAGACAAATATTGAACCGGATTTGTGACCGGAATGTTGCATCAGGATTTTTTATGCACGTCAGCAGCAAATCATCTGCGCCCCGCTGGCTGGCGCCTTACCTTCGCCGCGTGTCTGCCATTACTGAATCCGACAGCCGTCATGACCACCTCGAAACATGGAGTGTGGAAGAGTTGCTTCGCGGTATTAACCGGGAAGATGAGACCGTGCCCATGGCCGTAAAACAGGCCATTCCGATGATTGCACCGCTGGTGGAGTGTATTGTAAATCGCATGAAGCAAGGAGGCCGGCTTTTTTACATGGGAGCAGGCACGAGCGGCAGATTGGGCATTGTCGATGCCTCTGAATGTCCACCCACTTTCGGTGTGGAGCACGGACTGGTTATTGGCCTGATTGCCGGCGGCGACCGCGCTATCCGCTATCCGGTGGAGTTTGCGGAAGATGACCGCGAGCAGGGTTGGCTCGATCTGCAGGAACATGACATCTCCCCGCTGGATGTGGTAATCGGCATTGCGGCGTCGGGAACCACACCATATGTCATCGGGGCACTCGAACAATGCCACAAGGCGGGTATCGCCACCGGCTGCATTACCTGCAATCCCGGAGCGCCGGTCATTGCCCACGCGGATTTTCCAGTGATAGTGGTGGTCGGACCCGAGTTTGTAACCGGCAGTACCCGCATGAAGAGCGGCACCGCGCAAAAGCTGACGCTCAACATGATCTCCACGTCAGTGATGATCCGGATGGGTCGGGTGCGCGGGAACAAAATGGTAGATATGCAGTTGTCCAACAAGAAACTCGTTCACCGAGGCACCCGCATGGTGATGGCGCAAACGGGTCTGGATGAACAACGCGCGGGTGACCTGCTGCTCGCCCACGGCAGTGTGCGAAAAGCAGTGGACGCCTGGAAAGCGAACGCATAATGCACGACTTAGAACCCTATTACAACTGGCGCGAAATCTACATCGCGAGCGAAGATCCAAGGTCTCCCTTTTTCGAACGGGAATACTCTGAATTTGAGTTTTCGGACAAGATTTACAACTACTTTATTCATCCGCAGTGGGACAGCTTTGGCAGTCAGACGCTCTTCATGAAGATTCTTTACGCGGATTATGAAGAGGGATTCTGCATCATTGAACTCATCGGTGAGTGGAATGATTTGCTGTATAACGACATTATGCTGCTCAAGCGGGATATAGTCGAACACCTCCAGCATCAGGGCATTTCACGGTTTATTCTCATTGGAGAAAATGTGCTCAATTTTCACAGCAGTGATGATTGCTACTATGAAGAATGGTTCGATGAAGTGAACGATGCCGACGGATGGATTGCGCTGCTCAATTTCCGCGATCACGTGCTGGAGGATTTCGCCAGCGCAAACATCGACAGCTACTTCGTACTGGGCGGAAAACTCAATGAACTCCGCTGGCGCACCCTGAATCCGGACCAGCTTTTTGAGCAGGTATCATCGCACGTAGCCCGCCGACTGCAGGCCGGCTAATCCGGTTTTTTTGCCCGCATCATCTCGCGCTTGCCGGGCGGTCCGGGCAGTTTTTGGGTCACCCAACCGACTGATTCCAGATCGCGCCGCACCTGCCCTTTCGAGCAATAACTCACCCACATTCCGCCCGGACGGACAATGCGAAACAGCGCAGCGAAAATCTCCGGCGTCCACATGTCCGGCTGTGCGCGCGGACCAAAGGCATCGTAGTAAATGAGGTCAACGGATGCTTCGGTCAGCTTCATATCCTGTACACGGCTTTGCATTTTATGCAGGGTAAAACAGGGAGTGATGGCCGTATCCGTTTCCCACGGCGCAGTATGCAATGCGCGAAGGAGCGAATGTTCTTCGGTACCGGGAAAATCGAGCCGGGTGAATACTGCTTCCGACAGCGGAACAGTTTCAAGCGTGATGTAATGTACCGCCCGCGAGGTCAATCCGGCTTCTGTCGCAGTGAGCAGGGCGTTGAGCCCCGTACCGAAGCCCACTTCGAGAATGGTGAGTGGCGTGTGCTGCTGTGCGTGAAATCCCGCTGCGATGAACACATGCCTCGACTCCTGCACAGCGCCATGACGCGAATGGTAGGTTTCATTCAGGTGCGGAAGAAAGAGTGTGGTGGACCCGTCGCCGGTGCGCTGCACGGAAATGGTCAGTTCGTTCACATTAATTGTTGAATCGTTTTTTTGCGGCATGTGCTTTTGAACGTACACCAAAGGTATTTTCGTTGCCATCAAAACACCACATATGGCAAAGAAACCGGAAAAGAAAGGTGGAAAATCCAAGGCGAAGAGCGTGGTGAATGCCCGCAGCATGGAGTTTCTCGAGAAATACATCAACAATGCATCCCCCACGGGTTTTGAAGCGCCCGGACAACAACTCTGGCTCGATTACATCCGTCCGTATGTGGATGAATACATGGTGGATACCTACGGCACCGTGGTAGGTGTGATCAATCCGCAGGCTTCCTACAAAGTCGTGGTAGAGGCCCATGCCGATGAAATCTCCTGGTTTGTGCACTACATCACAAGCGATGGATTCATCTACCTGCGCCGCAATGGCGGAAGCGATCACATGATTGCACCGAGCATGCGCGTGAATATTCAGACGCCATCAGGAGTAGTAAAAGGCGTATTTGGCTGGCCGGCAATTCACACGCGCCCGGCAGAAAAGGAAGAAACGCCGTCCATGAAGAACATCTTCCTCGATGTGGGATGCACATCCAAGGATGAAGTCGAAAAGCTCGGCATTCACGTAGGTTGTGTGGCCACGTTTGAAGATGAGTTCATCGTGCTCAACGACCGGTATTACCTGGGTCGGGCTCTCGACAACCGCATCGGAGGATTCATGATTGCCGAGGTGGCGCGCATGCTGAAAGAAAATAAGGACAAGCTGCCATTCGGAGTGTATTTCACCAATTCGGTACAGGAAGAAATCGGACTGCGCGGTGCAGAAATGATCGCACACCGCATCCAGCCGGATGTAGCCATCGTAACCGATGTATGCCATGACACCCAAACCCCCATGATCAGCAAGGTGGTCAACGGCGATCTGCGCTGCGGGGCGGGTCCGGTGGTGAGCTATGGCCCTGCCGTACAAAACAACCTGCTCAAGCACCTGATTGATACTGCAGAAAAAAACAAGATTCCCTTCCAGCGCCAGGCCGCATCGCGGAGCACAGGTACCGATACGGACGCATTCGCTTATAGCAATGCGGGCGTGGCATCTGCGCTGATCAGTCTGCCGCTGCGCTATATGCACACTACCGTGGAGATGGTGCACAAGGAAGATGTGGACCATGTGATTCGCCTCATTTACCACAGCCTGAAGAGCATAAAAGCCGGACAGGACTGGAGATACATCAAGTAAAAAAGCACAAAAGGGTGGATTCGTTCCACCTTTTTTTTGATCCCATGCGATTTACCATACGCGTCTACTTTCTGCTCTTTGACGAAATCCGCACGAGTGTGCTGGTATCGGATGAGCGCATTGCCGGAAATACATACACCAAGTTTCCAGGCGGCGGACTGGAGTGGGGTGAAGGCACGGTGGAATGTGCCATGCGTGAGGCGCGCGAGGAGCTCGGACAAGACATTGAAGTGACCGGTCATTTTTACACCACTGATTTTTTCGTGGCGTCCGCATTTCATGCCCACACACAGGTCATCAGCATTTATTACACCGCATTGCTCACGGCACCTCAGCGTTTCCGGACGTCAGATTTGATGCACGATTTCCGTCTCAGCGAGGTCGACGAAGAATCATTCCGCTGGGTGCGACTGAGCGACATCCAGGAGGATCAGTTTTCCTTTCCGATTGATCAGAAGGTTGCCGGAATGCTGCGGCGGATGCGAGACTGAGCGGAGCCTCAGGCTTTGAAGTAGTTGATGATTGCCCGTTTGATGAGCGTTTCCTGATCCCCGGCAGAGAGCGCCGGCAGGTCATCAACCTTGCGGAAATGGGGCCAGCCCTCTTCATCCCGGCCTTCATACGAGTAGTAGCCATAAGGCTCCAAAAGGGTGCAAATGGCAATGTGCATGAGTTCCAGCTTCTGGTCTTTTTTATAAGTCCTGGGCTCATGACCGAGCTCCTGAACGCCAATGAGGAACAAAATGGCCGCATAATCCAGCTTTTCGCCAAAGTGTGCGGAAATGGCGGTGAGTGTGTCGCTGTATTCCTTTTCGAATGCGTAGTCCATGGGGTGAGAAAATCAGAGCTCAAATGTGAACATTTTTGGGACAGACAACCAAAAAAGGCTTGTTTCGTCTTGCCTTTGAAGTATCTTCGTGGTGCTTTTTTTACCTAACATAAGTACTGACCACAATTTTTATGCTATCCGCTCTGCGTTTTCTGGCTCCCTTTTGCCTGGTGTGTATAGTGTTGAGTGCGAACGCCCAAAAGCGATCGGAGTACCTCGATGCACAGTTCAATGTGGTTCCTGTCGAGTCTTCCAGGCTGATCAAGTATGTGCGCGATGTCACGCAACTCTCTGACAGCACATTTGAAGTGAAAGTCAACTTCAAAACCGGCGAGGCGATGATGACAGGGCGTTATCTGGATACCGACCTGCTCGTGGAAGACGGTGATTTCACCTACTTCTACGCCAACGGAACTGCAGAATCCATGGGCCGCTACCGCAATGGTTCCAAAGTGGGTACCTGGAAGCGCTGGAATTACGATGGCCGCGAGAAGCCAGACCGCTTTTACCCCGATGAAAATTTCCGCAGAAGTTCCCGTACCACCGCATCGGCCAAATTCCCCGGCGGAACCGATGCCCTTCGCATGCTGGTGCGGGACAGCCTGAATTATCCGCTCGAAGCCAAGGATCGCGGCATTGAGGGCACTGTGGTGGTGACGTTTGTGATTGATGCCGCAGGCGATGTGCGCCAGGCCGAAGTGACCGACGGCGTGCACTACCTCCTCGATGAAGAAGCGCTGCGTTTTGTGTCCAATATGCCCGCATGGGCTCCTGCAACCCGCCACGGCGTGCCGGTGGATACCAGTTTTATCATGCCAATTACATTCAGTCTTAAAAATGACCAAGGCTCCATGCCATCTGCCACCACGAACAGTCCAACCGGACAAAACAGATCGGTACCGAATAAGTAAAGTTGATGATTGGGCAAATACAGAAAGAGGCCTTTCGGATTACCGGAAGGCTTTTTTCTTTGCGTTTGGTGTGAATCTCCCAGAATATCCTTTCAGATCGGGTCACCCTGCTTATTTTTGCCGCCCGCTGCAGGGTATTGGCATCGGTCCGGCACCCCATCAGCGAATTACGGGATGTAGCTCAGTTGGTAGAGTACACGTCTGGGGGGCGTGTGGTCGCAGGTTCAAGTCCTGTCATCCCGACTAAACATGACCGAAAAGCAGCCGCTGCTTTTGGTAAAACTTCTGAGGCAGTGTGCGCGCTGCCTCTTTTCTTTGCATCACCATGAATATTTCCTACAACTGGCTTCGTGAATACGCGGACATCAGCCTGTCGCCTGAGCAAATTGCTGAAGTGCTCACTGCCATCGGCCTCGAAGTGGAATCCATTGAATCCATCGAGCCTGTGCCGGGCGGACTGAAAGGCGTTGTGGTGGGAGAGGTGCTCACCTGCGAGAAGCATCCCGATGCCGATCGCCTGCGCATCACAACCGTGAACCTCGGCAGCGGTGAACCTGTGCAGATTGTATGCGGCGCGCCGAATGTGGCTGCCGGACAAAAAGTGCTCGTGGCCACTGTGGGAACGACGCTTTACCCTAACAGCGGTGAGCCTTTTGCCATCAAGAAAAGCAAGATCCGCGGGGCAGAATCCAACGGCATGATCTGCGCGGAAGATGAGCTGGGTCTGGGTACAGGCCACGACGGCATCATGGTACTCGATGCGGCACTGACTCCGGGAACTCCTGCCGGCGAAGCCCTTCAGCTTAAAACAGATTATCAGTTCAGCATCGGTCTTACTCCTAACCGCACCGATGCGTTTTCGCATATCGGAGTTGCACGTGATCTCTGCGCCGCACTCCAGCACATGGAAGGACGGGAGCCGGGTTCCGCCTTGATGCGCATTCCGGATGTGTCGCAGATCACCACTGGCAAGGCGCTTTCACCAATTACTGTGGAAGTGAAGGATGCTATTGCAGCACCGAGGTATGCGGGGTTGTACATCGACGATGTCACGATCGGGCCTTCACCGGCATGGCTTCAGGAACGGCTCGCGGCTATCGGCCTGCGTCCGATCAACGTGGTGGTGGACATCACCAATTATGTGCAGCACGAGTGTGGTCAGCCTTTGCACGCATTCGATGCGGACCGCATTGCAGGCGGTAAGGTGATTGTGCGCCGCGCTGTTTCCGGTGAGCCGTTCACTACGCTCGATGGGGTGAAACGCACATTGCATGAGGATGATCTCGTGATCGCCGATGCAGAAAAGCCGATGTGCCTTGCAGGTATTTTCGGCGGACAGGATTCCGGAGTGGGTGATTCCACCACTCGGATATTCCTGGAAAGTGCATGGTTCAATGGCTCCGTAGTGCGCAAAACGGCACGCCGCCATGTGCTGAATACCGACTCATCATTTCGTTTTGAGCGCGGTACGGATCCGTCGCAGGTGATCTGGGCATTGTCGCGCGCAGCGCAACTTATTGTGGAACTCGCAGGTGGCACCCTGCCTGCGCAGTGGAGCGATTTTTATCCACAACCTGCAACTCCCGCCGAAGTCACGCTGCGCTACTCCCGCGCGGAAATGCTGATCGGAAAGGCGATTCCCGCGCAGAACATCCGCCGCATCGCAGAGGCGCTGGGTTTTGAAGTAAAAAGCGAAACTGCTGAAGCGCTTGTGCTCCATGTGCCGCATTACCGCGTGGAAGTGACACGCGAAGTGGATGTGATTGAGGAGATTCTGCGCATCTACGGTTACGACAATATCGGTTTCCCGAAAGGCATGCGCAGTGTGCTGGCTCCTGTGCCTTCGCCGGATGCGGAAAAGGTGTATGAGCGCATCGCCAATCTGCTCTCGGCACAGGGATTTTCGGAGATCATGAACATGTCCATGACCCGCTCGAAATACGCTGCACTGACCGAACTGCCTGAGTATTCTGAAGCATCAGTGGTGAAATTGCTCAATCCGCTGAGCTCGGATCTCGGCATCATGCGACAGACCTTGCTCTGGGGAGGTATGCAGACGATTGCACTGAATCAGAACCACCGCAGTACAGACCAGCGCCTCTTCGAACTGGGCAAGGAGTACCGCACGGCAGATAACGGATTTTCTGAAAAGTACAAACTCATGCTGCTGATGACCGGCCGCCGCAATCGGGAGAGTTGGAATACCTCAAAAGATCCGGTGTCATTTGCGGACATCCGCGCGGCACTGGAGGGAATTCTACGGGCGTGCGGACTGAAAGGCTGGAAGGCTGGCAGCACGGAATATCCGTTTTTATCTGAAGGCATGGAATGGTCGCGGGGAAAAGACGTAATCGCCCGCGCTGGAAAGGTGAGTGCAGAAATTCTCTCCGAATTCGATGTGAAGGCAGATGTGTGGATGGCAGATATTGAATGGGAAGTATTGCTCCGTGCGCTGCCTGCCGGTGAAATCATATACAAAGCACCGGAGAAATATCCCGCCGTGCGCAGGGACCTCAGTCTGCTGCTCGACCGCAAGGTGACGTTTGCTGAAGTGGAGTCTGTGGCCACTTCAGTGGATCGCAAAATTCTTCGCGAGGTCAATCTCTTCGACGTGTACGAAGGCAAGAACCTCGAAGCAGGGAAGAAATCATACGCGGTATCATTCATCCTCCAGGATGCCACCAAAACAATGACCGATCAGCAGGTGGATGGTATCATGGAACAGATCCGCAAATCACTCGAGTCAAAACTCGGTGCTGCGTTGCGCGGATAACATCACATCGCAGCGAGCAGCAACTCAAACGGTTTCCAGGGAAGATCGAATGATCCGCCGATGACTTCATTGGTCACGGTGCCATTGTACATGTAAACTCCGTTGCGGAAGCCGGCGTGATTCTTAATCAGATTCGTAATGCCTCCCTCATCTCCGATGCTCATCAGCACCGGCGCAAAAATGTTGCTCAGGGCCTGCGACGCCGTGCGCGATACGCGCGATGCGACATTGGGTACGCAATAGTGAATCACTCCGTGCCGCATGAACGTCGGCTTTTCATGGGTCGTCACATAGCTTGTTTCAAAGCATCCGCCCTGATCGATGCTGATGTCCACGATCACACTTCCGAATTTCATGGAAGACACCATTTCATCGGTCACCACCACCGGACTTCTTCCCTGCACGCCATGCAATGCCCCAATGGCCACGTCCGCTGATTCCATCGCGCGGCGCAACTCGGAGGGCTGAATGGTGCTCGTCCACAGGCGCACCCCGAGGTCGGTCTGGATGCGCCGCAGACGGTACACGCTGTTGTCGAACAGCTTCACACTTGCGCCCAATCCAAGTGCTGCACGAGTGGCAAATTCGCCCACGGTGCCTGCGCCAATGATTACCACTTCCGTAGGACGCACACCACTGATGCCGCCAAACATGAGGCCCTGTCCGCCGTGCGAATGACTCAGGTATTCGGAAGCGATCAGTACGGCAGTGTTGCCCGCAATCTCACCCATGGCCCGTACAATAGGATAAATGCCGGAGTCATCCTTGATGAAGTCCCATGCAACGGCGTTGATCTTTTTTGCGCTGAGTGTCTTGAAGTATTCGCGGGTTTGAATGGGCAGATGAATCGCGCTGATGAGCGTTTGCTTGCCGGGCATCAGGGCTACCTCTTCGGCGCTCGGTGGAGCTACTTTAAGGATGATATCCGCTTTGAATACATCGTCCGGAGAGTAGACAATCCGCGCGCCGGCTTCGCTGTAATCATGGTCCTGAAAATTGGACTCCTTGCCAGCATTGGTTTCAACGATCACATCGTGTCCGTTGCTCACCAGCAGGGCCACGCTTTCCGGAACCAGCGCCACACGGCGTTCCTGGAAGGAGGTCTCACGCGGGATGCCAATGACCAGCTGCGACTTGCGCCGGGCTACAGCGAGCATTTCCTCCTGAGGGAGAAATGCGGCTTCCTGTGCCAGTGCCCGGATGCCTTCTTTTTTCATAGCGGAGTGAATAAGAAAACCCCAAGATACTGCGCTTTCCGGGCTGAAAAGCAGAGCGGTGGAGGAGAGTTATTCACGGGCTTGTACGCAGCGCCGGCGCATATCCTTTGCTCCAGAACATGCAGGATTCCGCCGCTCTGCCTATTTTAGCGCCGCAAACCAACCCCGTTACTGAACAATGGCTTCTCACTCAGGTAAAAAGGAAAGCGTATTTTTTCTCTGGATTATCGTGCCTGTGGCGGTGCTGCTCACACTCCTTCTTGTGCGTGTGAATCACAATGCCACGCCCCCCAAGGAAGTTCTCGATGGCGACCGTCCGGCGCTTACTGAATCAGCTCCTGCCGCCTCTGTTCCCGCTGTTGCAGATACCACTTCGGCTGCAGCAGATACCACCGCTGCTGCGGCTCCTGCTCCGGCAGCTCACTGAGTTTTTTCGTTTCCTCAGAACGCAATAAGTCGCCCTGATTCGGTGGGCATAATATGGACCGTCGCGGCTTCCCCGCCGGTGAGCGCTGCCACAGGATCAGGCCATTCGATAAAGAGGTAGCCCGTCCGGTTGAGGTATTCTTCAAATCCGAAATCAAGCGCTTCTTCCAAACTGCGGATGCGGTAGAGGTCCATGTGAATGACCTGCACGCCCTGCAAGGTCACGTATTCATTCACGAGCGAAAATGTAGGACTCGAGGCGCCCTCAGCGCCGAGCTGCCGGCATACCTCGCGGACAAAGGTGGTTTTTCCCGCACCCATTTCTCCCTTGAGTAAAAACACACCGCCTTGCGGATAGTGTGAGAGCAAGCCTTGCGCGGCTATTTCGAGTGATTCGGGAGTCGGACAGAGATATTCAGGCATGGGACAATTACTTCGGCTGAAGGACGGCAAACGGAATCAGCATTTCTTCCAGCGAAATTCCTCCGTGCTGGAAGGTGTTCTGATAAAAATTCACGAAGTGATTGTAGTTGTTCGGATACACAAAGAAATCATTGTTCATCGCAAAGATGAACGACGAACTCACATTCATCTTTGGAAGAAACGCATCTTGCGGATTCTTGATTTCAAATACTTCCTTCGGATTGTAATTGAGGTTGCGGCCTGATTTGTAGCGGAGATTGGTGTTTGTGTTTTTATCTCCGATGACTTTCACCGGATTTTCCACCCGCACTGTGCCGTGGTCGGTGGTGATCACGAGACGACAATTCTTTTCCGCCACCTGACGAATGATATCCAGCAGCGGCGAGTGATCAAACCAACTCTGCGTAATTGATCGGTACGCCGGCTCATCATCCGCGAGTTCCTTGATCACTTCCATCTCGGTGCGGGCATGACTCAACATGTCCACGAAATTGTACACAATCACGTTCAGTTTATTTCCGAGTAAATTGGAAAAATTGTCCGCGAGTTTTTTACCTGCGTTGAAGGTGGTGATCTTGTTGTAGCTCCACTTCAGATCAAGACCCAGACGCTTCATCTGTGCAGCGAGGAATTCATCCTCGTGCATGTTCTTTCCGCCGTCGTCATCTTCATTCTTCCAGAGGTTCGGAAACATTTTTTCCATCTCACTCGGCAGCAGTCCGGAGAACAGGGCATTGCGCGCATACTGCGTGGCAGTTGGCAGGATGGAGTAAAATATCTCTTCCTGCTCCAAACGGAAATACTCTTTCAGCCGCGGCAGAATGACTCTCCACTGATCGAAACGGAGGTTGTCAATCACGATCATAAACACCGGTGTTGACGACTCTTTCAGGATTGGTGCCATGCGCTGACGAAAAAGCGTGTGCGACATAACCGGTGCTCCTGCGCCGTTTTTCAACCAGCCGAGGTAGTTGTTTTTGATATAGCGTGAAAACTGGTCGTTGGCTTCCTGACGTTGTGTGCGGAAGATCTGCGCCATGCCTTCATCGCCCGAGCCCTGAAGCTCCATGCTCCAGTGCACAAGCTTGCGGTAGAACTCTGCCCATTCACCCGAGTCCATCCGGTCGCCCAGACGCATAGAGATTTCCCTGAACTCCTGGCGGTAATCGCTGGTAGTTTTTTCGCTCACCAAACGTTTTTCATCCAGGTTCTTTTTAATCGTGAGGAGAATCTGATTCGGATTCACCGGCTTAATCAGGTAATCCGCGATCTTCGATCCGATTGCATCTTCCATGATGTGTTCTTCCTCGCTCTTGGTGATCATCACCACAGGCAACGTGGGATCAATTGTCTTGAGTTCCGGCAATACCTGCAGACCGCTCAGTCCGGGCATATTTTCATCCAGAAATACAATATCAAAATGCTGCGACTTGACCTGGTCAATGGCATCGCGGCCGTTGTTGACGGTAGTCACCTGATATCCCTTCTGTTCGAGAAAGAGAATATGTGGCTTCAGCAGATCGATCTCGTCGTCTGCCCAGAGAATGCGTGGGTTTGTCATATACAGAGTGCAAAGGTCGGCATAAACCGATGAATGAATGAACGCAGAGAAGGCGCGCGTAGTGTGTGCGGTCAGAATGCTTCTCCGGTGTAGATATACAATCCGGTTCCCTCGGGCGTGAGCGCAAAATCCGCGCGGATAAAAATGTCCTTTTTGGGAAATACCAGAAACCGCAGTCCGGCGCCCACCGCCGGATGCCATTGTTCCCGCGCCAGCATCGAGGTTTCAGGGGAAACTGTGCCTGCAGACGCAAACAGCACTCCTCCGAATCGTTTGCTGAACGGGAATGGCAACCAGCGGTACTCCGCCTGTGCAGCCACAAAATTGCGGTCGCGGAAACGGCCGGTGTAGTATCCCCGCATCAGCATTTCGCCGCCGAGCATGGCGAGCTGGTTAAACGGCACTTCGCCACCCATGAACGCGCCGCTGGCCTGCAGGGCCAGTACCTGATTCTTTCTGATGTTTCGGAAAAGGCGCACATCAGCTACCACGGTATTGAAGCTGAACTCACTGCCCCAGGCATTGTCGTAATGGAGATAGGCCAGTTCCGCAAATGCTCCTTTGCGCACGTTCAGCGGATTGTGCCGCGAGTCATACACAATGCCGAATCCCAGTCCGAGATTCGATGTGCCGCGCCCACCGGGCAGATTGCGATGCGATTCTTCCGCTTCATTCGCAAAGCGCACATTGTACAGTTGCTGATAGTCTAACTCCAGCCCGACAAATAAATCCGGCAGAACTTTGCGCAGCACACGCTCTTTGATCAGCGTATAATTCGCCTGCAGCACCGTTTCGTCTTCTTTGCGTGCCTGCGGTCCGACGCCGTAATAAAACAGCGGGAATCGCTGAAACCGCAGCCGCCCGAGAAAGAACCACCGGTCTTCATGGCCGTAGAGAAAATGGTCGAACCATGCGCCGTATTGCTCATTAACCGTGGCAAACATGAATGCCTGAATTTCACTCAGCCGGTTGTCCGGATTTTTTCGCGCGTTGTAGAGATAGAGTCCGGATACGCCTACCTCCAGACTGGTTTCGGGAGAATAGGCAAAAACCGGATACAGGAGAAATCGCGCCTTTCCGCCGTCGAGGGAATCATTGAGAAAACGCTGTCCGTAGGCCATCACCCGCCGGCCGAATCCCTTGCGGTCTTTGTCCTGCGCCCAGCTGCCCGAGCTCAGCAGCAGGAGCAATGCGATGAATACAATTCGTTGGAGCGCGCGCAGCATGAACGGCAAAGGTAAGTTATTCATTACTTCGACACAGACGCATCTCTGCCGGAGTCATTTCTACACCAGGATTTATTTGTCTGTTTTCGGGGATGCTCGTGTATGCCCGCGCATTGAAGCGGCTGGGGTTGTAAGCAGGCGGGTGTAGCCCGGATGGCAGCCATTACCTTTGCGCATCTATGCCCACCCGCCGCAAAATCCTCAATGATCCGGTTTACGGATTCATCACCTTCCGTCATCCGCTCGTACTTGAGCTGATTGATCATCCCTATTTCCAGCGCCTGCGCCGGATCGCGCAGCTCGGACTCAGTCACCTCGTCTATCCCGGTGCGCTGCACAACCGCTTTCAGCACGCCATTGGCGCCATGCACCTCATGCAGAATGTGGTGGATGAAATCCGCCTCAAGGGCCATGAGATTACTGCGGATGAAGAGGTGGGTTTGCTGCTGGCGGTGTTGCTGCACGACATCGGCCACGGGCCGTTCAGTCACGCGCTCGAACATTCCATTGCCGACGGAGTGCATCACGAGGAAGTGAGTGCGTTGGTGATGCAGCGATTGAATGAAGAGTTTGGCGGCAAGCTCGATCTCGCCATCCGCATTTTCAATAATCAGTATCCGAAGAAATTTCTCCATCAGTTGGTGAGCAGTCAGCTCGATATGGATAGGCTGGATTACCTCGCACGCGACAGCTTTTTCAGCGGGGTGGTGGAAGGACAGGTAGGCAGTGAGCGCATTTTGAAAATGCTCGATGTGGTGGACGATCATCTCGTAGTGGAGGAGAAGGGCATTTACAGTGTCGAAAAATTCATTGTAGCGCGGAGGTTCATGTACTGGCAGGTGTATTTGCACAAGACCGTGCTCAGTGCAGAGTACATGCTCGTGAATGCGTTGCGCCGCGCGAAGGAACTGGCGGGACGCGGCGAAGACCTGTGGTGTTCACCGGCACTGCGTTACTTCCTCTACAACCAGGTTACCTCAGCGCATTTCAAACAGCATCCGGAAGCGTTGCATCATTTCACGCGCCTCGATGATTTTGATATCGCTGCGGCGCTGAAGGTGTGGCAGGATCACCCGGACAAAGTGCTAAGTGAATTATCATCCCGCATCGTCAATCGCGAGTTATTTAAAATTGAAGTACAGCGCACACCCGTGAGTGATGTTGCGATGCAGGAAAAATTGAACGAAATCTCTGCGCGGATGAATCTCACCGCCGAAGAAGCGCGCTATTTCGTGATCCGCGAGCGCGTGGACAACATTGCTTACAACAGCACCAATGACATCATCCGCATCCGCATGAAAGACGGCCGCGTGATTTCCGCCTCCGAGGCCAGCGATCACCTCAGTCTTGAGCGATTGAGCGAAAAAGTGGAGAAGTGGTTTTTGGCGTACCCGAGGGGGTAGTATGCTAGTGTGTTAGTATGCTAGTGTGTTAGTGGGAGCTGACGGCAGTGCGTTCAATCAATATGTAAATATGCAAGTATGTAAGTATGTAAATGGGGGCGGCGTACTCCGTGAACCTCGATTTCCTCGATGCCTCAATGGTGAAATAAAACACCGGAATTCGCTAGTCTTTTATGAACCGAACTGAATGCCTGCTCCCATCTGATAGAATCACATGGCATACATAAATTCCATTTGATAGTGGTGAAATAAGTTCAGTTGATTGGTAACCGGATGCCATCGCGTGCTGCACACAACGTCCTGAAAGGTCTGTGATTTCGATTTCTTTCTGGGGACTCATCGTCTGAATGTTTAGTCGATACCCTGCTGGATTGGGATAAATTTCGAGCGGAGGTGCACTATTCTCTGCAACAAGGTCAAAATTGCACGCTCCTTCCTCGAGGTTATAGTAGTCTAACGGGCCGCCCTCGCCCGGGTAGCGATATGATGTGTTTTCCCAGGTAAAGCATTTCAAAACAGCACCCCCGTTATTCATTTTTCCGAACAAGCCACCACTATTCCCGATTCCCTCGAGTACAACTCGTTGGTCGAGGTAGGCACTTGTGCTATAATACCTTTTTCTCCATTCCGACCCGATGAGAAGACTGTCTACTTGGTCTATTACGAACACTAAATCTGAAAATGGCCCGACCATTAGTGACGGATGAATTTGAAGAGTATCCCCGATTCCTCCCTCGAAACGATAGAGCAGCTCGTCCATTTCTTCGTCCACGTTATACCACCAAATTGATTTGTTTTCTGATCTTACCCATGCATCGTCATAAATAAATACCTCAGCATCTCCTGTGCTGAATTGGGGATCGGCATCAATTTTTAGGTACTCATACCCATTAATAGTGGTGTCACCGACAACAGAATAAAAGCAATCAAAAGTGAATCCGAGACCAATGGCAACTACGACCCACTCCGGATCTCCTTCGAAGTATTCGTTTTGCGCGTACGAACCCCGTGATGAAAGGGCTATCATGCCGCACGCAATTACTTTGCGATACGTACTTTTCAAGGATTAATAGTATTTCGGGTTAGAGTGGATAACCGATTTAGTTTGACCTTTTCGCTTTATTCAAATGTATGAATAGTCTGAGTAGTTGGAAAATCTCGTCGGTAATAGCGGCGAATCGGAGTGCATTGTGTTATTTCAGACCCGGCCATCATGAATTGGCTCTTAGGGATGGCCCTGTTTTCTCTTGCAGGCTCCAGAACCTCCATTACCTCGATGCCTCTATGGTGAAATAAATTGCCGGAGCGCAGAGGTGAAAAGAGGTCGTTCAGAGGTGAAGGAGAAATCTCCGTGAACCTTCGTGGCCTTAGTGTCTCTGTGGTGAATTAGATTACCGGAGCGCGGAGGTGAAATTGAAATACGACACCGGATTACTCTTTCTTGGCCAGGACAATCCGCAATTCACCCTGCCATTGATATGCCTTGGATTCCGAGGTACGTAATAGAACCTGGTTTTTCCGTGAATTACTTTGGTTGACATCACTTAATACTTCAGCTTCAACACCAATACCGATGACTTTATCGCCTGAGAATTTCAAGTGAAAATGTGCTGGCTGGCGTATTAAAAAGCCATATCGTCTATAAGATAACGGACGAATTGTTGTGAACTGAAATTGGCCCTCATCATCCGTTTTTGTTCTTCCATACCCATAAAAATTTGGATCGATACCTTTGGGGTATTTCTCGGTTGGATAAGAGCCATAGACATTTGTATTCCATAGTTCAACGTCAACACCAGGAATTGGAAGGCTATCTATTCCTAGTACGACTCCCGACAGCAGTGTTTTTTCACCTTCTGCACGAAGGCCTGTTATCGGGTGTATTGTGAGGTCATTCGTGGCTAATTCCGGAACTGAGACCGGAATCGAACCGTAAAATGGAAGTCCGGATGGAGCAGGCGGATAATAAGGGCCGGTGCCGTTATCCTGAGTTAGGGGTTTATTGCTTAGTGAACATCCCATTACAGAAAAGAGTATTAATGAAAGAATTGTGCGGAGCAGCCTCTTAATTGCTATTATTATTTTTGAGTATTTATCCTGTAACCTAAATGAATCCCACCCCAGAATTGGAATTGTTTGTATTCAAATGAATTTTCATTTGCGAAGGCGACATCGTTTGCAAAGGAATAAAACGGAGCAATAAACGGCGTCAAATAAAAACCGTGTAAATTTTCCTGTTGCATTTTAAATGGCATAATTCTGTAGCCCAGCCTTAACCCGGCCAAAAATTGGTCATTTGTTATTCTTTCCTTAGAGATATTTTCTATTTCGTCTCTGGAGTATATGACAACAGGGCCGACAAACAAGCCATTGTTGTTTTCTTTGAAGAAATAGTCAAGGTCGCATGCTACTCCGAGCATGTTTTGTTTGAAGTCCGTATTGCCATGTATGAATTCGGGCAATTCCGTTTTATACGGAACTATACGAATGGCCCAATGAGGGATAGAATATCCGAAATTGAAGTTGTAGCCGTTAGTGAAGAACGAAGTGGGATCCGTTTCAATTTCAAAGGATTTTGTTTGCGCATGAGCGTTTTTAACTCCAAACAACAGCAGAAAAGCTGTTGTTACGATAATCATCTTGTTCATTGTTACAGTGTTTAACCCTGATTATGCAGTCGGATTTCTATTCCGATCCAAAACGCCTTCGAATACTCGCACTTGCTCGTTTCGGGTGCTCACCGTAGGGGTGACCACGCTTCCACGTCCGAAACTTGCGCGAGTGCTCGTCTTCTTTGTCGTTTTGAATCTCAATTACGAAACCGACTGCATAATCTGGGTTTGATTTTCATGCTGCAAACGTCAAAACAAGGGAAATCTTGTAAATTGATGTATGATAAGAAATAGTCCTTTCAGGAAATTTCCTTTCTTATTCTGCTCAAACTCTCGGGTGTGACGCCTAAATAGGAGGCTATCATAAATTGTGGAACCCTTTGAATTAGTGAAGGCCTTTCTTTCATTAAGTTCAAATAACGCTGTTTAGCGTCATCCTTTAGCAGGGAAACGCTGCGTTTTATCAAATTAATGGTTGAACGTTCGGCCATTACCTTGCCTAACTTCATAAAGATTAAAGAGGAATTGAATAGTTTGTCTAAATCTTCAAATGTTATTTTAAGTGCATCGGTACTTTCAAGAGTCTGAATATAAAAGGAAGATTTGCTTTGTGACAAGAAACTTCCCAGATCAACCACAAAGTCATTTTCCGCTGCGAATTGTCGGATATGTTCCTTCCCGTCATTAAGTAAATATGATTTTGTAAGTCCCGAATTGATGAAATATAGAGTTTTACAAATCTGTCCTTCTGAAAGCAGGTTTTCGCCTTTTTGAAATGAAACAGGCTTAAAGTAATGAAGTGCACTATTCATTTCACTTTCTGGAATGTCAACCAACTGAGTCAGGATTTGCTTTAATTGAACTAGTCGTTGTTCCAATGTTATTCTGTATGTTTTTATGAGTGCCCAGAACGTTTTTTCGAGAAGACGTCAGCGAAAATAGTTACAGGTAAAAGTACTGTTTTCGGTATAAGTTAGAGAAAGTCGAAATTCACTGAGAGTCTGATCGGGCGGTTCTGAGCTTCCGGTTCAGTGGTCCTTATGCCCCGCGCTGTATCGGTTTACCTGTACCTATGGTGTCCGGATTGCTGGCTGGAATTGACTAGGTGTCGAAGCTAGTACTTTTAACTACATCTATTTTCGGGGAAGGTTTCAACCACGCTTCCGCGCCCGAAACTTGCGCGAGTGCTTGTCTTCTTTGGCGTTTTGAATCTCATGCACGAAACCGACTGCATAATCTGGGTTAAAGGTTTTAGCGAGATGTCATTGACAGCGAAGCCAATTTAGCTAAACTCAGGGCGGCAGATGGTACCCGGCATTCCTATTGACAGAATGATAAACAAGAATGAATTGTTTCATGTAAGAAATGAAGATCAAGCGAGAGAACGACACCGCGCTTGCATATGCCTGCCAGGAAAGCACAATCAAACCGTTACCTCCGTTTGCTCTGGTTTCAGCGCGGTTGTGAAAGAATCTGGCACACTTGCCCCGGCTCGCTCAAGCTTTAGAATGGTGGATTCAACTTACTAGCGCATTTCCTCGATCCCTCTATGGTGAAACAAATTACCGGAGCGCGGAGGTGAGGGAGGTCGCGCGGATGATAGGATCGTTTTACGCAGATTTGTTCACGCGTCTTTATTGCGTAAATTAGTCTGCGTAAACTCTTCTATTATGCGACTCCGAAAAAAATCAGCCCTTAAAAAGCAGAACAACCTGCGCATCAGACTTCAGCTTACCCAGAGCGAATGTGCGACGATGCTCGGACTGAGTCGCGATGTGTTTCAGAATATAGAGCTTGGACGAAGCACAGCGCCGCAAAGCAAAGCCATGTTGAAATGGGCAGAGCTCGAGACCGTGTTCAGCAAACCTGCGCCGCGGGTGCCTGAGCAATGGTATCATGAGGACAAAGCACTGGCCGACCTGGAAAAATGGCGCGTAAGACGGCGTGGATTTCTGCAATGGAAACTGGATGAGAGCAAGCGCGCGCTGGAGGAAATGGAAGCCGTCTATCAGGATTGCCTGCAGGTGCTCGGACATCTCTCCCGCATCGCAGAGAGCGATCCTCATCCCGTCCTCGGACGCACATTTGAGAAGTACATCCGAATCAAGCTCACCAAACGCCTCAAATCAACCAGCCTCCTCCACCAGGAAAAGCTCCGGCTGCAGATCGCGGCCATGCAGGCGGAGTTGAAGGCGATGGGGTGAAGGACCGTCAACTACGGAATACGCATTATGATTTACGCAACATTGTTGCGTATTACTGTATGCGTATAATCCTTGTCATTTGAGAACATGGGTTCCTTATCGTAAGGGTTTATCCGGAGTGCGGAGGTGAAGGAGGAATTCTCCGTGAACCTTCGTGCGCTTAGTGTCTTCGTGGTGAAATAAAACACCGGAGCACAGAGGTAAAATGAGCTCGCGCGGAGGTGAAGGAGTATTTCTCACTGAAATCTCCATGGCTCCATGTCTCTTTGGCAAACCCCTCCACCCAAAGGTGAAAAATCGTCAAAAACCACCACAATCATTCTCACCGAGGGGCGTGGAATTGAATCGTGTTTATATTTCCACAAAACCCGGCCCGTCATGCACGTCTTCACCCACAGCGACAGCACCCCCAAACGCGATGGGTTCTTTTATGTGTATGT
>JBKDGH010000007.1:0-51581 GCA_046336655.1 Flavobacteriales bacterium | reverse complement strand
GGGAAGTAGCAGAACTCCTCGCTGCAAAGCGCAGGGATTACGTCAATCTTGAGGTCCTCGGTTTTGGCTTCACCCACACCGTCATCGGGGAATTCATAACCGCTCTTCAGCTTCGCGAGGCATGAAATGCCATTTTGGAAGAACTGTAGCGGGGTAGTGCCATAAAAATCTACCGGAACGATCTTTTTCATGTAGATCAGTCCTGTGACGTGCTCCAGCTTCATGCACTCGTTCGATACGCCCCATTCGCCGTTGCCGCACACAGGGCCGGAGGGATTCCATGTCCACATGTATACCGAGTCAATGTACTCGGGGTGATTGGTGAGCATGGTTTTCAGTCCTCCTGTGGTTTGTGCCACGTCAATGAAAATGGTGACTGAGTCATTCGGATTGGTCGGTGAAGGAAGCACGAAAGCCGCCTGCGAGAATGCACCGAAAGCCGCGCTGAGCAATGCAAAGGTGAGAATATACTTTTTCATGATCAGTCGATGCGTTTGAAGTTGAACTTATAAATGGCGTTGCGGAAACCGTCTGAACATTCACGCACATACACAAGGCCCATAGTGGGGCTGGCAGGCAGCACCATGCGGGCGAGATCCACTCGCAGGGTATCCACATCACCATAAAGGGTGAGGTAGGAGGGCGCAATGTTGTCATCCAACTCCCATGTTCCGGAGTTGCCGAAGAAGCGTTTGCCTATTGTCTGTGTTACCGTGAAACTGCGGTCAGCAGTGCTGATCTCCATGCGCATGGGTTCCACTCCTTCGCGGACATAGAACTGGCTGAGATCGCGCTCTTCGAGAATCGGATTGTTCGGATCCTGCTGAATGAATTGTTCGAGTTCCCATGTGCCGTTGAGGCCTTTTACCTTGTCGGTGATTTCACCGAGTTCGCCTTTCATATCGGGCTTGCAGCCTGCCATTAAAATCGCGGCTGAGGCAGCAGTCAAGAGAAACCGGATGGATTGGATGTTCATCTTCTTGTATGGTTGATGTCTGTTATGCATTGAAATCAGTTGCATCCTCCTTCAGGATTGCCGGTGAAGAGTGCGCTGGTGAATTCACCATTCGGGAATTGCAGAGCCATGCCCGGACAATTCCACGGCGCGCCGCGGATGATGATATTTTCTCCTTTCGCCCCGCGGCGCTTGAGTTGTTCCATCCATTTCCCTTCAGCAACAGTTTCCTTGCGGTATTCGATACGCGCTGCCTCAATAACCTGATCAGCGGTGGCATTAGAGGGAAGATCATTAATGGTTCCTCCAAATGCGCGGGCGCGGATGGCATTGATGTCATTAATGGCAGGTGTGAGGTCTTGTCCTGCTTCTGCGATGGCTTCTGCGCGAATCAACATGAGCTCGGTAAGATAAACGATCGGAATGTTAAACACAACCTTGCCCTGAAAGCGTCCGAGCACATACTTGGTGCCGTCCGCACTGATCCAGTTGTTGCGCTGGTCAGCAGGATTCTGTGCGAAGAGCTGATTGAGATCCACACTCAGCGTGAGGTTCGGGGGAAGCACCCCGGAAGCGTTGTAGTTACCGGTGAGGTCTTCGGTGCGCACATCGTTGGAGAAGCTGACAATTCCAAATACGGTTTCCGGATTCGGCAATGCGATATTCTCCAGATTCGGGAAGCGGTCAATGGTGTCATTCAGGGCATACATTCCGCTTTCAATCACTACATCAGAAAACTGCACAGTACGCGGAAAATCATTCATCACGAAGTACACCATTGCCAGCATGCCTGCTGCAGCATTTTTAGTGGCGTACACGTCGTTCGTTTCCGGCAGGTTGTTGTACGCAAAAGTGAGGTCTTCAATGATGAAGTCATAGGTTTCCCCCACAGTGCTGCGTGCAAGTGGCTCATTGCCGGCTTTATCGCGGAGTACTATTCCGGGGTGGGAATTGCCCGGAGTCGCACCAAAAGGCTGCGCATAGAGTTTGGCTACGTGCCAGTGACAAATACCGCGGATAAAACGCGCTTCTGCTTCCATCCGTGCGCGATCATCTTCTGTGAGACCATCAATCAGATCGAAGTTCTCGAGCAATGAATTGCAGCGGTAAATGGTGTAGTAGAAATCAGAATACACGCCGTTGGTGGTGGGAGTGAAGAAGTTGGTAGAGCGGTTGTACACTGATTGGAAATCGTTGCCGGTCGGCTCAGCCAGGTTATCACTCAGTAATTCAGCCAGATTCTGATAGCTTCCATCGAAGAGGTTGGCCAATACGTCATAGCAGCTGTTCAGCAGGCGCTGGGCATCTTCAGGAGTCTTCAGTGCATCTTCCGCGAGAATGGCACCCTGGGGCGGATATTCCAGAAATTTCTCACATGAAACCAGCACAGGAACCAGTGCCAGAATGAAAAGGTATCGTAGGGTTTTCATGGTTTACCGGATTAGAATGTGGCGTTAATACGGATGTTGAAGCTGCGCTCCTGCATGGGTGTGAGGTAAGTAACGTTCGGACTGAGGTTGCGGTCCTGTGCATTCTCAAAGTCGCGCACCACTTCAGGATCAAGCCCTGGGAAGTTGGTGATAGTAAACACGTTTGTCACGTTTACACCCACACCCAGTGATCCGAGTTTAAGCGCCTTGAGTTTTTCCGGATTGAAAGAATAATCGAGTGACAGATTGCGGAGGCGAAGGAAATCGGCGTTGTAGATGAACAGTGAGGTGTTCCACCAGGGGAAACCACGGTCCAGTCCATAGGTGGTTTCGTCGAGTGTCAGACGGCCGTAAGTGGTTTGATCCCCCGGCTGACGCCACCGGTCATAGATTTCTTCACGCATGTTCCATCCTGTCACTACACCGAGCTGACGCTTTGCGGATGAGTCGAAAATCTTCGCTCCAAGGCTGTAGGTAAACAGAGTGGTGAGCGTGAAGCCTTTGTAGTTAATGGTGTTCGTCAGACCGCCGATCATATCAGGCAATCCATCACCCACGTATTTGCGAATCGCGTTGTCATAGTCGTAGGTTTCATTGCCATCGAGGTCGAGGTACACCGGTAGTCCGTTATCCGGATCGATGTGTGAGAATTCCACGAGGTAGAATGAGCCGATCGGCCTTCCCACAATCACACGGGAATCATTGGTGCCGCCGGATACTGCATCGGGAGTGTAATCTCCGATGCTGACGAGCTCGTTGTAGTTGTATGCGAAGTTGGCTGAGGTCTTCCATCCGAAGTTTGGTTTTTGAATCCAGTTCACCGCAGTGCTCAACTCGATACCCTGGTTGAGTATTTCTGCGACATTATCCCAGTAGCTGGTGAAGCCTGTGCTTGGCGGAAGGCTCACGTTCATGAGCACGTCTCTGCTGAACTTGCGGTAAGTTTCTACGGTCACCGTCACGCGGTCGCGCCACAGTCCGGTTTCGAGTGCCGCGGAGAAATTGCTCGTGGTTTCCCACCGGAGATTCGCGTTGCCAGCCTGGGTAGGGAAGAGGATGGGCTGCTGGTTGTAGAGTATTCCGTTGTCAGCCGCGCTGTACAAGCCAAACTGCGCATTCGCCGGAATGTCGGAGTTCCCCGTCAAACCCCAGCTCGCGCGAAGTTTCATGAAGTTGATGGTCTTGTTATCCTTAAGCCAGCGCTCTTCTGAAATAATCCATCCGGCAGAAAGCGACGGGAAGTTACCGAACTTATTATTGACACCGAAGCGGGATGAACCGTCGCGACGGAATGTGGCTTCGAAGAAGTACTTGTCGAGGTAATCAAATTTCGCTTTCGCAAAGAAACCAAGAAAGCTGAATGACTGTGGATTGCCCACATTGCGGATGCGGTTCGGATCGTTCTGATTGACATCGGAGAAGTCCACAAAGGTGTCATCGAGGTTGCCGATAAAGTCATTGATGAACTCCGTGCGCGAGGTCTGCAATTCATGTCCCACGAGCAAGGATCCGTTCAGTCCTTCTTTCAGCTCCTTCGAGTATTCTGCGGTGATGTTGTAGCTGTAGTTGCGCACCAGACGGCGGTCACTTGAATAGCTGCCCACTCCGTTTGCGAGGTCGAAGGTGGCCGGATTGAGACGGTTCTCTCCGATCTGCATCCAGTCAAGACCTCCGGTGGCAATCACGAAGAGATTCTTCACCGGCATGTAGATCAGTCGTCCGGTGTTGATCAAACGATCCTCCACGGTGATCCACTTGAGCTGTTCGCGAAAGGCAACCGGATTTTTTGTTCCCCCGAATTCATCGCGCCAATAGAAATAATCGCCCGGCTTGTTGAGCACATTACCCGCATCGTCATAAACGGTGTCCTGATGAAGTACCGGATAGTAGGGCAGGGCATTGCTCATCGCATCGCCGAGTCCGCCACTCCACGCTGCATCCACGCGGTCATTGATACCCCGTGTGCCGCTCAGACTGAGGTTTACGCGGAGTTTTTTACCCAGTTTGAATTCCGGATTGACGCGCGCCGAAATACGGGTGTATGAGTTACCGAGCAGAAAACTTTCGTTTTTGTCATAGCCGAGTGAGAAATACACGTTACTCTTTTCTGCTCCGTAACGGGCGCCGAAGTTCACACCATACTTTATTCCCGTCCCAACTGTCTCGTCCACCCAATCGGTATTGGTGCGACGTGCACGCTTAAAAGCAGCTTCACGGGTCGCTGCGTCATCTTCTTCTGAAGAGAGGTTGGGCAGCCATACATATCCGGTTCCACCGTCGTTTTCCCAGGCTTCCTGACGCAGCTGAAGGTAGGAATCCGTGTCGAGCATGTTCGGCATTGAGGCAGGAGCAGACACGCCGCTATTAAGCCCGAAGTCGAAGTTCCATCCTTTCTTTTTTGCGCGCTTGGTGGTGATGATGATTACGCCGTTCGCTGCCCGTGATCCGTACTCACCGGCGGCGGCCGCATCTTTTCTGATTTCAACGGATTCAATGTCAGCCGGATTGATTGACGCCAGCGGGTTGTTGTTCATCGCACCGCTGTTGCCGCGCAGAAAGTAGTCTTGTGTCATCGGAATACCGTCGATGATGTACAATGGGTCGCCACCCGCTGACACTGAGCCGATACCGCGGATCCGGATGACCGATCCTGCGCCGGCAATACCGGATGACTGGGATACCTGCAAACCGGGAGCTTGCCCCTGAAGGGCAGCTTCAAAACTCGGCGTGCGGATGGCTGTGATTTGCTCTCCGCCGATTTTGGCTACTGAAGCAGTGCTCGGACGGTTGCGCTCCACTCCGTAGCCGATGATTTCAATATTGTCCAGTGTGATTTCATCCGGAGTGAGTTTGACATCCAGCACGAGCTGTTGTCCTTCCTTCAGCGTGACGCGCTGCGTTTTTTTAGAATAACCGGTGAAACTGAACTCTATACTATGATCTCCACTAGGAAGGGAGATTTCGTATTTGCCGTCCACATCGGTTGCCACTCCTTTGTTTTGCGCTTTCACGCTCACCACCACACCCGGAAAGGGTAGTCCCTGTTCATCCGTTACCGTTCCGCTCACGCTTTGTGAGAAGGAGGAGAGGGAAGTGAACAAAAGGACAACTGCTGCAAGGCAGCAGGATAAATTTCTTCTCATTCGGTTAAGGTTGTTCTAAGGTTGTTGTTGAAGAAACAGGCTCAAACTTAATAGAAAATCCTTAACAGTGTAATATTTACACTAAGGTTTAGCCGGTTTGGTTTCACACGCACGCGATCAGGGGTTCCACACGATGGTTTCGGTATATAAATGATGTGGTGTATTTACCCGAAGAATGTACGTGCCTGCCGGGATTGATTGCTCCCCCAGCGCCCACTGGAAGCCCTGCCTGCCTGCGGTCATCGCACCCGGTGAGTAGCGGGCTACCATGCGTCCGGTGAGGTCCACGAGTTGCGCTTCCACAAGCCCGTGTGTGGCATTGGTGAATCCGATATTCAGCACGTCGCGCGCGGGGTTGGGGTAGGCGATGAAGTCGAGACCGAAGAATTCGGCGACTTCCTGCACGCTCACGTTCAGGTCTGGGGCCGGAAGCTGATAATCGGTATAAATGTGGTATTCACCAGGCTGATAGAAGAACGAGGCACCGAGGTCAGTCACTTCAAAGGAAGTTCCGGTAAAGTAATCATACCATGTTCCTGTATGCTGGAATCCGGGTACCATGTTCAGTGCACTGACGCTGGTGTTGCCAACCACTACTGCGTATTGATTGGAGCCGTTGAGGTGAATGCGCTTGCCCAATCCGCCTAAGTCAATGTTGAAGTTGGTTGTGCTGAAAATCGGCTGGGTGCGCTTGAGCTGATTGATAGCAGAAACCACTTTATAGGTATAAAGCCTGTTCGGATTGCTGTAGTAGTCCCAGCGCACGGGCTTGGCAGCGGTGCGGCAGTCTGGTGTTATCGTAACTCCGTCGCTGCACGTGTTGATCGAATAGTCATAGCCGAGTTCACCAAACTGCCAGATCATGTGCGGGCCGGGAATCGGGATGAGCAGGCAGTGCGCCATTTCCTGACGCTTCAGCGCGGTGTTAAGGTCCTGTACATCGTAGCTACCTGCGCTATTGCCGAAATTGAGGTTTTTGTACATCATCCGTTCCTCATCATGGCTTTCGGCAAAAGCGATCAGATTGGGCTGGCTCCAGCCACGTGCCTGATAGCTTCCCCAACTCAGGTTGCTCGAATAACCCATGGAGGCCTCGGTGTATTCATGATTGATATTTCCCCAAAGCATCATTCCAAGTGTGGATAGCACCGATTCTTCCGGGTTATCAGCAAAGTGCTCAAGAATGACGTAGGATCCCGGGGCCACACTTTGCATGTGGCTGTTGTAGTCAGTCCAGATATCGATCCTGCCTTGATTGTAGTTGTTCCAGTTGGCAATATTCCCCAATGTGTTTTCCTGAGTGAATCCTTTCGAAAGGTCAAAGCGATATCCGTCAATATGATATTCGTCTAACCAGTACTCAATAACTCTCTTGGTAAAATTCCGCGTGCGTTGATTTTCATGGTTGAAGTCGTAACCTACGTTGAAGTCATGCATCGGCACCTGATTAAACCATGGGCTTTCTGCGGTAGGTTGCCCGAATTCTCCTGCCTCAGGATCGAAGTACATCCGAACCATCGGGTTTTGTCCAAAACTGTGGTTGAGAGCAATGTCCAGAATAACCGCTATTCCGCGGTTGTGACATTCATTCACAAGTTCCTTGAATTTTTCCCGGGTGCCATATGCTTTGTCCAGCGCGAAGTAAAACGATGGGTTATATCCCCATGAATCATTGCCTTCAAATTCATTTACAGGCATGAACTGAATGGCTGTTATACCTAAGTTCTCGAGGTAGTCGAGGGTATCCAATACGGATTGATAGCTGCGGTCTTCCACGAAGTCGCGCACGTGCAATTCGTAAATAGTCAGGCGCTCCTTCGGAGGGCGCACATAGGTTTGGTCAGTCCATGGAAACTCCGGTTGGTTGATTTGAAACGTGGACACCGGTTCGCTGGTCAGTCCGACAGGATAGGGAGTGAGATTGGGATAGGTGGTTTCAGGAATCCATGGGTCATTCCAGAAGTCGAGGATCTTTTCAGAATACACATCTGCTGCGCGCATCGTTTCATTCCCGTCCATAATATAGTACTGAAAACGGTATTCTGTGTTCGCATCGAGTCCTTCGATATCCAGCCAGTAGGTCTCACCGTCCGGAGTTCTGTTCATCAGATAGTCAAGGTCAAATTGCCAATCATTGAAATCGCCGATCACAAACACATAGTCTTTGAACGGAGCAAAAAGTTGCAAGCGGACGCTGCTGCTGCTTACGTAATTGATTCCGTCAATGGTTCCTGCCGGGGCGCTTTGCACATTTACGGAAGGCAACACCACTGCGGTAAACGTATCTGTGATTTGCTCTATGCCATTGTCTGCTGTCATACTGATGACATATTCTCCGGGGACATCCGAACTAAAGATGTAATTCAGTGTGGTGACTCCGCCGGCTGAACTGACCTCCTCTCCATTGACCGCAATGGAAATGTCAGAAGCTGCGGAACTACCGGCCACCACGGTTACATTTTCGTTGGTATCCACAACGAGGTTTTCTGTTCCGCCCGGCTGAGTGAATCCCGCATTGAACCCCGGCTGATAAATATCCAGGTAGATGTCGCTGCCATCCTCATTTCTTCCGACAACCGAACCATTCGCATTGCGGAATACGAACATCAGCCGTGATACTGTCTCTCCGACCTGAAGCCCGTAAAAAGTGGATGGATTAATCGTAATCCGGTGCAGGTTCTGGGAGAGATTGACGATGGTCATCGCCACCTCGGGATCCGCTGTTCCCCAGGCACCCTGGACATGTTGCCAGTCATTTGGACCGGTGCTGTTATTCGTAATTACTCCGGTATGTGCAAAAATCGGGAACACTCCCGCCAGAGCACCATTTCCGAGATCTCCATCGTAAAAAATGGTGATGTTATCGTTTTGCGTCGGAAACGGGGGATCAGAGGTCAGAATCTGGGAGTGAGAAGTGTGCCAGAGGCTTGCAGCAATGAGGCTAATTGTAAATAGAATGCGGTTCATGTCCAGTAGTTTGTGTGGCAAGATAGGAAAGTGTATGTAGTACACCAAGTAAAACTTTTTGCACAGGCTTGAAGGCCAGTGGTCGATCCGGCCATAGGACAATTAACATCAGGGATTTCCCTACCCGGTGATCAGGCCAGTTTAGCCTTCACCATATTGAGATGGGCCAGTTTCTGAGGATTGCGCATAGCAAGCGAGGTGGCTGTGAAATAGCGGTGCTTTTCGAGAAAGCCAGCCTGCAGTCTATTCCATTCGCGCTCATTTTTCACTAAACCGCTATTGAGCAGTTCCAGGTAAAGCCGGTCTCCGATTTCAAAGAAATCGGGTCGACCCAGATAGTCGAGATCGGCGTCGCAAATGATTTGTTCCATTAAGTTGGCGGGCCGCTGAGGTAATCGTGTCGCCATGATCATTCCGCAGATCAGGTCAATCTGAGCTTCAGAGTAGCCGTATGTGCTAAGATCCTCGCGCACCATCTGGCAGGATTGCACCTCATGCTCCGCCGCACTTCTCAGGAATCCGGCATCATGGTAGCACACTGCGGTCAGCAGCAACCGAAGGTCGGTGTCATTCAGTCCTTCCGCTGTTCCGATCCTTGATGCCGCGTCGTAGACATCATGGACGTGGCCAATGCTATGGTAATGAAGATGAGCCGGAAGTTGCTCCTTCAGTATTTTCAGTATACGGGTAGTGGCTTCTTCAAACTGCATACACGTCATTTATTGCACACATTGCAATCCATCCGGTCATGTATACCGAAATGAAGCACTACGGGTTTTACGGGTTTTATTTCCGAATCGTACATAGCGCGCTGGCTGGCGGTCAGAATTTCCCTCAGGCGCAGTTCACGAAGGTCTTTTTCGTCCTTTTTCTTTTGCTGGAGAACAGGTACGATGAACGTTACACGATCCTCATCTTCTTCCTCGGTGAGCAAGTGCTGTATCTCTGCATCCAGACTATCTGTGCGTTCCTGCACACGCTCGTACAAAGCCCTGATCGCGAGCATCTGCGCGCTGTCAAGGTTCAGTTTCGTTTCAATCTGTCCGAGGAAGCGTTCATCAGGCGCCGGTAATTGTGCAATGGTGAGCAGCGCGGGACACAGCGTGGCGGCAATGAACAGAATTGATTTCCTCATGAGTCTGCAAAGTTAACAGATTCACATTAAGTGCACCGCTCGCGGCTCTCACTAATATCGAGGATGCACTATCTTTGCAGGGTCATCGGTTCTCGTGTTTTTTGTATAAAGAACAAGGAGATGAAAATGGGAACCACGCGCAAATCGTGGACTGTACCCGCAGCTGTGAACTTCAGTGCCTCAGGGCACAACGGGCGTTCCAATCAAAACCACTGTCGGCTCATGCCGATGGGAAGGTGAGAACCCCGGAAGTAAGTCAGAAGACCTGCCGCTGACCTTTGAGCTTATGCTGCCCGGGAACAGGCAGACACGCAATGAGGAAACTGCTGCTGCTCCTTTTATTGGCTTGCCGGTTCGTCCCGCTCGCTGCTCAGGATACTTTAAAAGAAGTGTTCCTGCCCGACGTGCATTTTATCGATGCCTCAGCAGGTACGCAAACGCTGTTCAGTCAATCCGACAGTCTGCTGTGGTCCGTAGCGCAATCCGCTGATCTGGGCCGCTTGCTCGGACAATCCGGACTGGTCAATCAGATGGCATACGGACCTGCCGGAACTGCGTCTTTGGTTCGGATGAACGGCACCGCTCCCGATCATACCAATTTGCTGTGGAATGGTCTCTCGCTTCAAAGTATGAGTCTGGGCATGGCCGATTTCTCCCTGGTGCCGGTGTTTTTCTTCGACGGCGTGAGTCTGAATTCGCGCTCAGCTCAGCGGCTCGCTCAAGGCGGACTCGGGGGTGACGTTTCATTGCTCAGCCATGACGTCCCGTTGAATGGAAATGCCATTCGCGTTATCGGCGAGATAAACTCTCTGCAAAACCAGTTTTATGGTCTGCAATGGCGCAATCAACGCAAGCAACTCAAACTGGATACGCGGGTAATGACGCAGCAATTCCGGAATCACTTTTCGTACATCGATTGGTATCAGCCGGGCACTCCAAGGGTTTGGCAAACACGCAACGATGGAAAGATGAACGGCCTGTCCCACCGTGGATCTTTCGCCAAGGGAAATCACCACATCCGTTGGGAAGCATTTGGCGTGGACCGCATGATGCAACTGCCCGGAATCATGGGATTTGAAACCGGAAAATGGAGCTTGCAACACGACCGGCAACTTCGGGCGATTACAACTCATGAATGGAGCTCACCGCATCCGGGTATTTCCGTGCAATCAGGTGCTGCCGTGGTTGCTGACTTGCAGGAGTTCACGCAATATGCAGCTGAAGGTCAGACAGAGCTTTCAAACACCACGGACGGTAACCAGGCTCATCTGTTTTCCCGACTTCGCTGGCGCGACAGCAAGGGGTTTTCAGCGGAGCTGACCGGACAGATCACGCAAGGTGCAGTGAAATACGATGGGCATCGCACGGTAAATGCCACCACTCAGGCAATAAGCACCACCATCGAAAAACGATGGAAAAGATGGATGGTCTCATCCGTGTCACGCGTTGACCGTCGCTTATCCCGCGAACCGGTCCTGTCATCCAACCTGATGGTATCGCGCCGAATCAAACATATACCTTCTGGCTTTTGGCGCATTGAGCTCGGCCAGCGTGCCCGCATTCCTGATTTCAATGAGTTGTATTGGGTGCCCGGAGGAAATCCGGACTTAAAGAATGAGCAAAGCCGGGGTGGTAAAACCGGTATTGATCTGACCAACGGCGGGGGGAAATGGGAACTCGGCGCAGAAGCGTTTTATTTCCGCATCCGCAACTGGATTCAGTGGATACCCGGAAACGCAGGCATCTGGTCCCCCGTCAATTTCAAACAAGTGACTTCGCACGGTGCAGAACTTTCAATTCGCAAACGATGGGATGGAAGAGTACGCACTTCTGTGCTCGTGCGCGCGCAGTGGAATCGCGTAAGTGGAAAGAATGAAGGGGCCAACGAACTCTTCAGGATGGTCTATTCACCGGAGTACAGAACCCTGCTTCAGGCAGATGCGGCCTGGAAATCATGGCAGGTATTCATTACGGGAAGGTATCAGTCCATGCGTTTTACCGACGAGGCCAATGACTTCAGAAGGGCGCTCGATCCGTTTGTTTTAGGCGATGCCGGACTCCGAAGGGAACTCGGAGGAAAAAAAGTAAAGTCGGAATGCACCCTTCGTGTGGAGAATGCATTCAACCATCAGTACGAACTGGTGCGGGGTTATGCCCTGCCGGGCAGAGTCTGGAGCCTGAGTTGTACCGTGTTTATTAATTAAATCAAATAAATATCATGAACCGCGTTGTTATTATTTTCTCCCTGTGTGCGTTGTTCTTCTCATCATGTAAAAAGGAGGATGCGTCTGAAACAACCGTAACCGCTGATCCTTCAGGCATGGGCGCTTACGTGTCCAACGAAGGCAGCTTCATGAACAACAATGCCTCGGTGTCGTACATCGCACAAAACGGAAGTGTACTAAGTGATCCTTACTTCGATGCGAATAATTTTCCAATGGGTGATGTGCTGCAGTCGATCGCATTTCAGGGCAACCGCGGATTTGCAGTACTGAACAACAGCCAGCGCGTGACCATATTTGACCGCATCACGTTTGAACACATCGGTGAGATTGAAGGCTGTGATTATCCGCGTCACATGCTTCCTCTTTCGTCATCGAAGGCCTATCTCACAAACGGTTCCATGTCCGGACAAGTCCTTATAGTCGATTTGAATACGCTCAGTATTTCAGGTTCGGTGAATGTGGGAAACGGCCCTGAGCGCATGACACGTTCCGGAGATGTGGTATTTGTGGCGAACAGCGGGGGATGGCTTTCGGATAACACGGTCAGTATAATCAATGCGACCAATGATGCTTTCCTGAATTCGGTCACAGTGGGCGACCGCCCGATTGACATGGTTACCGATGCTACCAGCGATGTGTGGGTGCTGTGCGCTGGTGTGGTGCTCTACGACGAAAACTGGAACATTACCGGGCACACTGCGGCATCGCTGTACCGCCTGGCTCAGGATGGTACTGTAGAATGGTCAGCACTCATCGGCAATGAAGGCGATCATCCGGATGATCTGGCAGTTTCACCCGATGGGCAAACGGTTTATTACAACAACAATGGCATCCACTCGTTGTCAATCAGTGCTCCGGATGAACCACATAGTGTGATGCTTAGCGGTGCTTTTCACTCGCTCGATGTGAACCCTGAAACCGGCGATCTGTGGCTCACTTCGATTCCTGATTTCGTCACACAAAGCACTGTGTACCGGTATTCCTCAGGCGGAGCGCTCATCAGCTCATGGCAGACCGGTATTGGTGCCAATGGAGTCTGGTGGCGTTAATTTGCGCAATGAGATCGATTGTCATTACCTGGCTGCTTGTTTTTGCTGCCTGCGCTTTTTCTGCTCAGGGAAAGGTGAAGACACTTCTTTATGAAGTGAAATCTCCGGGCGTAAAGAAACCGTCTTATCTCTTTGGAACGATTCATCTTTCAGATCCTCGCCTTACGGTATGGGATAGGACATTCATGCGCGCGTTTCGTAAATCGGATGTGATCGCCGGGGAAGTGAATGCGATCGATATGAGGGAACAGCTTGAAGCGGTCAAGTATGTGAGTATGAAGGATTCCACACTATACCAATTGCTTTCTCGTGAGGATTCTTTGTTGCTTCGGAATGCGCTGAATGAAAAGGGAAGCATGGAGTTGATGCTTCTTCATGAAAGGCTTAAACCCATGCTTCTTGCAGCAATGCTGCTTGAAGATACCAGCCCTGATCAGGTTAACTATGTACCCGATGTAGCTCTGCAGCGCATGGCTGTTAAGGCGGGAAAACAGGTCACAGGAATTGAATCCGCCCGGTCGCACTACGGCGTGTTTGACTCCGTGAGTTACCGCGAGCAGGCTGAGATTCTCATGGAAACAGTTCGAGGGCTGAACGACTGGCCTCAGTTAAGGGCTGCAACCTTAGATAGCTATCTCCGCGGGGATATTCAGGCGATAGTTGATATGGAAGAGTTGGCTGAAGTCAATGCTGCGCTCGAGCATGATCTTCTCATTAAGCGAAACGTTCACATGGCAGATAAATTCATGGAACTGGCCATGAAGGAGTCTGTATTCTGTGCAGTGGGCGCCGCACATCTTATTGGTAAGGAGGGAATGATCAGCTTGTTGCACGCAAAGGGATGCACCGTGAAACCCGTTCCGTTTCGATTTCAGTCCCCGATGTGATACTCACCGGACAGGAATAGTAATCGTGTAAGTCGTTCCTTCGGTCGGTGAAGTGGCGACGTCAATATGCGCATTGATCAGCTGTCCGCGCATTCTCACCGCTGTCAGACCTGCACCCGAGGAAGCCTGCTCACGCGTGATGCCCTTGCCATTGTCCTGAACCACCAGACTTATCTGATCGGTGGAATAGGTGAGTGCTGCCTTCAGCCGCGAGGCGGATGAATGGACGAGTCCGTTCATAAGCAATTCCGTGGCGATGCGGTACACCTGCTCATTCAATGCATCAGTTGTGAGGCGCACCGCGCCGAAAGTTTCGAAATGAATCGGTAAATCCGGTCTGGCCAGTGCTTCGCACAGGGTATTGAGTTGTGCAGAAAGATTGCTCCGGTCTTCAGGATGCATGCCCAATGGCGCAGTGCCTGAACGGAGTTCACCCAGTGCGCGCGTCAGCGTGTTTTTCAACTGAAGGATGTGCTCCACGCTCACTCCGGACGGTGCAGTGCGTGCGATTTCCTCCACTTCTTTGCGTGCGGACTGTATAGACTGCGAAACCTTTTTCTCCAGATCAGCGCGCTGTGTTCCGGCTTCTTTTTCTATGCGGCGGAGCAGCTGACTGAGAGACTCTCCTTCCTTCTGTTTTTTCTTCAGTTCGGCTTTCGCTTTTTCAAGATCTGTTTCGATCGCCGTGCGTACCAATACTTCCTGTTCGCGGTCGGATTGTAATTGTGCGTTGCCTGCGGAGTTCTTCTCCGCCTGCCGGCCTTTCAGGATGAGCATCACAAGCAGCAGCACCACTGCAAGTCCGGCCACTGCTGCAGCGATACTGAGCATGAAAATGCGCTCATCGGTTTCCCTGTTGCGCGCTTCCTGCCATTTGCTCATGGACTCAATGGTTCCGTTGTACACAAGCTCATTGGCGGTAGCCATTTCAGCCATTTCCAATTCCTTCAGTTCCATTTCCAGGGCATGCAGCTGACGCGTGTATTCAAGGGCACGCGGGAAGTCCTGTGTGCTTTCACTCAACCGGATCAACTCCTCCAGTGTGTTGAGCTTGAGGTATCGCAGGGACGGTTTTTCCACAAAAGGAAGTATGCGCTCGAACTCAGCAATCGCATCAGCCGTCCGCTGCAATGTTTCGAGGTAACGGCCTTTGGCAAACGCACCCGAGACAAAAAATGCAGTATCCTGTTGCGCAGTGGCTTTTACAATAGCGCTGTCCGCATAGCTGAGTGCCAGCTTGTAATTGTTTGCTGTGGCGAGCGAGTCGGCCAGTTCAAGCGCGCGTTTGGCGGTGAGTGTACTGTCAGTCTGCGCATGAATGGCAATGCTTTGAATGAGCATCGCCAATAAAAGAATAGGGCGGTTCATGGGTGGTTGGTCCTGATGTATTCGAGTGCACGTGCGAGCACAGCGTCTTTTCCGGTGGAAAGCGCATGCATATCCGGATTTACGGGATAAGCCGGATGAATGGCTTCACGCACAAATTGAAAGGTTTGGTCGTAATTGTAACGGATGGTGGAAATGTACACGGGGATTTTGCTATGCCTCAATACGTGGCGCGCAGGATTACCCCAGGTCCCTGAAGTGGGCCCAAAGCACGGCTCCCCGAACGATTTTCCTCGTCCTGAGCGTATGAACTGATTCGAGAAATCCACTCCTGCACTGGCAGTCATCCCGTTCATCAGCAACACGCAGGCTCCGGTGTATACCAGACTCTTTCGCTGCAAGGAAGGTTCGCGAAAAAAGAGGGTGTCATTTCTTCCTTCTTTTCCGCCGGTAATGCGAAGAATGCCTTGTACATCTTCATTTCTCCGGTAAAATGTTTTCAGAATGAACCGGCTGAATGATTTGTTCATCGCCCGCACGCGACTCCTTGCCAGCTCGCTGTTTCGGCCGATAATGTTATTCGGAGTGTTGTAGCCTTGCTCATCGATGAAGGAATAGAGGTATTCAACCCATGAGCTGCTGCCACCTCCGTTGTCGCGGATGTCAATGATGAGCGCTTGTGGCGGGCTGTCCCGGATGGAGCGAAAAGCCTTGCGGATCGCATTGCCGTATTTCGCGGAATTCTCAGGCGCAAAGGTTTCCACCACGAGGTGCGCAATACCTTCTTCGGGATAGCTCAGGCGCACCGGATGCTCTTCTTCCTTGCGGATGATTTTGCGGCGCTCTCTCCAGCGCGCTTCATTGTAGCAGCGGTAGGTGTGACGGTAAATGTCCACAGAGTCCACGGGTGTGACATCCACGGTGAGCTTTGGGGTAATCGTGAAATGCAGTCCGCACACAATCGGAAATATCGCATCGGCGACGCGGTTTCTTCCCAGTTCGGCATCGCCTTCTATACAGGCATATCGCCGGGCCAGCTGCCAGAGTGAATCGGCCGAATGACCATTCAACGACAGCAGTCGGGCTCCAGCGGGAAGAATTGAATCCCTGTCCTTGCGGATATGCACATGCCCGTTATCAGTGATCACCTGAACCGGCATGAAATACCCATCGTGTTCCAGTTGATGATTGAGCAGTGCAGTATAATCCAGACAAGTATGCGAGTCACGCAGGGCATTCAGCACATCCGCTACGTGCACTGCGAACTGTCCGTAAGTAGCCGAATCAGGAAGGGAAACGAGCGTCTTCTCTACCTGACGCCCGAAGTTTTCAGGGGTCACAAAACCAAATGGATCCGGATGACTGAGCGTGATTCGCTCCACCATTTCTTCGATGTCAGCGCGCATTTTCTGTCTGCTGAAATAGACGGTATCGCTGAACTGCGCCAGCAATCCCGCTGAAAAAAACGCGTGTACAAACAGCGTTATAAGCGCTTCGCGAAGGGTTCGGGAAGGATTCAACGGCCTTATTCCTGATTGCGTTTTTTCACCATCGTGAGAATTGTCGCAAGGGCAACGGTTTCTCCCGTTTCATCATATACATCTACCAGAAACTTGACAATTCCTTTTGCGATGTCTTCCGGTGTGCGCTTCTCCTGATCCACTTTTTCCTTCACGGTAAATCGCACCCCGATGGTCATTCCGGGATACACAGGCTTGGTAAAGCGCGCTTCCTCAAGTCCGTAATTGAGCAGTACCGGACCTTTCTTCGGATCCACGAACAACCCGGCAGCCTTACTGAGCACGAAATACCCATGTGCCACGCGGCGCTCGAAAATGGTGCCGTCGAGCGATGTCGCATCCATGTGCGCATAGAAGTTATCTCCGCTCACATTCGCGAAATTCACGATATCCGCTTCCGAGACGGTGTGCTTGTGGGTGAACACAGTATGTCCGACAATCAGGTCTTCGAAGTATTGGCGGAAAAGATGGGGATTTGCTTCGGGTTGAGTTGCGCCGTACTGATACACGCCGGTAATTGCGGTGAGTGTAGTGGGCGACCCCTGAATGGCAGTGCGCTGGAGGTAGTGCATGACCCCGCGCTTTCCGCCCATTTCTTCCCCGCCACCGGCTCTTCCCGGACCGCCGTGAACGAGCATCGGCATGGGAGAGCCGTGACCGGTGGATTCCTTTGCGCACTCGCGGTTGAGCACGAGAATGCGTCCGTGATGCGAAGCGCTGCCCAACACAAATTCGCGGGCGATATGATCATCTGCTGTTGCAATGCTGCATACCAGCGAGCCTTTACCCATTTTGGTCAGAGCGATGGCATCATCCAAAGTGTCATAAGGCATTATTGTGGTAATTGGACCGAATGCCTCTACTTCATGCGTGCTTCGCTTATTGAAAGGATCTTCGTTCAGCAGAATAATCGGGGAGAGGAATGCTCCGCGCGCTGCATCTGCTCCGATCACTTCCACTTTTCCGGGGTCACCGAATACGATGGAAGAGTCTTTTTTGAGTAGTTCCAGTTTCTCGAGTACGTCGGTGCGCTGACTCATCGCTGCGAGTGCACCCATGCGCACTTTTTCTTCTCGCGGATTTCCGATGACGGTCTGGCTGAACGCCTTGCTGAGCGCTATCTGCACATCTTCGAGATAATTTGCAGGCACAATCACGCGGCGGATGGCGGTACATTTTTGCCCGCACTTCACTGTCACTTCCTTGCGCACTTCCTTGATGAATAAATCGAATTCTTCGGTCCCGGGTGCTGCATCCTTTCCGAGTACTGCCGCATTCAGGGAATCAGCCTCCATATTGAACGGCACCGATTCGTTGATGATGTTCGGATGGGACTTCAGGATCCTTCCGGTGGATGCGGAACCGGTGAACGTGACCACATCCTGAGAGGTTACGTGGTCGAGCAATCCCTCGGCGCTTCCGCAGATGAGTTGAAGTGAGCCCTCGGGCAGTATTCCCGAATAAATGATATCGCGGGTTACGGCTTCTGTCAGGTACGAAGTGATGGTAGCAGGCTTAACCACGGCAGGCACGCCGGCGAGCAGGTTAACCGCAATTTTCTCAAGCATTCCCCAGATGGGAAAGTTGAATGCATTGATATGAATAGCCACTCCTTCTTTAGGTACCATGATGTGATGACCTATGAAGGTGTTTTGTTTGCTGAGTCGGGCGAGTTCGCCATCCACATAGAAGCGCTCGTTGGGAAATTGGCGACGCAGGCTGGAATAGGCGAACAGGTTTCCGATTCCACCGTCAATATCAATCCATGAATCCACGCGTGTGGCTCCGGTGCGGTAGCTCAGTTCGTAATACGAGTCCTTTCGGTCAGTGAGGTAAAGCGCGAGCGCTTTGAGCATTCGTCCGCGTTCGTGAAACGTCATTTTCCTCAGCGCCGGTCCGCCGGTGCAACGACCGTAGTCGAGCATAGCGCCGAAATCAAGTCCACCGGAACCAGCGAGCGCAATGACTTCACCGCTTACCGCATCATACAACTCCTTTTGCTTTCCGGCCCCGGCGATCCACTGTCCGAGGGCATAATTGTGCAGGTTCGTGCTCATGGCACGAAGGTAATCCGACCTGGGCGAATGGAGGAAGGAATCAGTTCGGGTTGCGGTTGGTGCGGCGGATCAGACCAATTGATAGTCCCATTTCACCGCCAAACACAGGCTTGTATGAATTGAATGAGCCAAACAACCCTGCTGTGAATCCAGCATAGCGGCCAAAGGGAAGATGAGCCTTAAGTCGGGTTAAAAAGCCGACATCCCTTCTCCACCTGCGCGACACTTCGTAATCGTATTCTGGCGTGAACCATCCGGCGCCACCGTCTACCCGTTTGAAAGACACGCGTTCAATGCGATCCAGGGTAGGACCGCAGGCGATGGTGAGTTTCCTGTTTCTCTTTTTTTCCTGAAACGTATAGGTTCCTGCGATGAACGTCTGGTGAACCCTATCCATTGTGTACCCATACCGATCGAAACCGAATAACCAGTTCTCCTTGTAGTCAGATGGTTTATAGGGTGAATCAAAAAAGAGATCGCGTTTACCGACTGCGATTCCCCAGCCAGAATACAATTCAGCGGTTATGCCAACGAGTGATGATTCATTTCCCACTCCGACAGCCAACTCTGCGTATGCCGCCTCGAGAGAAAAGGGCGAACGTGTGACAGATTCATTCTGGCCGGAAACGGATACTAGTCCTAGGCCAATTGAGAGAATTGAAAGGATATGTTTCATGGTTTTAAAAGGTTTAGTAACCCAAATGTACGCACGCATACAATACCATTCAAATTTTTTTGGCCTATGCATGTGCCGTACTTTCGCGCCATGAGTTTCACCGTTGCTATCGTAGGACGCCCCAATGTGGGTAAATCAACCCTTTTCAATCGTCTGACTGAAACTCAGGACGCTATTGTAGATCCGACGGCCGGTGTAACCCGCGACCGCAAATACGGAACCGCGGTGTGGAGAGGGAAGGAATTCATCGTTATCGACACCGGCGGTGTGGTAGCTAATGCCGAAGACGCATTCGAAGAGGACATCAATGCACAGGTGAAACTCGCCATTGCTGAGGCCGACCTCATTCTGTTCATGGTCGACGGAAGGGAAGGACTCACGGATTGGGATGAACAAGTAGCGGAACAATTGCGCCGTGGGAAGAAGAAGGTCATGGTAGTCTGCAATAAGGTGGATACCTCCGACAAGGAGGAGTTTGTGAATGAGTTTTACTCACTCGGACTTTCCGATACGATTTATCCGCTGAGCGGAAACAACGGTTACGGAACAGGGGAGCTGCTTGATGATGTGGCAGAACTGATTCCCGCTGAGCCTGAAGAAACGCCCACCGATCTTCCGAAAATTGCCATCGTGGGAAAGCCCAATGTGGGAAAATCGAGCCTGTTGAATACCCTCATCGGGGAGGAGCGGAGCATCGTATCCGATGTGGCAGGTACCACCCGCGACGCGGTTCATACGCATTTCAAATCGTTCGGAAAGGACCTCATTCTGGTGGATACCGCCGGATTGCGCAGGAGGAAGCAGATCGAGAATGACATCGAATACTATTCCTCCATCCGCACCATCAAGGCCATCCGCAACTCAGATGTCTGCATGCTGCTGATTGATGCCACCGAAGGGGTCACCAATCAGGATCTGGCCATTTTCCATGAAATCACTGAAGCCAACCGCGGTGTGGTGATTCTGGTGAACAAATGGGACCTTGTGGAAAAGGATCACAAGACGGTAAAGGAATACACCGAGGAAATCAAGCGACGAATCGCTCCTTTCACCGATGTGCCAATCATTTTCACATCGAACGAAACAAAGCAGCGCCTGCTGAAGGCACTGGAAATAGCCGTTGAGGTAGCAGAAAACCGCAAGGTGAAGATTCCAACCTCGAAGCTCAATGATATCATGCTGCCGCTGATTCAGGCTTATCCGCCGCCTATCTACAAGGGCAAGGAAGTCAAGATTAAGTTTGTGACTCAGCTTCCGACGCGCTCGCCGGCCATAGCCTTTTTCTGCAGCACACCGCAGTATATCAAATTGCCCTATCAGCGCTTTCTTGAAAACAAGCTGCGTGAGCACTTCAATTTCTCCGGTATTCCGGTGCGGTTGTACTTGCGTCAGATGGAAGACCGATTCAATTGATCATAATGAAAAAGTCCCGGCATTGACCGGGACTTTTTCGTCGATTGAGCGTTTGTTTATCAGTTGAGCACAAAGCGTATGGCCTTGTTCCCGCGTTCCGATGAGAGGTGTATCGTGTACGTTCCCGCACTCCAGTTTTCTGTGGTGATCGAGATGCGGTTTGCTCCCGAGCGGGGTTCCTCCTGCTGTACCATTTGTCCGGATGCATTGAAAATGCGCAGCACACAGTCCGCAGGGAATTGCGGCATCGTCAGATAGAAAATGTCGCCAGCGCGCAGTGGGTTGGGGTACAGGTTCAGCTCCGCAAATACTTCCTCTTCCACATTCACTACACTGTGGATGTCAAAGAAGTCAGCAAGCTCCAATTCTTCCATGAAGTTGCCATGGGCATCCACCGCGGAAGAAATAAGCACATCAATATCGGGGATCTGCACAAATTCATCGCTTACATCGAAGTTGAAGCGATAAGCGGTTGGATTGATCCAGCCTGAAGTGCCGCTGAGCGTGAGAACCGCAGAAGGATCTTCATCGGTAAACTCAATCACCGGTGGCACATCCGTACTCATTGCCTCGTCGAAGAGTACTATGATCTGGAAGGAATCGTTGCCGACATCCGCAGAGGTGATGTTGTATGACGAAGTCAGCACATCGGTGGCTATCGGATTACGGGTATCCACGAGAATAGCACTGCCTGCGGAGTAGATAACTTCCTGCGGGTTGCCGGCGAGATCCATTGCGCCAGATACATCAATTCCGATACCGCTGAGCTCTTCGCCGGCATCAGCTACTTGGAAGACAAACCGGTAAACCTGTGCATCGAGCCACATGCTTTGTCCGGCATCGGCAGTGAGCGTGTTGACGAGCGGGTCATTGCCTGTGAATGCGATGACCGGAATCACATTTTGATCCATGATTTCGTCATACGCAAGGTCGACGAAATAAGTGCCGTTGCTGGCAATCTCATCGTTGATCACGGCAGCGAAGTCACCCGAGTCAACCACCGGATTCCGGGTGTCAACGGCGATGGTGCCTTCGAGGACAAGGTTCACCTGTTCATTGCCTGCAAGATCGCGGGCCATAGCGCTTTCAATGAGGATATCACTGAGCTCCGCTTCGGTATCTGCAAAGTCATAACGGGCCAGATAAATGTTCGGCGCAATCCAATCGCTGGTCTCTGTGTCAAGCGAAAGTCCTGCAGCAGCCACATCTTCAGAGAAGATAACCGTGGCGGGAACGGTCTGGTCCATTGACTCATCGAAAGAGATGAATACCTCAAACACATTATCGCCGGTGTTCAAGTCGTTGAGGAACAGAATATTGGCATCCGCGGACACGGCCAGTGGATTGCGGGTGTCCACATTGAAGAGGTTGTTCTGTGCAGAAATAATCTGGTTGTTGGCCGATACGTCGCGGGCACTTGCTACGGTGAACATAATGCCGGTGATGTTGGTGTTTAGATCACTCACGCTGTAGACTGCGCGAAACGTGGTGGCGTTGATCCAACTGCTCATACCTGCATTGTAGGTTAATGTGCCAATTGGTGTGTTCATCGTGTAGTTGATCACCGGAGCAATCGCTGTACCCATGGCTTCGTTGTAGACTATGTCCAGATGGAATGTACCGTTCATTGCTTCTTCATCAGATACGGTGACGTCAGACGGGGTTACGCTTACGAGCAGCGGACGCTGAAGATCAAAGGTGATTGGCGCGCCGAAGGCAGGCTTGTTCTTGTATCCGTCAAGGTCTTTTGCATTGGTAACTTTCACCCGGGTGTTGAATACAGCAGCATTCTGGTCTGTGATGATGTATCGAATTCTGTATGTCGTTGGAGACATCCAAATCATATCCAATGGAACCAGAACTGAGCCAACCGGTGTACCATTACTGAAAGTAAGAGTGGGTTCGACGGAAGCATCCATCTGTTCGTTGAATTCGATCTCATAGAAGAATATCTGCCCCACCTGAACCGCGCCAACCGCACTGTGTGAAGTGTTAATACTCACCACTGTGGGGATGCCCGCATTCATCAGGTCATTGGCCTTCTCAAATACCTGAGGTCCTACAATTTGACCTACCCGGCGACCAGGAATATCATCGTGAGGTGGATGAAGTCCGCCGTAAATACGTGACAGACTGCACTGATCAGCAGCGTCTGCATAACGTGCCCATTGCAGGCGTATTTCCACTGATGGTCCGGTGGAAGCTCCCAAATAGGCATTTTGTTGCGCCACAAATTCACTCATCCCACCAGGGAAATATTCACTTCCTGTAATCCGTGTGAGTACTTCCGCACAGGTACGTGAGTATACAGAGTGGCCACTGTAGTAACCTGCAAAGGGCGGTGTCACAAACGTATGACGTTGGAAGGTCCACCAGTTCTCCCCGAGAATCCATCCCACGCCGTCCTGTCCGGTCGCCGGTGCCGGACCTCGCCAGGTATACAGCTTGATCTTACCCAAATGTTGGTTGTTCTGACCAGCAAGTGGATCACCCTCTTCCACCAGTTCGATATATCCGGGAACCAGAGGAATTCCTCCTGGGTGATAACTCGGAAGCATAGGGTCAGTTGATTGACCGAGAGAGCACATATAGCGTATCGCGAATATTGGACGCGTAGAATCGTAATAACCCTTGACACTCCAGCAGGCTACAGCCGCGTCATGGACAGCAGCCCCTAAGGTGAGGTAGGCTCTCACATCCCATTCAAGTTCAGGAAGTTCTTCTCCTTGTCCCTGCCAACGACGCTCAAAGTCAGGATGATCATGCACATCTTCGTTCAGAATCTTGAACCAATGGCCCGGCGGAGTTTCAGAACTTGGGCCATCAGCCCAATATTCTGAAAGGACTCTTGAATAATCTCCTCGCGGAACCATTTGAACCTCGTAGGGCTGACCAGTAGCAGGATTCACGGAATATCCGGGGCCGTCATTTGCTCCGCTGAACGGATCGTAGAAATTCTTGAAATCCTCAAATGTTTCAGGCAGTTCAGCGACATCCAGATTACCAAGTGAGTTGGGAGAGATGTCAACCATTACCTCGTCAGAAGGATCGTGAAACGAATGCCACATCGCCACAAGCGAATACGCCCATTTATAAAAGTCATCCTCCAGAGCAGTGGGACCGTTATCAGAGTGCATTGGTGGCGCTCCCGGATCCAGGTATACGGGCCAAATATGACCGTCTCTCTCGAGCATCTCCTTTTGGTCAGGGCGAAGGGAGAAAGGCACTACTTCACCCCATTCATGTCCCAGAGCAGGCTGACCATTGGGAACGGGAAATCCATTTTGGTCCAGTTGCAGCGTCAGACTGAGAGGTTGCCAGCGGTTAGGGTCTTCACAGTTGGGATTGCCGGGGAGCTGCGGGAATAACTGACCATTTACAGGTTCGTAAAAATTGTTGGCGTAATTGTTTGCTTGGTTCGCTCCATCCGACAATGCATAAGCCTGCAACTGCGCGGCAAGATAATTTCCCAGCTTCGCCGGATCTCCGTCGCTGTATGCGACAGAGGTCACGGAGATATCATAGCCCAGTGAGGCCATAAGAGCATCCACCTGAGGCTTCAGAATGTTGTTCCAGTTATTATTCGGTGCGTCTGAATAGCGATCGGTCAGAAACCGGTACATCGCATAACTGATGGTCATTTTCTGAGCCACCTCCTCATCAGACTGAATGGGCATTCCGTTGAACACGCAATCATAAGTCCCTAGCGTTTTTCCCAGCATCAGCGTCGAGGCGTCATCATCATACACCGCCCATCCGTCATACATCAGAATGCTCGCATGATAAAGATTCCGCGCAACTACCACCGGTCGCGCCTGATGCCTGCGGATACATTCCAGCATCATGTTGTTCCATTGTCGTGCTACTGATTGTTGAGCTGTTGCGCTGACCGCTCCCGAAAGGAGAAAAGCAAGTAGCAGAAAGAAGGGTAGTTTTTTCGGCATAAATGACGATTAGGAGATGTGAAAAGTGAGTTGTGGAAGCAAATCTAGCAAAAAATCACAAAAACGTGATAATTGACTCGGGGTTTTATTATCATTTTGAAAATAAGCAGATTGGATGAGCCATGCAATGCTAATAATGCAGGCTATTTTGGAGAGTATCCGTGGTCCCTTTGATGTGTCCCTTTAAAACGTTGAGACCCCGCACTGGTTGCTTCATAAGACGCATAATACCTTTTTTGAGGTATGCTTTCACGGTTTGGTGTAGCCTATTTTTGCAGGTACTATGGAAGGCAAAGCTACCCTGCCTCGCGTACTTGCTTCTTTTCAACCCGGTGAGTCCGGAGTAGTCTCTTCGCTGGCTGCTCATGAACTTACTCCTAAGCTTGTTGAAATGGGGATCTATGCCGGCAAGGAAATCAAGGTTTTATTCCGGGCGCCATTCGGAGGTCCGCTGGCCGTTGAAATCGGTGACTATACGCTTTCCATGAGGGAAGAAGAAGCAGGCCTGGTTTTGATTGAATCCGCGCATGACTGAAATCGCTGATCGGGCGGTACGGAAGGTCGCCCTTGTGGGTAATCCCAATACGGGTAAATCGTCGTTGTTCAATCTGCTCACCGGACTCAATCAGCATGTCGGCAATTTTCCGGGCGTCACTGTAGATAAGCGGGAAGGACTTTTTCGCCTGCCCGGCGGGGAGCAGATACGTTTGTTGGATTTACCCGGTACGTATAGCCTTTTTCCACGTTCTGCCGATGAGCGGGTGGTTATGGATGTGCTCGGCAATCCGCAGCATCCGGATCATCCGGATCTCGTAATTGTGGCTGCAGACAAATCCAACCTCGAGCGCAACCTGTTGCTTTTTACCCAGCTGAATGACATCGGTGTACCGCTCATCGTGGCACTCACAATGCCTGACATGGCCAGCGAGAAGAACGTGGAAGTGGACTCCAAAGTGCTGTCGTTCCACCTCAACGCTCCGGTGTGCGAGGTAAATGGCAGGACGGGTGAAGGAGTGAACTCGCTGCATGAGGCAATCCGCAATTATGCCCTTCCTGCCCGCACAGTTAAATTCAGTCCGAAGTCCCCCAAGGAAATCATTTCCGACCGGGATGCACAAATCAAGGATACAGAGTGGAGGTATTCTAAAATCCGAGAAATACTCCGCAAATCGGTGGTGCAGACTCCCGCTTCATTCCATCGTAAGTCGCTGAGCGCGCGTCTGGATGCTGTATTCGTTCATCCGGTATGGGGTTATCTCATCTTCGTGGGAATACTCATGGTCATCTTCCAACTGATTTTTCGCTTCGCGGAATATCCCATGGAATGGATCGATGAAGCGTTTCTCTCGCTGAGTCATCTGGCCAGCGAGCAATTGCCCCCCGGGGTGTTCACTGATTTGCTCGCGGAAGGGGTAATTCCGGGAATCGGAGGTGTGGTAATATTCATTCCGCAAATCGCTTTGCTGTTTTTCATGCTGTCATTGCTGGAAGAAAGCGGATACATGGCGCGCGTGGTCTTCATCATGGATAAGCTGGTGAGGCCTTTCGGACTGAGCGGAAAAAGCGTGGTGCCCCTCGTGAGCAGCGTGGCCTGTGCGATTCCCGGCGTGATGGCAACCCGCACCATTGCAAGTTGGAAAGATCGTCTGATCACCATCATGGTCGCTCCGCTGATGAGTTGTTCGGCACGTTTGCCGGTATTCATGCTCATGATCCGGCTGGTGATTCCGGATGGCAATCTCTGGGGATTCGTGGACCTTCGCGGCGCGGTGCTGTTTGCCATGTATGCACTCGGGGTGATCAGTGCCGTGCTGATTGCCTGGATATTCAGCAAAATCATCCGCACAGGTGAAGTGAGTTTTTTGCTCATGGAACTCCCGGCCTATCAGTCTCCACGGTTAAAGTACGTGCTGCTGCATGTGAAGGAAAAGGTGACAGTCTTTGTGCGAGATGCGGGTAAGGTTATTCTCGCTATCTCGGTTGTGCTTTGGGCCATGGCGAGCTACGGCCCGCCCGGAAGAATGGACAAAGCGGTAGCAGAGGTCTCCGCAGCATTATCAGGAAGTGAGGAAGAGGTGGGACAGAAACTGGCATCGGTTGAACTGGAGAATTCATATATCGGTATCCTCGGAAAGGGGATTGAACCGGTGATTGAGCCACTCGGCTACGACTGGAAAATCGGTATTGCCTTGCTGACTTCTTTTGCAGCCCGCGAAGTGTTTGTGGGGTCCATGGCAACTATTTACAGTGTGGGAGAGGACTTTGATACCGCGCTTATTGAACGCCTGCGCAACGAGCGCCACACTGTTACCGGTCAGCCGGTGTACACGCTTGCCTCCGGACTTTCACTGATGGTTTTCTATGTATACGCCATGCAGTGTATGTCCACGCTTGCCATTGTAAGGCGCGAAACAGGCACCTGGAAATGGCCGATGATTCAATTGGTGTACATGGGCGTGCTCGCTTATGCGGCGTCCTGGCTAACGTTCATTATCTTTAGTGCCTGATATGCAAACAGCACTGGTTATCATTCTCGTGTGCGCTTCATTCGCGTTCCTCTGGCGTCATTTTTCCGCGCAATGGAAAGCCCGCGAAGGCTGTGAGTCATGCCATTTCAAGGACAGCGCCCGGTGATGGGGTGATGGTGTGTGGGTAACCAGCAGGTATATTTGTCGTATAACGGTCTCTGAAAAACACCCTTTATGCGACGTAATCTTCTGCTTTTTCCCCTCTTGGTGTGCGCCGTGAGCGGGTTTTCCCAACAGGATTCCTCGTATATTCAGGTGGGTATTAATACCGCTCGGTTGGTCACGATGAACCGGACCATTCAGGAGGATATATTTAATCCTTACCTGCTCAATTTCGAATGGGGAAATGGAAAAGTAGGAGGCAGGCTCTCTGCCAATTATTGGTCACAGACAGATACCGAAAAGCCATCCTCATTCAACGGCAATTCCTCGTTCTCGGATGATACCACAAGTCTTGATATCCGTCTGGGAGTATTTGTGGAGCGTTCACTCGGCAAATCGTGGAGTGTGAAATGGGGTGCGGATTTCTTCATCGCACAGCGCGACAGGGATTACAACACTGTTGTGCGCGATGTGGACGGTCTTCTTGTCGAAAGCGCGATTACATCGTCCCGTAGTGAAACCGGTGGCGGACTTTCCGTGATTCCGGAGTGGCATATCACCCCGCGCATTACCCTTTCCACAGAACTGAATCTGTTGTTCGCTGGTACAATGTCATCGAGTGCGACAACAAGTTCTGATTTCCCGGAGTTTAATGCTAGTGTGGATAAAGAAGGTAGCTACATACGCATGCGTCCTCCCACGGCCTTATTTCTTTCAGTCCGTTTTTAAGTATGAAGCGCACACAGGTCATAGTGATTCTGGCTGCCACCGTGGTAGCAATGTCGGTTCATTCCTGTCAGAAGGATTCCACACCGCAGGGAGCACGCGTACTTGTGCTTCCGGAAACCGTTTTCCGCTATGATTCCATTGCGATTGATATACCGTTTGATCCGTTCGGTGGTCATGTGATCAATAATGAAGTTGCCACCCTCGGCAGGGTGTTGTTTTACGAAACGCACCTGTCCGTCAATAATAGGGTAAGCTGCGGAAGCTGTCACCTCCAGCACCTCGCTTTTTCCGACCGCACAGCGAAGAGCAAGGGCTTCATGGATCGGCTTACACCGCGCAACACGCCACCAATCGTCAATGTAGGTTTGCAGGAAGCTTTCTTTTGGGATCTCCGTCAGCCGGAGTTGTCGGACATGGTCCTCGATCCCATTGCCAATCATATTGAGATGGGATTGGAGCCGCGTGATTACATGCTGGAAAAACTCCGGGATCTCGATTACTATCCGGAGTTGTTCGCACAGGCCTTCGGCGATGAAGCTATCACTGAAGAAAGAGTGTCTGCCGCGCTGGAAATGTTCATGCGCACCCTCGTTTCAGTGAATACCAGATTTGATATCGGCAGAAACAACGGCTTTGTCAATTTCACGGAAGAGGAAGAGTTGGGAAGGCAGTTGTTCTTCTTTAAGTTCCCTTGCTCGGCTTGCCACGGTGGCAGCGAACTCAGCGGACTTTCCGAAGCGTCGAACATCGGACTGGATATGGATTATGCAGATAACGGCGCGATGGGCACGCATCAATCCGGCGCTCCGCTGGACGGCTGGTTCAAAGTGCCTTCGCTGCGCAACATCGAGTTCACAGCGCCCTATATGCACGATGGTCGTTTCGCCACACTGGAAGAGGTGGTTGAGTTCTATAACAGTGGTATTCTCCCTCATCCGCAGCTTTCTGAAATGCTCCGCGAACACACTGATGGAGGGTTCTTCTCACTGGGCACTGAACTCGGTAGCCAATCGGTGATTGATCCGCTGGGCCGTCAACCATTGCGAATGCACATGACCGAAGCGGAGAAACGCGCATTGATCACCTTCATGAGAACGATGTCGGATCGCGATTTTATCCGCGATGAGCGTTTTTCAGATCCGTTTGTGGTGAAGTAAGACTCAAAACACGGCTCTTGCAATTTCTGCGGTGCTTTTCGCTTTTCCCATGGTATAGTAATGAAGCACAGGCACTCCGGCGTCTTTCAACTCTTTGGATTGACGAATGCACCATTGCACGCCAATTTCACGTACCTCGGCATCGGTCCTGGCTTTTTCCACCATCTCCACAAGTTCATCCGGCATGTCAATGTGAAAGTGATGGGGTATTACGTTGAGTTGTGATTTCGAAGTCAGCGGTTTGAGACCCGGAATAATGGGCACATCAATACCTGCTTCCCTGCACTTTTTCGTGAACTCGAAGAATTTCTTATTGTCGAAAAACATCTGAGTTACCACATACTCGGCTCCCGCATCCACCTTGGCCTTGAGGTATTTTAAATCCGTATTGAGATTGGGTGCTTCAAAGTGCTTCTCGGGATATCCCGCAACGCCGATGCAGAAGTTCGTCTTTTGCACATCGCGCAGATCGGGATCGAGGTACCGACCGTGATTCATATCTACCACCTGTTTCAGGAGATCAGATGCATAGGCGTGACCATCCGGTTCGGGCTTGAATCTTCCTTCACTTTTGATGGGATCACCGCGCAAAACCAGCACGTTTTCAATGCCCACGAAGTTGAGGTCAATCAAGGCATCTTCCGTGTCCTGTTGCGAAAATCCCCCGCAGATAATGTGAGGCACGGTGTCCACTTTATAGCGGTTGGTGATGGCCGCACAGATGCCGACAGTCCCGGGACGCTTTTTTACCACGTGCTTCTCGAGCAGACCATTGCCGGCATCCCGGAATACATATTCTTCGCGGTGATAGGTCACATCCACAAAGGCAGGCGTGAACTCCATGAGCTGGTCCATCGTTTCGAAAATGGACTGGATGTTTTGTCCTTTTAGCGGAGGCAAAATCTCAATGCTGAACAGCGTGGATTTTGCGTGATCGATATGGTCAATGACTTTCATATGTCGGTTTTGAAAAGGGGAGATGGTGGATATTAGTCTGCGAGCACCGGACCAAGCCATCTTCTGGCTTCGTCAGTGGTGATGTTTCTGCGGCGTGCATAATCCTGAAGCTGATCCGGAAGAATTTTTCCCAATCCGAAATAGCGTGATTCAGGATGTGCGAAATAGTATCCGCTCACACTGGCAGCCGGGAACATAGCCAGACTTTCAGTGAGTTGAATTCCGGTGCGGTTGGCGACATCCAGCAGTTGCCAGATGGTGAGCTTCTCGAGGTGGTCAGGACACGCCGGATAACCCGGTGCCGGTCGAACACCTGTGTATGCTTCACGGATGAGCTGGTCATTGGTGAGTGCTTCATGTTTCGAATAGCCCCAGTAGACCTTCCGGATTCGCTCGTGAAGCCATTCCGCGGCAGCTTCTGCAAGACGATCGGCAAGTGCTTTGGCAAGGATCGAGTTGTAGTCGTCATGGGTTGCCTTGAACTCAGTTTCCCACATTTCAAGCCCGAACCCGGCGCTCACGGCAAAGCAACCGATGTAATCATTTCCCTCGCCGGGTGCAATGAAATCCGCGAGCGCGATATTGGGTTGTCCGGAAGCCTTTTGCGTTTGCTGACGCAATGTAATGAACCGGGCAATTTCGTTTTTAGATTCCGTATCCAACACTCGTATATCGTCTCCTTCACGTGAGGCAGGAAAGATTCCGAATACCGCTTTGGCTGTGAGTTTTTTTTCAGTAATGATCCGGGTGAGCATCTTCTGCGCATCATCGAACAGTGAAGTCGCCTGTTCACCGACTATCTGGTCTTTCAATATATCCGGGTATTTGCCATGCAGTTGCCAGGTTTGGAAAAACGGTGTCCAGTCGATATACGGAGCGAGTTCATTCAGGTCAATGTCCTCAAGCATATGCACGCCTGTAACTGCAGGTGGAGTCACTGCACCGGCGAAACTGAGCTGCAGGGCATTCTTCCTGGCGTCCTCAAGCGATACGAGTTTCTTCTCTCCCTGATGGCGGGCATAATTTTCCCGCACGCGCTGATACTCTTCGCGCACTTCGGTGGCAAAAGATGTCCGTAGTTCGGGATTAATAAGCTGTCCGGCCACAGGCACAGCACGCGAAGCATCCAGCACATGCACCACTTCATGCGAATACGACTGAGCAATTTTCACTGCAGTATGAACTCGGGAGGTAGTTGCTCCTCCAATTAAAAGAGGCACGTTCATTTTGCGGCGTTCCATTTCCCGGGCCACATGAATCATTTCATCAAGAGATGGTGTAATCAGTCCGCTCAGCCCGATCAGGTCAACCCCCGTGCGCTGAGCCTCATCGAGGATTTTTTCCGCTGGTACCATCACACCAAGGTCAATCACTTCGTAGTTATTGCACGCAAGCACCACACCCACAATGTTCTTTCCGATGTCGTGTACATCACCTTTCACAGTAGCGAGCAGCACTTTACCGGCTGATTGCGACGAGCCCGCGCTTTTCAGGCGCTCGAGATGAGGTTGCAGCCATGCGACTGATTTCTTCATCACCCGTGCGCTTTTTACGACCTGAGGGAGGAACATTTTTCCCGCTCCAAAAAGGTCGCCCACCACATTCATGCCCGCCATCAGCGGTCCTTCAATCACATGAAGCGGATGTCCGATTTTTTCCAGAGCCTCTGCGGTATCTTCCTCGATGTAGTCGAGTATTCCTTTGACCAGCGCGTGCTCGAGGCGTTTCTCCACAGATGTATGGCGCCATGCATCGTCTTCTTTTTTTTCTTTTTTACCCGATGACTTGTGTTGCTCGGCATATTCGAGCATGCGCTCTGTAGAGTCTGCTCTGCGGTTGAGCAATACATCCTCCACATGTTCCAGCAGGTCTTTAGGGATTTCATCGTACACTTCCAGCTGTGATGGGTTGACAATGCCCATGTCCATGCCGTGTTTGATTCCATGGTACAGGAATGCCGCGTGCATGGCTTCCCTCACGCGATTGTTGCCGCGGAAAGAAAACGACACATTGGAAACTCCGCCGCTGACCAATGCACCAGGCAGATTTTCTTTGATCCATCTGGTAGCCAGGAAAAAGTCAATCGCGTTGTTGCGATGTTCTTCCAGCCCGGTACCTACCGGGAAAATATTCGGGTCGAAAATGATGTCCGCGGGAGGGAAGTTCACCCTGTGCACGAGGATGTCATAGGCCCTTTTACAGATATCAATCCGCCGTTGCAGGGTATCCGCCTGGCCGGTTTCATCAAAGGCCATCACGATCACTGCAGCACCGTATCGCCTGATTTTTTTCGCTTTTGCAATGAAGTCTTCTTCGCCTTCTTTCAGGCTTATCGAATTCACCACGGCTTTGCCTTGCACACATTTCAACCCCGCTTCAATGATTTCCCATTTGCTGGAATCGATCATTACGGGTATGCGTGCAATGTCCGGCTCTGAAGCCATAAGATGGAGGAAGCGCGTCATCGCTGCTGCTCCGTCGATCATCGCTTCATCCATATTCACGTCGATGATCTGTGCGCCTCCCTCAACCTGCTCGCGTGCCACATTGAGCGCGTCATCAAATCGGCCTTCGCGGATGAGTTCGAGAAATTTTTTCGAACCAGTGACGTTGGTGCGCTCGCCAACGTTGATGAAGTTGGATTCCCTGCGTGCAATAAGTGGCTCGAGTCCGCTAAGGGTTAAGCGTATGTCTGAAGAATGAAGTATGCTCATGCGTGACTGCCTGTGAGAAGAGATTGGGTAACTATTCGCGGCTGATAGGTTTGTGCAATACGTGCTATGGCGCGAATATGATCGGGAGTAGTTCCGCAGCAACCGCCGATGATGTTGACGATTCCCCGGTCGAGGTATTCGCCTACCAGGGCAGCCATTTCTTCCGGTGACTGGTCATAATGCCCCATAGCATTGGGCAGCCCGGCATTGGGGTATGCACTCACGAATGAGGGCGAGATGTCAGAAAGAATCTGGACATACGGAAGGAGTTGCTCAGCGCCGAGCGCGCAGTTGAATCCGATGCTGAACATAGGCACATGGGAGAGCGAAATGAAGAACGCCTCAGGTGTTTGTCCGCTTAATGTGCGTCCCGATGCATCGGTTATCGTGCCGCTTATCAGGATCGGAAAGTACAGTCCGGTCTTTTCATCACGGAGAATACCCCTGCGCTCGAGTTCTTCTTCAATCGCAAACAGTGCAGCCTTGGCATTGAGCGTATCAAAGATGGTCTCCACAAGCAGAAGGTCAGCGCCGCCGTCGAGCAGCCCGCAGATCTGTTCGGTATAGGCTTCAGCAAGTTCATCAAAGGTGATGGCGCGGTAGCCCGGATCGTTTACCAGCGGGGAAAGGGAAGCGGTCTTGTTAGTCGGGCCAATTGCTCCCGCCACGAACCGGCGCCTGCCATCTGCCTGAAAATACGCATCGGCGGCCTCACAGGCGATTCGCGCCGCTTCATAGTTAATCTCATAAGCGAGATCCTCCATGTGGTAGTCGGCAAGAGAAATGCGCTGGGCATTGAAGGTGTTCGTCTCCAGTATATCGGCTTCCGAATCGAGGTATTCGCGGTGAATGGCACCGATGATGTCCGGACGGGTAAGGCACAGCAAATCATTATTTCCCTTGACCGGAGAAGGATGCGATGCAAATCGCTCTCCCCTGAAATCGTCTTCGGTGAGCGTGTAGCGCTGAATCATGGTACCCATAGCGCCATCCAGAATAAGCACCCTGGAACGGGCAGCTTCATGCAATGCCGCAACGGATTTAAAAAGGTGCTCTTTATCTGAGTCGGTGTAATGCCTCCGGTTCATATTCACTTATCCGAAAGCTTCAGAAGAATCGCAGCATGAACAGCTGCCTGACTCATCTCCCCCCACAAGGTGCGAGGCAGGAATTGGCACCCGGCTTAAACTGGGTTGCCAAGACATCAACGGGCCTGATCCCTCCGTCTTTCTGGATAAGTGAGGCAAAAGTAGGAAATCCATTATGAACACCGGTATGAATCCGATCGGGAGCTCAATTTGATTAGCTTTCGCTCCTAAAACTTTCACCATGAACAAGTTTCTGTCCATTACCGCACTTGTACTTCCATTCGTGGCGTCGGCCCAGCTCGTGGTGGACTCCGTTCCCGACCCGGTCGCAAGTGTCGAAAATATCTTCGTGAATAACGGGGTGTTTACCAGCAACCTTCAGTTTACCGGAGCAAACGCTCAGTTTGGATTGTTCAACGGGTCGGCTTCGACCATCGGGCTGAATGAAGGCATTGTCTTGTCCTCCGGATCGGCAATCAATGCCGCTGACGGAGCGGACATGTATCCTCCCATGGGACTCGGCGGAGATCCTGATCTTGAGAACCTCACAGGGTTTATGACTTATGACCTCGCATCCATTGAGTTTGATTTTCTTGCAACAGGAGATTCAATGAGTTTCCAGTTTGTTTTTGCTTCGGATGAGTATCCGGAGTGGGTGAACAGTTCGTTCAATGATGTCTTTGGGTTTTTCGTAAGCGGTCCGGGCATCGAAGGCACCTTCACCAATGCGGCAGTGAATATTGCCGTGGTTCCGGGCACTGGTGACTTTGTAAGTATCAACACAATCAATGAAACCATGAACGCATCATACTACATTGACAATGGTATGGCAAATACCCATTTCTGCGATGGCTTCACCACAGTGATGATTGCCGGCATTGGTCAGCTTACCATTGGTGAGTCCTATCATATGAAGATCGCCATCACCGATGTTTCCGACTCGGCGCTTGATTCATGGGTATTTCTGGGCGGTGAGAGTTTTTCTCAGTTTTGCTCAGTAGACCTGCTGGAAGAGCAGGAGCGGGGTGGCGCCATGTGCATGGTGAGCCAGGTTCAGGCCATGGCGGATTACACCCAGTTCTGCGGGATGATTGAACTCGATAATTTTTCTGACATCAATGTGCCTTTCACCAGTGCGTATTACACCATGGGTGATGGCAACACACTTGCCGCTGAAATGGGCACCCAGACTTACACTTACTCTGAGGCGGGTGAATATCCGGTCTGGCTCGTGTATGAAGTGGGACAATTCCGCTCTCAGGCCTATGTAGGTACCATGATCGTATCGCTTTCTCCTGCACCGGTTCCTTCAGTGGCAATGGAAAATGGCACACTGAGCGTAACTAATTATGCAGATGTGGATCCTCTCCCGGCCATTCAATGGTACCTCAACGGCGAGCCTATCGAAGGCGCCACCGGATTGAATTACACACCTCTGGAAAGCGGCACCTATTACTGCGTGGCGAACAATGGCTGCCCGGTGCAAAGCGAGTCAGTCACAATCGTCGGAGTGCTTGAAACTCACACCGCTGAGCTAGGCGTATTTCCCAATCCTGCCAACGGCCCGGTGACGCTCCGCTGGACAGGTGAACCCGCTCATTTGCGCGTATTTAACTCAGTGGGACAACTGGTATATGCCAACGGCATTAGCGGTAATGCATTGGTGATCGAAGGCCTTGGTGCCGGACATTATTACCTGCAGGTAGTCGGACAGGATGGAGGTCAACGCTTCCGTTCAAGCCTGGTTGTTACTGAATAATCGAAAACCTTCCATAATCTGGGATTATCTACCTTAAACCACCAAACCGAATTGATGATGAAACGACTATTCTTTTTTGTTTTGGCGAGCCTGACTTCCGCTTTATCCGTTGCTCAGGATCTGCCATACACATTCAGCGTCACTGAGCAGGCGTATAACCCTTTTTCAGACGGTATCTCACTCAATGAAAGCATGGTATGGGATGATCCGGAGTGGGAAGTGCCCATTGGATTTGACTTCCAGTACATGAATCAAACGTTCTCGACCATGCACTTTGGAGGAATTGACGGTTATGGGGGTGAGCTCATTTTCGGAGATATCAATGGCGCGTCATTTCAGGGGATCATGCCGTATTTCCAGGATTTTGTAGACGGGGGATTTTTTGATGATATTACTTCTGACAGTCCGGTGTCCTACAAGCTCACGGGCTCTCCGGGAGCACGGGTGCTCTGGCTGCAATGGTCCAATGCGGCATTCTACAACGATGAACCTCCACACCCGATGCGCATGAATCTTCAGATGCGCTTGTTTGAAGGAACAAATAACATCGAATTCCATTACGGGCCGAACCAAAACCTCGATAACGGAGTCATTCAGGATTATACCGGAATCGTTATCGGAATGGCCAGGAACATCGATATCAATGAATTCACTGCAGAAAACATCTGGGCATTTACAGGTGATCCGCAAAATCCGTCGGCTGTAGCGTATTCGTCAATAGAAGACTTCTACAATGGTGTTCATCTCAATGATACTCCTGCACCAAATACGGTGTATCGCTTTTCGACAGCACCGGTAAGCGTATCTGATGAACTGGCAGAATCCGCAAAAGTGTATCCAACCGTAGTGATGAATAACCTCAATGTGGTGCTTCCGGGTAATGAAAAAGCCATGATGCGGGTTACTGATAACACCGGACGGATCGTTTCAGAGCTGCAGATCCAGCCGGGGTATCAGTCGTTCGATACCAGCGCATGGAGCGCGGGACATTACATCGTGTCTGTGATGCACGGCAGCCAATTGCAGACCGAGCATGTGGTGAAATACTGAGTTTATTTGCCTCATCGGAAATCCCGTGGAGAAGGAAAATACTTACCCACGGGATTTCTCTTTTCTGCCGGGTGAATCTTGCGCCCTATTTTCGCAGCCACCAGAACCTGCACCTGCCTGTCATGAGTGAATGCTGCGTAATTATCCCCTGCTATAATGAGTCCGACCGGCTGCTGGTGGACGAGTTCAGGGAATTCATACACAGCCATCCGGACTACCGGTTTCTTTTTGTGAACGATGGAAGCTCAGATCACACACTGGATGTCCTTCAGAAGCTGGCCGCATTATCACCCCGTATGCACGTGCTTTCGCTCAGTCAGAACGCAGGTAAGGCAGCGGCAGTGCGCGCAGGCATGATGGAAGCACTGAAGTCGTTTGACAGCGCATACTTCGCGTTTCTCGACGCGGACCTTGCAATTCCCCTGGAAGAACTTGAACGCCTGGTGAAGTTGAGCAAGGCATCGGGTTCGTGCAAGTTCTCGTTTATGGCCAAAGTACCGAAGAAAGGCGCCGTGGATCAACCATTCAAGCGGTTTGTAATGGGACGGACACTTGCTGCAATCACCCGAATGAGCCTTCGGTTGCCGGTATATGACACCCAGTGCGGCTGTAAGCTTTTTTCCCGGGATATTATTGAAGTAGTCATGGGCGAACCGTTTATCAGCCCCTGGTTATTTGATATTGAGATGTTTCACCGCCTTATCCGCAAATACGGTCGTGAGTGGTTCCGCGAACATGCACTTGAAGTTCCGCTGGAGCAGTTGATTGAGCGCGGCGGATCGCGGATAAGCGGGCGTCATCTGCTCAAACTACCGGGTGAACTCTGGACAATCCACCGCACGTATTCCGGCAAATGAAGCTTCTGTGGCAGGCGGCAAGAACATGGATAACCGACAACCGGTATCCGCTTCTTCTTGCGCTGCTGATTTTGCTCGCCATCTATCCGTTCAGTTTCTTCCTGTTTATTCCAAAATGGGACAGCATTATCGGCTACCTTCCTTACCGGTATTTCATCGGTGAATACGTAAGTCACGGGCATCTTCCATTATGGAGCCCATTCCAGCGGTTGGGTTATCCCGGTTATTCTGACTTGCAAAGCGGTGCTTGTTATCCGGTGGTCTGGATGCTGTTGCTTTTCGGTAAATACACCATCACCTCTCTGATGGTGGAGGTGATCATCACGTTCCTTATTGCCGGACTGGGAATGTACCAGTTGAGCCTTTCTCTCGTGCACTGCCCTAAAACGTCGTTGCTCGTGGGGCTTGCTTACGGGCTGTCCGGCTTTATGACCGGAAGTACCCAGTTGCTGGTGTTTCTCATCGGCGTGGCCTGGCTGCCCTGGTGTATCTGGTCTTTTCACAGATGGCTGATTTCAGGGAAGGCGGTGCATGCTCTTGTGGCAGTAGGTTTTCTTGCGATGAACATCACCGGAGCAAGTCCGGCATTTACCATTATCCTCGCGTACATTCTCACTGTAATGCTCGTGTGGCATGTGCTGGTGAGGAGATCCGACTTCACATGGATGAAGTCAATCGTATGGCAAGGCCTCGCCGGTCTCACTTTCCTTGCAATTCTTCTTGCCCCGTATGTGAAATCCTACATCGATTTTGCACCGTATTTCAATCGCGCGGGAAAGCTCCCTTTTGAAGCAATCATCCTCAATCCGTTTACGCCTTCTACCTGCATCTCGTTTGTCTTTCCGTATGCAGTGATTTCAAACAGCGACTGGTTTCAGCTTACTGACCTTTCGCTGCGCAACGGATACTTCGGACTTCTTGGTTTGTTCAGTATGCTGCTCGTGATGCTGTCCTTCCGCAGCTATCATGGAAATCGCCATCGTGTGCTGGCTGCTTGCGCAGTGCTTGCCCTGTGGTTCGCGATGGGAAATGAAACCCTTCTGTACAAGTGGGCTTATTCGCTGCCGGGGTTTGGATATTTCCGGCATCCTTCTTTTTTCAGAGCATATGCTATTCTGTGTTTCCTTTTACTTGCTGCAATCGGACTTAAGGCCTTACTCAAGGCTGACAGACTAAGTAAACGCGAGCGCACAGCGCTACTTATCCTCGGTTCTGCTGTGGTATTAGTCACCGGCGCAATGGCGCTGGCAGTCAGCGCCGATACATTGAAAGAGCACATAACGCAGATCTTAAACGGCCAGGAGTTTCTGAACAGTCCGCTGAAAAGTCATGTATTGCTCAACGGACTCCTCATTCTGGTTTTGCTCGCTGCAGTGTGGCTGTTTCACCGCGCATTCAAATGGTCGCTGTTTACTTCAATCCTGGTGTTTTCATTTGCTGATCTGAGTATCCAGACATCACTTACCGCACACACTACGATGGTTTATCCCATTCGTTACAGCGCTGCAAAGTCATATTTTAACCAGTTACCTGACGCGCATGATCAGCGTTACAATGCCACGCCGATGAGGGAACTGGACGACACGCAGGGGCTGCTCGCTTCACCGGGATTCGAGTTGAATCTTGCCACCTTCAATCAGGTGCCGAGTATTGTGGGGGAGAATCCGCTCCGGTTCCGGTCGTTTGATCTCGCTAAAGAAAATGAGATCATGACCCGTAATCTGCTCAATCCGGTAATGTACGCGGTCACACATACCAAGGCGCTGCCGGATTCTGCCCGCGCGGGTCACCTCTGGCATCCTCATGTGGATGAACCTCTGGCAATTATTGAGCTGACAGACGTGCGAATGGATTACAACGCATTTCAGGCCAAAGTGAGCAATGTGCAGGATACTCCCGGATGGGTCGTACTCAATCAGAATTTTCACCACTGCTGGAAGGCCTTTCTGGGAGAGCAGGAGTTGACCGTGCGCAAAGCAAATAACCTCGTGATGGGAGTAGAAATCCCCGCACAAGTTTCGGGAATGCTCCGGTTTGAATACTCTTCGCAGTGGCTGATGCATTGCCTTGTCGCCGCCATCTCAGGCTGGATACTCTGGCTTGCTTTGCTGATGGTTGAAAGGCGAAGATGAAAGTGTCTTACTTTTGGCCGCGTTTAACAAACCCATATCGTTCTCAATGGCATATCTCTTCACCTCCGAATCGGTTTCCGAAGGTCATCCGGATAAAGTAGCTGACCAGATTTCAGACGCACTCATCGATCATTTTCTGGCGTATGACCCTTCGTCGAAAGTGGCCTGTGAAACGCTCGTAACCACTGGTCAGGTGGTACTCGCGGGAGAGGTGAAATCTGAAGCATATCTCGACGTGCAGGACATCGCCCGCGAAGTGATCCGCAAAATCGGCTATACCCGATCCGAGTATATGTTCGAAGCGAGTTCCTGCGGTATTCTCTCAGCCATCCACGAGCAATCTCCCGATATCAATCAGGGTGTGGAGCGAAAGAAGCCTGAGGAGCAAGGCGCTGGTGATCAGGGTATGATGTTCGGTTATGCCTGCCGCGAGACCGACAACTTTATGCCGCTTCCGCTGGAGCTGTCGCACGAGCTTCTGAAGGAACTCGCAGCAATTCGCCGCGAGGGCAAAGTGATGAAGTACCTGCGTCCGGATTCCAAATCACAGGTGACCATCGCCTATGACGATAACGGTCAGCCCACACATATTGATACGATTGTAGTAAGCACCCAGCACGACGATTTCGTACGTCCGAAATCGGATAAGAAAGGGGATGTGGAAAAGTCGGACAATGAGATGCTCGCCAAGATTCGCCGGGATATCATCGAGGTGCTGATCCCGCGTGTGAAAAAGAAATTCCCCAAGCGCGTTCAGAAGCTCTTCACGGACTCCATCACATATCACATCAATCCCACCGGAAAATTTGTGATTGGTGGTCCGCACGGCGATACTGGTCTCACCGGCCGCAAGATTATCGTAGATACTTATGGTGGCCGCGGAGCGCACGGCGGTGGTGCATTCTCCGGGAAAGATCCTTCGAAAGTGGATCGTTCGGCAGCTTATGCCACGCGTCACATCGCCAAAAATCTGGTGGCTGCAGGTATATGCGACGAAGCTCTGGTGCAGGTGGCCTATGCAATCGGAGTAGCTCAACCTGTGGGGCTTTTTGTCAACACATTCGGCACTTCCAAAGTGAAGATGACCGACGGTGAAGTTGCAGCGCGCATTCTCAAAATGAAGGAATTCGACCTCCGTCCGTACCACATCGAACAGCGCTTCTCCCTGCGCACCCCGATCTATTCTGAAACCGCGGCTTATGGCCACATGGGACGTCAGCCTCAGGATGTCGTGAAAGTCTTCAACAAAGGGAAGAAAAATGAAATCAAGGTGAAGGTGCGCCTGTTTCCGTGGGAGGATACCTCCGCTGCTGCCGCATTGAAGAAGGCATTCGGGATATGAGCGATTCGTTGCACCGATTAATTTTGCAGGACCCATGAAAGGTCCTGCTTTTTTTTTCGCATGCATTGTCTCCCTTCCGCAAATCCTGAACGCTCAGGGAGTGCCAGACAGTGTCGGAGTCTCTGAATTCAAGATCGCCGAAAAGGAGGCCATTCTGTCCGGAGCGCCTGTTTCCCCGCGTTCTCAGGTACTTCGTCAACTCACCTGGGAATGGACACCCCTCGGCCCGGACGTTCAACCGGAGGAGCTCAACCCCGGAGGAAAGGCCATTCCGGCTTATGCCGCCGGACGCGGAAACGGAACAGGACGCATCAACTTTTTGTATGTGCATCCGGAGAAGCCGGGACACCTCTGGGCCTGTTCGCCAACCGGAGGGATTTGGTACACTACGGATGATGGCGGGCACTGGATCAACGGAGGCACCGATCAGTTGTCCATCTCCGGGGCCGCATGCGTAGCTCCCGACCTCAAGAACACAGAACGCTGGGCCATGGCCACCGGCGACGGGGATGATGTGTTCATGTGTTCTGATGGCGTTTGGATGACGCGCGATGCAGGAAACACCTATTACACCCTGAATGGTGTGCATGAGGGTTATAAGCTGCCGTTCGGGGAGCGCGGGGATTTCTATGGACAAATCAGTGATGTAGTGAGCACGCCGACCAGGTTGAAGAAACTCTTCGTCGCGTCGAATCGCGGACTCTGGGTTTCTTCCGGAAAACTGAACGCTCATTCGGTGACCTGGTCAAAAGCATCTGACGGAACGTTCTATGACATCATTTACATCAAGGGGAAAAAGAAGAGGCACGATATCATTGCCGCTTCGGGCGACCGCCTTGTCATCAGCTATAACGGCGGAAAAACGTGGGAAACCATGCCGACGCCGGAATATCCCGATGCCGGACGATTCCGCTTTCTGCGCATCAGCCTGGCGCATTCACCCGCAGATCCGACGAAGCTTTTTGCCGCAGTCACATGCAGTGAATCAAACAGCCAGAGCGCAATCGGGGAGGGCACGCTTCAGGTGTTTGACCTGAGTACAAAGCAATGGACATTCATCCGTTCGCTGCGTTCCGGAATGAATAATGTGATTCCAACTCGCGCCCGGGCATTTGCCATTTCTCCGGTGGACGGCAATATTCTCTTCTGCGGAAACGTGCAGCCATTGTATAAAAGTGCCGATCAGGGAAAGACATTTTCGAAAATCGAAAAGAACCAGATGCACGATGACTGTCACCACATCGTGTTTTCCCCGGACGGCAAAACGCTGTGGGCAGCGCACGATGGCGGCGTTAGTCGCAGCACGGATGGCGGAACTCATTTTCACACGCGGGACACAGGGATCAGCGCGGCCAATGTGTTTGGCTTGTCAGTGGCTCAGACTCCCGATCCCCAGATTGCTTACGGCGGTTACGATACAGGTGGAAATGTGCTGCGTGACAACAAGTGGTGGCACGTGAGCTGGGGCGATGGATTTGAAACCATCACCCATCCCGGCGATCGCGATATCGTATTTACAACCATGCAAAACGGAACCATCCAGCGTTGCACCAATGGCCGTGATTTCGAAGACTCGGTGGCACCTTCAGGAGCCAAATCAGAGTGGCATACATGGATCCGGATGAATCATGTGGTCAATGATCACATCTACTGCGCGGGCGCGAAACTCATGCGGTCCGTTGATCTGGGCGATACCTGGGAGCAGCTCATCGCAGTGAAAGAGCTTGACAGCACCCTCGTCAATGCCTATAAGTTCTTTCTGAGCCCCGAACACCCGGGAGTAATGTATGTCTACATCCTGGACAAAACACTCATCAAACCGCAGATTTGGCGAACGTTTCAGGTCACTGCTGCAAAGCCTGCTGACATGGTGTGGGAGAAAGTAGCTCACATTCCGCTGGAAGGATGGATTTCATCAATCGTGGTCGATCCCCAGGATCCTCTGCGCTTTTGGATGCTTTACAGCAGAACAGACGAAACCGGTAAGCTCTGGTACTTCGATGGCACGACATATACTGATCAGACATCGAATCTGGGGCTCACGAAGTGCGAGAGCATGGTGCTGCAGAAAGGACCTGATAAAAGACTGTATATAGGCACCAATCAGGGCGTGTTCACCCGAAAGCAGAGCGAGTCGCAGTGGACGCTCCTCGCTGGTTTGCCGGGAACCTACATAAAGTCGCTTGACATCAATTATGCGGCGAGCAAGCTGGTGGTCGGAACCCACGGCCGCGGTATCTGGTGGGGTGATCTGATCCGCCACTGACCACTCGGTTTATTTGTTGTACAGCAGCAAAACCTGCGAGGCATCAGGTCCTGCAGGAAATGTGGCCGAGATGCTGAGCGATGCGCCTGACAAGCGGTGCAGCGCTTCTGATTCAAGCATCCAAAGTGCTCCGTTGTCTTCCTGATACGTCATGTGAACGGGCGCGAAGGTTTCAACGGACTGACCGGCAAGTGCTCCGTTGAGTGAATAGCGGCGAACGCCATCGGCGTAGGCGACAAAAATGCCTGCCGCAGAATGGCAGGCCATCAATGGTGGGCTCTCGGGAGATGCATTGAAAGGCGTCCATTGATCGAGGTAATTTCCTTGCCGGAAATAGGGTATCAGCGATGGTTCTCCCGGTGCATACCGCACAAGCAACACCTGATCCTGCGAACCGAGAGGAAGGAGATCATGCACTTCACTGTTGAGCGGAAGCGACTGAATAAGCTGTCCGGTCTGCTTCACATACACTTCAAGACGGCGCACGGATTGCTCGTTTTCACCAAAGCTGTAGATGTAATCCCCGCTTGAAACCACCTGCCTCGGGAAATAGGCAGAAAAGGCGCTGGTCACCGTTCCCGAAATTCCGATGCGCCTGATTTGTCCGTCGCGACAGGCAGTCCACACCTCATGCACGGACTCGTCCACATATACATCCTCAAACAACACATCACTCAGACCAAAGGGAATCTGAACCTGATTCAACGGATTCAGCGCAGTTCCGGCAAGCGTCAGGATGCCATCCTGGGTGCTTCCGAAGAGATGAATGCGCTGGTCCCAGGAGTTTACTGCAGCCATTTGGAATTGTCCGCCCCACGTGCCTGCAGGATACCACGCTCCGCTCACCACACTGTCCATTGCTGTACTGAGTGCGCCTGATTCGCGGGTAACGAGGATGCGCTCAAGCGTTTTGGGTGCACCGGTCAGAGTTACACTCAGAACATCCTGTGATTCATTGCTGCCGTCCGATGCTTTTGCCCGCAGCACATACGAGCCGGAACTCACTTTTATATCGTTGAAATGCATAGTCAATTCGCCCTCCCACGAGCGATCATCGCTGAGAACTACGCGCCGGGGCCCCACCACAATGCGTCCGCCGAGGTCCGTGACCGAAACAAGGACCTCTTTAAGCCCTGTTTCATCCGATGCAGAAACGCGCACATTCACCCATTCACCGAATGAATAGCCTGACTGAAATGCCGGAGAAATGATACTCACGAGCGGAGGCTCATTGTCTTTTTCGCGGCAGGACAACAGCAGCAGACACCACACAGCAGCGCACCAAAGGGAATAGTCTAATACGCGTTTTTTTCTCACCGCTCAAAGGTCGGTTAATAAGTCATACACAACCCATGCGTAAGCGCCCAATTTTGAGATGAAATTTCCTGTTAAACAGGCAGATGCGTTTTTCCCACAGCAATGCGTAAGTGATTGCTGAAAAGTGTGTGATTTGCGCCCGGAAACGACCTGTTCACGCAGGTACTTTTGAGGTCCCCTTCCCGGAAGGGGAATGACACCGTTGAAATGTGATGAATACGCAAGATAACAGACAAAAACGCCGCGACAGGATTCAGGGCATCCGCGATGCCATGAACCAGTCAATGGGCGTAGAAATCGGAAAAATCCCGCCTCAGGCTGCCGATCTGGAAGAGGCAGTGCTCGGTGCACTGATGCTCGACACTACCGCACTCAACGCGGTGATCGACATTCTCAAGCCGTCCAGTTTTTACAAAGAAGCACACGCCCGCATCTTCGGTGCCATTGCCGAGTTGTTTCAAAAGGGACTGCCGGTGGATATTCTCACCGTCACTCACGCACTGAGAAAATCAGGCGATATTGAATTGGTGGGTGGTCCGCTGTATATCTCCCAGCTCACCAACCGCGTGGCCTCATCGGCCAACGTGGAAACGCACGCGCGGATCATTGCACAGAAGTTTATTCAGCGCGAGCTGATCCGGATCTCCAATGAGATCATCCGCGATGCGTACGATGAAACGTCGGATGTGTTCGATCTGCTGGACAAGGCAGAGAACAACCTCTTTCAGGTAGCCGAAGGAAACATCCGCAAGAACTATGACAAGATGAGTTCGCTCATCAAAAGCGCGATGGACCAGATCGAAACCGCGCGTCAGAATTCTTCCGGAGTAAGTGGTGTACCCACCGGGTTCAATGCACTGGATCGCGTCACCGGTGGATGGCAGCGCTCGGACATGATCATCGTGGCCGCTCGTCCGGGTATGGGAAAAACGGCGTTTGTATTGTCCATGGCGCGCAATATGGCGGTGGACTTTCAGGTTCCTGTCGCACTGTTTTCACTTGAAATGTCGAGCCTGCAGCTCGTGCAGCGTCTGATCGCCAGCGAAACAGAAATCGACGGCGAAAAACTCCGCAAGGGAACGCTGGAGGATCATGAATTTCATCAACTGCACCAGCGTATTTCACGCATCTCCGAAGCGCCGATTTTCATTGATGATACCCCAGCACTTTCGGTGTTCGAGCTGCGCGCTAAGTGCCGCCGACTGAAAGCGCAGCACGGTATCCAGATGATCATCATTGACTACCTGCAGCTGATGACTGCCGGAGGTGACAATAAAATCGGAAACAGGGAACAGGAGATTTCAACCATTTCCCGATCGATCAAGCAAATCGCCAAAGAACTCGATGTGCCGGTGATTGCCCTTTCTCAGCTTTCCCGTCAGGTGGAATCGCGGACCGGAGAAAAGCGTCCGCAGCTTTCCGACCTACGAGAATCCGGAGCAATCGAGCAGGACGCGGATATCGTGTCGTTCATCTATCGTCCGGAATACTACGGGTTTGATACCGATGCCGCGGGTAATTCCACTGCGGGAAGGGCGGATATCATCATTGCCAAACACCGCAACGGCGGACTGGAAGATGTACCACTGCGCTTCATCAGCCGCCTTGCGAAGTTCACCAACCTCGACGGTCATCACTTTGAGGAGTCGTCATACGGTTCATCGATAAAGGCAAACTCAGGATTCGCAAGCGGTGCGGGAAGCGGATCAACCACCATTACCGTGTCTTCGAAACTCAATACAATGGATGATGATGACGAACCCTACAATTACCCGGCAGGGGAGGCACCGTTCTGACCATTCGGGTGCTGAGAATTAAGAAAGAAAAACACACGAACTTGCTTTTTCGGCAGTTACTTTGTAGGTAATGAACGCTATGCGCAACGTCATCGCTGTTTTTCTGATCGCAGCATCGCTGCCTGCCTCCGCCGGAAAAATCCTCATTCCGATGGATGAAAGTCAATCCAATCACCTCAAGGCATACGGCATTGCCTTTTGGGTATTGCAAAATCAAATTGAAATCGAATGGCTGCTGAATTATCGCGGCGGTTCATTCATGCTCGATAATTATCCTGATGTATCGAAGGAGTGCAGTATCCGGGGGGTGAGCTTTCAGTTAATTGCGGATGTGCAGGCGCAGCAGATTTATTCTGAAATAGCCGATCCCGAAGTCAACATGGAGCGCGTGAAACTCGAAGTAGCCCCGAAGATCGCCGTGTATTCCCCCCAGGGAAAACTACCTTGGGACGACGCCGTGACGCTTGTGCTCACCTATGCGGAAATTCCATACACCGTAATCTACGACCGGGAAATTGTGATGGGTGAACTGCCCAAATACGATTGGTTGCACCTGCACCATGAAGACTTTACCGGCCAGTATGGCAAATTTTACCGGAGTTTCCGCAATGCCGCATGGTATCAGGAAGAAGTAAGGTCACAAGAGAAACTGGCAGGTGAACTCGGCTTTGCCAAAGTGTCCATGATGAAACGCCAGGTTGCTTTGAACATCCGGGATTTCGTGGCAGGCGGTGGGTTCCTTTTTACCATGTGCAGCGGCACGGATTCGTTTGACATCGCTCTGTCCGGACAGGATACTGATATGGTGGAAAGTGTATTTGACGGCGACCCAAGTGATCCGGCAGCACAATCCAAATTGCAGTTCGATCAGGGCTTTGCATTCAGGGACTACCGCATCGACAAAGACCCGATGGTGTATGAGTTTTCCGACATTGACGGCACTGACGATCATGGCAAAGTGGGAGAGTTGAAGGACTTTTTTACCCTCTTCGATTTTTCTGCGAAGTGGGACATCATTCCAACCATTCTTACGCAGAACCATACGCAGGTAATCCGCGGATTCATGGGGCAGACCACCTCCTTCCGTTCGCAGTTCCTGAAAAGCAACGTGACCGTAATGGGCGAGACCAAAGCAATCGGAATTGCCAAGTACATTCACGGGGAGTACGGTCAGGGACAATGGACGTATTACGGCGGACATGATCCCGAGGACTACCGCCACCTCGTGGGAGACCCTCCAACGGATCTGAATCTGTTTCCGAATTCACCCGGATACCGGTTGATCCTGAATAACATTCTTTTTCCGGCGGCGCGACGAGAGAAACAGAAGACCTGATTCCAGAGTTATTCGGCAGCTTTGACTTCCTTCACAGAGATGACCTGATCGCCCATCCGGATAGCCTGCACCACTTCCATGCCTTGTATAACATTGCCGAACTGGGTGTAGCGCCCTTCGAGCCAGTAGGTGGGAACATGCGTCACAAACCACTGACAGCTTTCGGTATCCTTTCCTGCGGAAGCAAGACCTAAAGCACCGGGTTCGTATGCATGACTGAAAAACTCTGATCGGATCATTTCACTCAGTCCACCGGTTCCATCGCCTTTGGGACAGCCTGTCTGAATGACAAAATTGGGCACTACGCGGTGGAAGTATTTCCCGTTGTAAAAGCCTTCGCGCGCAAGCCGGATAAATTGAGACACACTGACCGGATTGAGGTCCACGTCCAGTGCAACTGCGAATGTCCCTTTGGTGGTTTCGATTTCCACCTGTTGTCCCTGTGGAATGCTGCGGATCAATTCCCAATCTGTTTTGCGATAGCCCGTCAAAGGTGCTTTGTCGGTGGGGATTCCGCATGCAGTAAGAGCTGCAGCGATTTCATTGTAGGTTTCAAGCAAAAGCGGCAGTGGCAGCGCTTTCAGCGTGGATGACATCAGTCCGGTGAACTCACTACTGCCCTTGACCTGGTCAGCGTTGCCTGAAGCCCATGCGGCGAGCACGGTCTGCACACCCGGCTCATTGGTGTGCCACATCGGAATCACATAGCCGGTGATAAAATCAGGCTGTGAAGTCAGGGTGTTGTGCATTTCAACGATGGCTTCTGCAGCAGCATAGCGGATAGCCGGAGGAAGATCTGGCATTACGTATTCATCCCGAAGCAATGGCATGAAGTCCGGATTCACGGCAAGCCCCCGGATTAAAGCTACTTTGTCGTAGGGGCCTTCTGCGGAGCGAAGCAATGCGAGCAAATCGTCAGCTGACTTTTTGTTTCCTGCAAGAAAACGCAGTTTGTGCATTTCTGCCTGTGCGGCGATGCTTCGTCCCCTGGGGAGTTGCAATGCATCGTCCCAGAACGGAGAAGGTCGCTTCGCCATGGTGCGGTAAAACTCCTCCAGTACCAAGTCAGAAGGATGATTGGCAAGGGGCAGGAGAATCTCAGGATGGAGTTTGGTGATTGCCCCTAATGCGCGCACGGCGGCGATTGCAACGGGTTCGTTGACCGGTTCAATCATTGCATAGGCCACAAGCCGCTTTTCCGCATCTTCTGAGTTGAGTTGTGCGAGCAGTTTCATTAGCGGAACACGCACCTGATCGTAGCGTTCTGTGGTAAGCCAGCTCATGAAGTATTTCTCGTTCTCTTCAGCCCACGGATATGGAGCGGAGGAAAGCGCATAAGCCAATGCAATCTTAGCTTGCGGACCAGCGTGCTGGAGGTGGTAGGGAATGGCAGCATGGAGCTCACGCCAGTCGCAGCCTTTGCGGTTCAGCAGGCACACAGCCCGGGCCCATGCGCTGAAGTCTTCTTCGGAAGTGAGCCGGGCATTGGCAAGTGAAAGCAGGATATCTTTTTGTAAACTATCGTACGCTTTTCCTTCTTCAAACGGAGGACACAATTTTGCTAATGCCGGGAACACTTCCGGCGATCGCTCTCCGATTTCTGAAGATCCACAATAACCCGACAAATGATGGATTGCGTCGAAACACGCACACTGTCCGATAGCATAAAGTGCACAGTTTCTGACATCCTGATCAGGGTCATCGAGTAAACGGACCAGCGAAATACAGGAAGAGGTATCCTGAATGGTGGCCAATCCGAGACAGGCAAGTTGCCGATAGGTGGAATTTGTGTCGTTCAGGCATTGCGCAACTGAATCAACGAACCGCTTCTCTGTCCAGTCGAAAATTTCAACGATGCGTGGATCGGAGAATGAGTTGACGCCCTTTTCGGCGGGTGAGTTGCAGGCAAGGAAACAGGCAACAGAAAGGGCGATAAATGAAAGGTGAAATGATTTCCTCATACGTTGTCCAGTGCTACCGTCATGTGAAGGTAGGCAAATGGACCCTCGAGGGGATCTATCCGGAAAAGGATGGGACGTGACGCCCTCTTGGCTAATGTGAGCATTCCAAGCCCTGCGCCGCCTTTATCGGTGAAGTTTTCATTACACAAGGTATCCACATAAGCCTTCCGGAGTTGAGCAGAGTCAAGCGTATTGAGTTCATTGATACGGCGTGCGATCGATTCACGGGATTCCGCCATCACTAGGTTGCCGCTTTCGATGATATAGTGATTCTCATCCCTGGTCAGAATGACGTAGCCATACATTCGGTTATCCCTGTCCCGGGTGGCATGAATGGCCATGTTTTGGAGAATCTCTACCAGCACGCTGTACACGCGTTTCATGACCTGACGCTTGTCTCCTTGTTCGAGAATGGCGCTTTCCGTGAGTCGGAGAAGATGATCAATCTTCACCGGATTAAACTCTCCAAAGTGGCTGAGCAAGACCAATTGCTGTCCATGCGCATCCAAACGACCGGAAAGTACAGCTCGGTAAGCGGAATGGATGTCCTGAATGGTGGATTTAAGCTGGGCAGTCATACAAGAGTCAAAGACTTAAAAGACAAAGATACATCAGGTTTTCGATAAAAACCAAAATTTCATCGACAAATCTTGAAATCCCTCTGCCTAACAATTCAGATTTTACTGAAATGTGTTCAAATGTAGTCGGGTAGCTGCCAGCGTAAAAGCCTTTTTACTAGGATTAATTCACAATAAGTTTGAACTTGTGAAAAAGCAAAACCCCGGCAGACCCACCACGCTCAACGATCCACCGGGGCGCTTTTTTGTTAATTGAGTAGATTTTATGTATTGGTAATCAGTTTATTGTGATTTTTATTTGAACTAAAACATGAACCCAAATCCTGTGTAAGCCCGCCGGGGCAAAGTCAGCCCCCGGCGGCACAGGTCAACCTTATTTTAGTTCAGCATGCGAAACGAATTCCGAGGAAGAATGTATTCACCGTCAGGGCGTTGGATCATCTGGTAGAACTCCTTGCAGAGGTAATTTACCGGTCTACGAAACGGGCGGTTTTGCAGATGGCTCTCCCAGGCTTCCAACGCCAGTTTCTTTGTCACATTCCAGGCGTAGGGGCTGTAGCCGCTGGGACGGGAGAACGAATCAATGTAGCGACGAACTTCTGCTAATGTCATCATGGCTGTTGCTTTGATCAGTTTGATGACCCAAAGGTGCAACAGGAGATTGTAACCTATTTACAAAATGCAAAAATATTTTGCAAAATCTTTTTACCTACTGATTATCAGCGTCCTATAAATGCCTCTGGAGTGCCTTTTCCCACTCTTTGCGGATGTGACGGGCAATTTTGGCCGGTTTTTCCACATAAACTTCACCTCCAAATGACAGTATGCGGGCGTAAAGCTCAGGTGAAGGAATGACATTCAGCCGGATGCGGATCATCTCTTCATCCTCTGCAAGCACTTCCTGAGAAGAGTGAATAGGCTGGGTCTTGAGGAATCGTCCGGCCACCGGATTGCACCGCAGGATGATTTCCTCCGGCTCGTCCCTTGACTCGGTAATACCGATGCTGTAGCGGAAGAAACGCTCCGGATCAAAATCAGAAGGACGTTCGAATCCCTCATCCAGCGACCGGATGCTCACGATGCGCTCCAGTCCGAAGGTCAGCCGGCCTTTGCGCTCAGGGACATGAGCAATGAGGTACCAGCGGTTGCTGTATTCCTTGAGCAGCAGCGGATGCACTGCGTAAG
>JBKDGH010000088.1:0-7220 GCA_046336655.1 Flavobacteriales bacterium | reverse complement strand
CCCACTGTTGAGCTAAGAGTAATTCAGCCCACAAGCAGGTGCATTTTGATCCGCGCGATTTCTTTGGTTACTTTCTTACTAAATGAACGGCGAAGCCCTCTTACATACCGAAATATAAAATAGACACTACATGTAAAAAGTGACAAAAAAATAAAGGAATCACTCAGGCCGTGGGGCCTCGCATCTGTTCCCGCGCTGAGCCGGCTTGCCCCGCCCGCGCAGTGCCACTCCACATGGCAACCCGCCAAAGGCGCACCCATCGTCCACCACATCGGCGGCGGGCAGATCATGGGGGATGTACTGTTCAGCTACACGATTATCGGGCATTACAGGTATCGGGGTCATTGATGCATTAGTAGATCTGGGATATCATGCAAGTTTTGTTAAGCCGGGGTTTCTTCGCAACATTTGACCGAACGGGCGTTCACCGTCCGAACCAAACCCATTTTACCATTTATGTCTACCCAACCCGAACTCCGCGAACCAGGTTTCTTTGAGCGTTTTAATGACTGGCGCAAGAATTCACTTGCCCTAAAACTCGCTACTGTAGGTATTCTCATTCTGCTGATGATGATCCCGCTCGGGATGATTGAATCGCTCATCTGGGAGCGAAGCAGCAGAAAGAACGAAGCGGAGATGGAAGTATCATCCACTTGGGGCGGCCGTCAGGAAATCTGCGGCCCTGTGCTCACGATTCCCTACCTCTCACGCACAGTCAGCGAAGTGCGCTACGATGTCAATGGCAACGTGATTCCGCAATCCAAACCGGAAATCCGCTATGCGCATTTTCTTCCGAAGACCTTGTCCATTGAATCATCCGCCGACCCACAAATCCGCAAACGCGGCATTTATGAAATCCTCGTCTACAATGCAGAAATGCATATCGAAGGATCATTCGGTGAGCCTGATTTCAGCGGCTGGCCGGAGGTCGGTGAAATTCTCTGGGGCAGTGCTTTCGTAAGCATCGGCGTCACGGATATGCGCGCCATCCGCGATCAGATCACGCTCGCATGGAATGATTCTTCACTCACCATGGAGCCGGGCGTTCAGGGCAGTGAAGTGCTTTATAGCGGGGTTTCCGCACGTACTCCGCTGGGCATTAATGACGAGGGAGGATACACCTTTTCCACGGACCTGCGCGTGGGCGGCAACAGCTCGTTGATGTTTGTTCCGCTTGGGGAAGAGACCACGGCGTCCATGAAGTCGTCGTGGGCCAGTCCGAAATTCACGGGCGCATTCTTGCCTGATCCCAAGCCTGCCGTGAGCAAGGACGGCTTCTCCGCTACATGGAAAGTGCTGCATCTCAACCGCAATTATCCGCAGCGGTTTCTCGGCTCTGCAGAAGGGTTTTCCGAATCTTCATTCGGTACTGAGCTGCTGATCATGGTGGATCAGTACCAGCGCAATGAACGCAGCGCGAAATACGGCGTGATGCTCATCACGCTGGTCTTTCTGCTGGTCTTCTTTACGCAGGCTTTGAACAGGGTAAAAATTCACTTTGTGCAATACCTGCTGGTTGGATTCGCGCTGAGTCTGTTTTATCTTCTTCTGCTTTCCTTCTCCGAACATATCGGATTCAATATGGCGTATGTGCTTGGTGCACTGGCTGTGCTGGCATTGGTCACGCTTTACTTCAAAGCCATTACCGAATCCTGGAAACTCAGCGGTATGCTGCTCTTCCTGCTCACATTTATCTTCTCATTCATCTTCGTGATCATCCAGATGGAAGACTTCGCTCTGCTGGTTGGCAGCATCGGACTGTTCACCGTGCTCGCTGTGGTCATGTACCTGAGCCGGAAGGTGGACTGGTATGCGGTGGGGAGGAGGTAGTACACCGGGGTGACCGTGTGAACCGCAATAAAGTGGTTCACACGGTGTTATATTCCACGAAACCAAACCGCCTCAGCTATGAACCTTCCTGCATTTCTTCTTGTGGCATGCGCCCTGCTTGCCCGGGGCGCTGTGGCCCAGGCGCCCACATCGTCCGAACAGGAGTTGTACGCTCAACTCATGGAGTACCGAAAGAAGAAGGGGCTGCCAGCGATTCCGCTGTCACCATCGCTTACCACGGTAGCCCAAATGCATGCACGGGATCTTGCTGACAATGACCCCGTAGACGGAAAATGTAATCTGCACAGCTGGTCCAACAAGGGCAAATGGGTGCCCTGTTGCTATACCGACAACCACGAAGAAGCGGAATGCATGTGGAACAAGCCCCGTGAACTCACCGCCTATCCGGGTTACGGCTATGAAATTGCCTGGTCGTCGGGCTATGCAGGGACGGATACAAAGGTGGATGCCGAAGAAATTCTGGAAGACTGGAAGTCCAGCGACGGACATCACGCCGTCATCATCAATGCGGATGTATGGCGGAAGCTGCACTGGAATGCCATTGGAATCGGCATTTACAAAGGCTATGCAGTGGTATGGTTCGGTGAAGAAGCCGACCCTGCAACAGGCAATTAACTGTACCTGATTCTGATTTCATCCAGACTTTTCCTTTTGAGGTCGGGAACTTGTGTTTCGGTGGGATAGCCAACCGGGATCAGCAAAAACGGTTTTTCATTTTCCGGGCGACCGAGCAATGTGCTCAGGAAATTCATCGGACTGGGTGTATGGGTAAGTGCTACCAATCCGCAATGATGAATGGCTGAAAGCAGCATTCCGCAAGCCAGACCGACACTCTCCTGTACGTAGTAATTCTGTCTCTTTTTACCATCCGGTTGTGATTCATAGCTGCGTCGAAAGACCACAATCAACGCAGGAGCGATTTCAAGAAAAGGCTTTCGCCAGTCTGTACCGATCGGAGTGAGGTCTTCCAGCAACAAAAGACGCACGGCCGTGCGTTTCTACAATGATGTTATCCCTCCATCACCCGCGCCCACGGCTTCATTCCGGGATAGTGTGAGGCGAATATGCGGAACACGGCCAAGAACGGCACAAACAGGATCATTCCCGCTACGCCCCAGACCAGTGCTCCGGTGAAAATAGCAATCAGCGCAGCGAGGGTGTTGAGGTTAACATGCTTTCCAACCACCCAGGGAAATATGAGATAGGCTTCAAGGTATTGCACCACGGCAAACACAGAGATGATGCCAATGGGCTGTGCGAGACTTCCTGTGCTCAACCACGAAACGGTGATGGGCAATAGCGCACTGATCACAATTCCGAAGTACGGGATGATGGTCATGATGGCGGTGATCATGCCATAGAGCAGCGGATTTTCTACGCCAAGTATCCAGAGCCCGATTGAATTAAGAGCACCTACAGAGAGGTAAACGATCGCCATTCCCCGGATGAATTGAGAAAAGGTTTGCAGGGTATCGGTAAGGGCTGCTGTCAGTGTGTCACGGAATTTATCCGGCACTATATCATGGAGGAAGTTCACAAGCCGGCGACGGTAATTGAGTAGCAGCGCCACATAAACCGGAATGATAATGAGATCTACCAGTGCTTCACCAGTGGCCAGCAGCATGCCGCGCAACATCGTAACTGCTTCGGTGCCTCCTTTCGATAGCATTTGTCGGATCCACACCTGCTGCTCTTCCTGCGTCCAGCCCATGACGGATTCAATTTGCTCATGCAGCATATTCATGGCCGGTTCAATGCGCGGCTGGAGCTGATGCCACTCGTTAATCAGTACAATGGTTTCGTAGCTCAATATTCCAAGGAGGCCTACGAACAGTATCACCACGATCAGCAGTGGAAGCAGTATGGAGAGCGTGCGTCCGAATTTCCGCATCTCCAGCCACCGGGTGATGGGATACAGCACCATGGCAATGATGAGCGCGTAAGCCAATGGGATGAGCAGTGGCTTTGCGACGACCATGAGTATTCCGGCAACCAGAATGAGCAACAAGGTGCGGAGCAGGGGTGATTGGTTCATGGCTGAAGGTTCTGCTCAAATATCGGAAGAGATGAGCGATGTGCTTGCATGACTCATCTCACTACCGTGATGGTGCCGCGCAGTTCGCCCACCTCAAGATCACCAATGGGGTAGATAAAGCGATAGACATAAGCTCCAGATTGCACGTAGTGATCACCTCCGCGTACCTCGCCGAGCCAGTACTCAGCCATGTCATTCGTGTAGAAAACTTCCGTGCCCCAGCGGTCATAGATCCACACTTCGTAGCGCTCCACATTCAGGGTGACTGGCCTCCATGCATCATTGATCCCGTCGTTGTTTGGTGTAAATGAATTCGGGATGTAGACATACACATTGCATTCTTCGAACTCCACTTGAATGGTATCTCTGGCACTGCCGCAGGCATTGAATACTTCCACGCTGTATTCTCCGGCAAGAGTGACCGGAATGGTGGCCGTTTCTTCACCTGTATTCCATAAAAACGTCTCATTTGCCGGATCCACCGCGCTAAGGGTCACAATGTCATCCAGGCAATACACGAGGTCCGGACCTAAATCCGCGATGGGATCGGAAAGTGCAATCACCTGCACTGCATCCGTTGCGATGCATGCGCCATTCGCCACGGATACACCGTAAATGCCTTCCTCCGTCACTTCAATGCTATTGCCCACCTCGCCCGTACTCCACTGTCCACTGAAGGGAATAGTAAAAACCACCGAATCACCCGGACAAACTGATACCGCTGCGCCAAGGTCAAACACCGGCAATGCATCGGTGAATAGTGTCATCGAATCATCGGCGGAGCAATTGCCGACTGTGATCACATAACTGTATGTGCCGGCTTCACTCACGGTGATGGAGGGTGCAGTGACGCCTGTACTCCACACCACGGAAACTCCTGCGCTGAGTTCGGTGGACTCGTCTTCACAAATTGTCTGATCAGGTCCTAGGTCGTTGGCATTCAGGTTGGGAATGGTGACTTCAAAGGAATATTCTTCTGTGCATCCATTGAAGTCATATTCCACCTGATATGCGCCGGCTTGACCAATTGTGAATGACGTAGAGGAAACACTTCCCGGCATCCACACTGTAGTCCATGAGTTTCCTCCCGCATCAAGTTCGAGGGTTTCGCCCGGACAAATCACATATTCCGCTTCCGGAACAAACCAATCGGGGAGAAGGATTTCGCTTGCAGTGGCGCTGGCCTCGGCCACACATCCTTCACTGCTGGTCACGGTGACTGTATAGGTACCCGCCTCAGTAACTGTGACGGCAGATGACGCAGCACCTCCGCCGATGGCGCCGTCATTGGTCGTCCACTCGTAAGTAGCTCCGGGATCATTGAATTCCACGGTAAGGGTAGTGCTGCCGCCCGGACAAAGCGTTCCATCCGCAACCGGAGGCAGGGTAATGGGATCAGTCACTACCACAGTGACTTCATCGCTGAAGGCTTCGCCACACACATCGGTGTATGAAACCGTATACGTTGTGGTCACAAGCGGCGAAGCCACAGGATCCTGCACATTCGGATTGCTTAAGCCAGTGGAAGGCGTCCATGTATAAAACACATTCGAAGGACCCGCCGCAGCGAGCTGTGCGCTTGTTCCCGGACAAATCGGAAGCGGGTCATCGAGGCCAAGGATGTAGTCGGAAAGACACACGGTTTGTGTATTGAAAAGTCCACCTGTAGAGCCGGTGAAGCCCCAGGTGACCATTGCATTTCCCGAAAAAATGGTGCTGATCAGATCCACCTGCGCCGACAGGCGGAGGACACAGTCGAAATAGCATGATACAACTTCCGTAACGGGGTTCCATTCAATTTTCACGTGGTGATCAATCCCGTCTTCGATATTCACATTGCCCGCACTGGCCTGCACCGGACCGGCGAGGTTGTCCGCTGAAAAATGACTCACATTGCCGTTGCGCAGAAAGGCGATGTGATCGGCTGCCGGGTCATTGTTGTTGCCCGCATTGGGTGGTGAGTTCATGAAGGTGTCAAACTCAATTCCGAACGATGGGTTAAAACCTTCGAAGCCCATCCCACCACCGCCAACCCCGAGGGCATCAGGTCCTGCCGTTTGCAGCACGAACACCATTCCGTCAGCGCCGTTGTCATTGAAGTTGCCGAAGTTCATATCGAACTCCAGCGTGAACGGCTCATTCAGATTAATGTCGGGAGAATACCAGATGGTACCGCTCTGCCAGGCTGCTCCGGGTGTTACAATGAAGCAATCATTGCCCAGCTCACCCGCATTGCCGTTCAGGACATAGCTCTGCGCGGACAGCAGGGAGGGAAGCAATGCTGCACACACCCATACTAATCGTTCAAACCTTATACGCCGAAGAGCCATTTCTATGAAAGTGTAAATATGACACTTTATTCCGGGTTGAGGTTGCTGTAGCTTTCACATCCTTTGGGTCAAACACGGAAGGCAGCCAGATGGTTTCTCTTAGCTTTGAACATTCAACCCATCCGAAACACATGAAGCATTTACTACTCCCGATGCTGGCTTGTGCCCTGATGCTGCACTCTGCCGAGGCATTCAGTCAGGACAAAGCCGGCGATTCGAAGAAGAAATCGTCGAAAAGGAAGACCGAAAAGACCGAACCGAAGAAGGAAGAGGACAAGTACGGTGACCTCGTGAAGAAGTGCACCAAACAGGAAGGCCTGTTCACCATTTACCGCGATTCGGTGACCGGCAAATCCTACCTCGAAGTGCGGGAAGATCAGCTCAACAAAGAGTTCATTTACTTCAACCACATCTCCGATGCACCCGTGGAAAGCGGCTATTTCCGCGGAAGTTTCGGCGACAATAAAGTGATCCGCTTTTCCCGGAATTACGATAAGCTCGACATCATTCAGGAGAACACCAATTTCTATTACGATCCGGCCAATGCCATCGCGAAGGCGGCAGACGCAAACATCAACGACCCCATTCTGGCCTGTGAAAAAATCGAGGCCATTCACAAGGACAAGAATCGCTTTCTGATTGACGGCGATGCCATTTTCCTATCGGAAAAATTCCAGCTGATCAAGTATCCTTCTCCGCCCGGTGCACCTCCCGCGGTGTTGGGCAGCCTGAGCAAAGAGAAAACACGCGTGGAAAAAATCAACAACTATCCGGAAAACACGGAGGTGACTGTCGCGTATGTCTACGAGAATTCTTCGCCCACACGCTCCGGTGGTGCGGTGGAAGATGGCCGCAACATCACAATCAAGTACCAGCACTCCATCCTGCAAATGCCCTACAATGATTTTCAGCCGCGCATGGATGATCCCCGTCTGGGCTATTTCACCACGCAGGTCAATGACATGACCAGCTTTGAGGCAGCGAACTGGCGCGATATGATTCAC
>JBKDGH010000087.1:0-4635 GCA_046336655.1 Flavobacteriales bacterium | reverse complement strand
GAGGATAGAACAATGCATTGAATTAAAAAGAACAGCGATCAGATATGCTCAAAAATTCATTCGGACGTTACCGCGCACTGGGCTTTTTAGAAGGAGGCTCATTGCTCGTGCTGATGGGCATTGCGATGCCGGTAAAATACATTCTAGGAAATCCCATACTGGTGAAATACATCGGTATGCTTCACGGATTGCTTTTTGTCCTGTACGTGATTGAAACGGTGCGCCATTCCCTTGAGCGAAAGTGGTCGTTTTCAAAAATGACCATTTGGCTGCTCATCGGAAGCTTCGTCCCCTTCGGCACATTCATCGCCGACTACAAGCTGCTGCGCAATCTTCCCGAAATTAATTCCTGACGAAAGGTGCAATCAGGTGTTCTGATTGATACAAGTCACCCGGTGAAACCATCGGTTCATCAAGAGGAACGTTATCGCCATACCGTTTCTTCATGACCGATTTCACCAATGGAGAAGACAAATCGAACGATCTCATCGGCCGGGGTTCGGTGAGCTCTGTTCCTGCCGCACGATAGGCCTTCCAGACCAGCTCGGAGCAGTACATTTCCGCATCCGACCAGTGAAAGCCGATGTCGTAGTGCTTGCCTTTTTGTTCCGAAATAAAGCTCCACATCGCCCTTTCCTGTTCTGCAGACAGGGTACGGCTCAGGCGCCGGACCCCACGATGCCTTTCTTTCCCCGTGCAATAAACTCATCCACCGGAGTGAATACGACTGGTTCTACAGCCTCCGCCACGACCCATTGGCCATTCCGTATGAAAACCACTCCGCAATGCGTCCACTCGCTGTGTGTGGCCAGTTGAATAGCCCTGCACTGCCTTGCTCCATCCGCACTTGGTGAAATGGACCTTTGAACGGGTGAAGCATCTTTTTTTACAGGTTACCCAACATTCACCCCTGTCCTGTCGTCTATCTTGTGCCAAGCCGTCCCGCTCACCCGGGAATGCCCTATGCCGGAACCGGATAAACTGCTCATAGCGCGCTGTCTGAATAACGAGCGCAAGGCGCAGCTGGAATTGTACCAGCAGCTTTTTGGTGTGCTCATATCTATGGCACGCCGCTATTATGTGAATCGTGAAGACTGCGTCATGCACGTAAATACGGCATACCTCAAGATTCTGGACAAACTTCCTGACTTCGGAGGCAACGGTTCGTTTGAAGGGTGGTGCAAACGCATCATGACCAATACGCTGATTGATGCCTGGCGCAAAGACAAGCGCACACCCGCTATCCAACGCGGTGAATTGCAGGAAGAAAAGATGACGGATGAACAGGTATTCAATGAAGCGGATACGCATTTCAGCAGTGAAGAAGTGCGACAGATGTTGCTTGCACTTCCTGAAACCACCAGGTATGTTTTTAATCTGTTTGCACTTGAAGGATACAGTCATAAAGAAATCAGTGAGATGGCCGGTATATCGGAAGGCACTTCCCGCTGGCATGTGAATGAAGCCCGCAGACAACTGAAAGAACGGATCATGAAAAAACATTCCACGCGATGAACCAGTTCGACAAATGGATGCAGAAATCGCTGCAGGACGGGCATGAAATGCCCACATCTGATGACCTGCGTGAAATGGATCGTCTGCTCAATCAGCGCGATAATAAGCGTCGCGGTGCCTGGTGGTGGTGGGCGGGTGCATTGGGAATTGCCCTGCTCGCGGGAGCAGTTATCTGGTGGAATGAGACAGGTGCCTCCATGCAGAACCTTCAGCAAACCGCTTCGAAAAATGCAGGGCGCATATCGCTGTGGATTCAGCCCGAAATAACGGAAACCACAAAGGCTGAACCCACATCCGGACAATCACACTCACCTGCAATTCCGAAGGATGCTATTACCAAAGCAGAAGTGCAGTCTGCGGATGCACCGCGTGCTCAGACAAACCCGCGAAAAAGCCGCAACTCAACAACAACCGCATCCAATGCTCCCGATGGCACAGGAAAATCCGTGATACGCCCAAAGGAGAAAGAAAAAGAAAACGCTGCAGAAAAAGAGTACGCAGCAGAAAGGGAAAAAGAGAAACAGAATGAATCCGGAAACAATGCGCTACCTGCAACGACCCTGAATGAAGGTTCAGATCACGCCGCGATTGCTTCAACACCCGATTCGAAATCAGAAGCCATCGCACCTGCAGATTCGATGAAGGTTACAGCCCCGGCTGACAGCACTCTCACCGCGAAGATTGATTCCCTGAAACCGGATTCCTTGCCTTCGCGGAAAAGAATGTTCGAAGTGCAGGCAGGTGCTTCACTCACGTGGCCTTCGGCAAAGAGTGACCTGCTCTATGCGCGCGGCGGACTGGATACTGACGACCAGCTCTTCCTCGTTGCGCAGGATGTGTCCTTCCGGATATGCGCCAACCGCTGGCAGTTTGGCACCGGACTCAGTGTGATGAGGTATAACCCGGGATTTATTTATGAGCCCATCGCTGCTTCAGACCTCACAATAACAGGAGAAGGTCAGAATATTCAAATCAATTTCGTAGATTTCCCTGAAATAATAGAAGCTGCAGAACAATTGGAAGCGATCAGCATGTTCAATGCGTGGACAATCCCCGTTTTCGCCGGCTACACCATTCCAATCCGGGAAAACCGCATGGAAGTAATGCCCCGCGCAGGCCTTGCGGTCAGCTTTCAGACGAGGGAAACACTTACCTACACACAGCGTTGGGTGCCCTATTATGACATACCTCAAATCCAAGTGTACCAGCAGCGTGAGTATTTCCCGATTACACGGACCAACCGCAAACAATCCACGAATGCACTTCTCGCTGCTGAATTCCGCTTTATTCTTCCGCGTAGTTTAATTCTGATCGGAGAACCCGGTGTCTGGCTCGACCCGGGTAGGAGCACACCGGGCGTATGGAATCGCGCTCCCTACTTCCGATTCAGCATTGGTTATGCATTCTGATAATAAATCTCAGATTTACCCAACGCGGGGTATTCATCCCTTCGTCTGATAGATGAAACCCTTAATTCGAAGAAGATGAGACCCTCACAGCGCTTTCTCACACGCACCGCTGTTTTAGTCAGCGCGTGCGATCCGGATGATACTACCAATGGCATTCTCCTGACTGACCCCATTGACTGTCTGCCCTTCTCCCTGCAAAACGGATTGCTGGCCTTTAACCCGATGTCATCCGGTTCGCTGGAAGATGCGACTGACATGGAATACCATCTTTCCAATCCTACTTCCGCTTCACCCACTTCGGATCGCGGAGGAAATCCCCAGTGCGCGTTCTCATTCAATGCCCTGAACAATGAGTGTCTGAAATACGATGATCCTTCTTTCATGGATGGATTAAATGCCATCACCATTTCGCTCTGGTTTCAGCCCGACAGCGCGAGTGGCGGCCAGTTGCAGGCCATAGTGTGCCGGGGCGACGGCGGCGGTCATTGTCCGAACTTGGTAGACTATTATTCCTACCAGTGGGATCATCTGCCGGCCATCTATGAAAACGGCAATTACCAGCTATGGATGGACGGAATGCCGACTGAAAGCGTAATGTTTCCGGGCATTTGTCCCAACCCTGAAGTCATGGAAGACATCGGTGCGTTGTACATCGGTCGCACCTACTCGGGAAAAATTGACGACGTGGCGATTTACAACCGCACTTTGAACCCCGCTGAAATTCAGCAGTTACGCACCATTTGGACAACATCAAAACATCACATACAATGACAAAAATAAAATCACCATACTATCGAACCAGATTAATTATTTTAACTAACCTCATCCTTCTTGGTTTTTTAACTTCCGCCAACGCTCAAGACACTTTAAGGATTTTATTCATTGGTAATTCAATGACCTATGTGCAAGATTTGCCCGGTTTATTAACCAATCTGGCAAGTTCAAACGGAAAGACGATAATCACAGATCAAAATACTCCGGGAGGGTATTTTTTATCTGACCATGTAGAAGATCCTGTATCTCTAAGTTTGATGGCGCAAGGTTTTGATTATATCGTTGTTCAGGAGCAGAGCTCGGGCAATATTCAACCCGTAATCCCTGGTTCTTCCATCACTCGACCGATAGGAATCATTGACTCCATTGCGAGAGCGAATTGCAGTAAAATCCTGTTGTACGCTACACCCGGTTATCCGGAAACACATCCTTGGAGTGTGGAACCTTATTTAGATATGCAGGCGGAAATAATATATAAATATACGCTGGCAGCACAATCTGTTCGAGGAGCATATTTACCAACAGCACATGCTTTTAGAGATGTGATTATAAATTATCCGAGTATCAGTGGCATGTGGGCTTCCCCAACTGATTATCATCCCGGATTAAAAGGTCAATATTTACATGCTTGTGTTCTTTATTCTGTTCTTTATAATGAAACTACGGTTGGGTCACCGGCACCATTAGGAATAAGTATTAATGATGCTAATATGCTTCAACAGACAGCTTGGAATCAGGTGAAAGATTCATCATACGTTCATGGGTATGATAAAATAAATCAATTTCATACAGATTTTTCCGTTGAATATGACAGTCTTAGTGTAACAGTTATTGACTCTACTTCAAGCATGATAAATAAAAAATTGATTTATTGGGGTGATGGCGACTCATCACTAATAACACCAGTAATTTTTCAGGATTTTAATAGAGTAACCCA
>JBKDGH010000086.1:0-3340 GCA_046336655.1 Flavobacteriales bacterium | reverse complement strand
CCACACTTCTATTTCAGAGAGGTGTTTGGTGATGGCGTAGTGTGTGGTGTTTTTTCCTTCTTTCCACTCCGAGTTTTCATCGAGCTCCTGATCATGCAGTGTCCTTCCGATGGCTGCTGTCGAACTGATGTGAACGAGCCGCACGTTGCCATGGTGAAGAGCGGCATTGACCACATTGATCGTTCCCTCCACGTTGATCTTATACATGGCTTTGCGGTCGAGGCGGTGATAGGATACTACTGCCGCACAATGGAAGACCGCCGTGCAGCCCTCCGTAGCTTCCACGAGTGAGGTCACATCGAGTACATCGCCGGTGATCCATTCGATTCTGGAGAAGAGGTCAGATGAACCGTAGTACGCAAATACGCGCTGCAGGGTGTCGGTACTGCTGTTTTCCCTGATCAATCCACGCACCTTTTCGCCCCGTGAAAGAAGTTCCAGCGCAATGTGGGTGCCGAGCAGGCCGGTGATGCCCGTGATCAGATTCATGTCGCGAATATCGCTGTAAGGGGCCTTAATCATCCGTTTCTTTGTGCACCTTGCATGAGTTGAATAATATGCCCGGCCAAACTGACATCCGGCTTTCCCTGATCATCCCTGTGTACAACAGACCGGATGAGTTGGCTGAATTGCTGGAAAGCCTGTGCAGGCAATCGGTATCTGATTTCGAAGTGATCATCGCAGAAGATGGTTCATCGGTGCGCTGCGATCACGTAGTAAAGCAATATGAGAACCGGCTGCGAATTACCTATTTCGATAAACCAAACAGCGGCCCGGGGCCAACGCGCAACGCGGCTTTCGCCCGGATGACAGGCAACTACGGGGTGTTTCTGGATTCGGACTGCATTATTCCTCCGGATTACGTGAGCGCTGTGCTGAACAGGTTAAATTCGGATTACGTGGATGCATTTGGCGGTCCGGATCGCGCTGCGGATTCGTTTACTCCGGTTCAAAAAGCGATCAACTACTCCATGACGAGCTTTCTGACAACCGGAGGCATACGCGGTGGCGGAGAAAAGCTAGACCGCTTTTTCCCCAGAAGTTTTAATATGGGCATGTCACAAGATGTCTTCGTGCGCACCGGAGGTTTCAGTCCGATGCGCTTCGGTGAAGACATTGACCTCAGCATCCGCATGATTCGCGAAGGATTTCGTACGGCATTGATACCAGAGGCATGGGTATATCACAAACGCCGCACGCGGTTCAGGCAGTTTTTTAAGCAGATCTACAATTCAGGTATTGCCCGCATTAACCTGGAATACCGGCATGCGGGCACTCTTAAAGCGGTGCATGCGCTTCCGGCTGCCTTTGTGCTGGGCACGCTATGCTGCGTGCTCGGAGCGGCCCTGATCCATCCGGGGTGTCTTGCTCCGACAGGCGTGCATGTGGTTCTTCTCTTTTTCGATGCGTTGTTGCGCACGATGCGCGCTGATGTAGCCATTCTCGCGGTGGTGGCGAGTTACATTCAGTTGTTTGCCTACGGCACGGGTTTTCTGCATGCCTTTATTGCACGCCGTATTTTCGGAAGGGGCGAGTTTGCGGCATTTCAGAAGAAGTTCTATTCCTGAGGATTCCGTTGGTGTGTTGCCCGGTGTGACCGACTTTTGACACGTGGAAGCCTCCGAGCACCTGCAGACACTTATCCGTTTACTCCCGCACAAGCCGGGAGTGTATCAGTATTTTGATGCGGATGGTAATCTGCTCTATGTGGGCAAAGCGAAAAGCCTGAAAAACCGGGTTAGCAGCTATTTCTCGAAGCAGAAGTATGAGAACGGCAAAACACTGCTTCTGGTCAGGAAAATTGCAGATCTGAAAACCATCGTGGTGGAAACCGAAATGGATGCGCTTCTCCTTGAGAATTCGCTCATCAAGAAGTTTAAACCCCGGTATAACATCAATCTCAAGGATGATAAATCCTATCCGAGCATTGTCATTAAGAACGAACCCTTCCCGAGGATTTTTCCCACACGTCAGATCATCCGTGATGGGTCGGAATACTTCGGCCCGTATTCGTCGGTGAAAACCATGCATGCGGTGCTGGATTTGGTGAAAAAACTCTATCCGATTCGCACGTGCTCATTGCCGCTGCAGCCAAAATCCATTGAAGCAGGCAAGTTCAAAGTATGCCTGGAATACCATCTGGGCAATTGCCTGGGGCCATGCGAAGGCAAGCAAACACTCGGGCAATACGATTTCAATGTGGACCAGATCCGCAAAATCATTCGCGGTGATTATGGAAGAGTACTTCGCGATTTTAAATCGCAGTTAAAGGAAGAGGTGGACGCGCTGAATTTCGAGAAGGCTCAAATGCTCAAGGAGCGCATCGAGGCACTGGAACTGTTTCAGGCAAAGAGCACGATAGTCAATCCCTCCATCGATCAGGTGGATGTGTTCAGCATTGTAAGCGATGCCTCGGCTGGTTTCGTGAATTACCTGCGCATCAGCAATGGCACCATTGTTCAGGGGTATACGATGGAGTTGCGAAAACGAATGGAAGAATCCGATCAGGAGTTGCTTGAATTCGCGGTCGTGGAAATCCGCGCACGTTTTGCGAGCACCTCTGACGAGGTGTTTGTTCCCATTGAACTTGATATTGAAATACCCGGAGTGAAATTCCACATTCCGCAAAAGGGGGATAAGAAGAAACTGCTCGAGTTGTCTCACCGCAATGCCGTGCAGGCCATGCTTGATGCCCACAAGCAGCAGGAGTTCACCGATCCTGAAAGGCACACGAATCGCATTCTTTCAACCATACAATCCGACCTTCACCTGAATGACCTTCCAGTGCACATGGAGTGTTTCGATAACTCCAATATTCAGGGCACTCATCCCGTTTCAGCTTGTGTGGTATTTAAGAACGGCAAGCCCAGTAAGAGCGATTACCGCAAGTTCAATATCCGCGGTGTGGAAGGTCCGAACGACTTTGACACGATGAAGGAAGTGCTTACACGGCGCTACTCCCGGGTGATGGAAGAAGGTCAGCCCCTTCCTCAGCTCATTGTGATAGATGGCGGCAAGGGCCAGCTGAGTGCCGCGGTGGAAACACTGAATGCCTTGGGATTGCGGGGTAAGGTGGCAGTGATCGGCATTGCCAAGCGCCTGGAGGAAATCTATTTCCCGGGCGATTCCCTGCCGGTGTATCTCGACAAGCGGTCAGAGACCTTGCGCATCATCCAGCACATGCGTGATGAGGCACACCGGTTCGGTATTTCCCATCACCGCGATCGCCGGAGCAAGGATGCACTTCGTTCGGAGCTCACCGAGATCCCGGGTGTGGGGATGCACACCACACAGACCCTGCTGCGACACTTCAAAACCGTAGGAAAGGTGAAGGAGGCCA
>JBKDGH010000006.1:0-25313 GCA_046336655.1 Flavobacteriales bacterium | reverse complement strand
TCGCTACGGAGCATCCCTTTACGGTGATCTCCTCACGCACAGGGGCGGTCTGTGGAGCCGGACGGGTTTCTGCAGGAGCTGAAGTGGTCGTGCGCGTAGTGGTGGTCTGTGTAACCACGGTGCTGTTGGTTTCCTGCACGTCCATCTGCATATCGGTCTCCATGCCGGTTATGTTCACATTCACACCCATGTTCACTCCGCCTACGTTCATGTTAATGCCTGCATTTTCAGAGGCCGGACGGGTAGTGGTGGTAGTGGTCGCAGCCGGACGGGTGGTGGTAGTCGTGGTTTCAGTCACAGTAACAGACTGGTTAATGCCTGTGCCGCTCACGTTGGTGTTCATCTGTACGTTGCCGGTATTGCCTGCGGGGGCAGGCGCTTCGTCATCGGCTACTGCAAAACGCTTTACATCCTCAGATGGCGCAGGGGTAGTAGCAGCAGTTGAGCCCGAGATGGCCGCTTCTCCGGCATAACGCAGCACGTATTCGCCCTTTTTGTTGAGCTTGATGACATAAGTTACTTCGATGCCTTTCTGCACGGCGAAGTTGTTGTTGCTGAAATCGGCCAGCTTGGCATCTTCAAAGTCAATCCGGGCCTGGTAGAACTCTCCGGTCAGACCGCTCACCTTCACGTTTACTGCGGGAGAATCGTTTTTCTTTTCACCGTTCAGAAGGAGGGTGAATTTTTCTCCGTTTTCGGCAAAAACCACTGCATTGGCGGTTTGTGACCATGCACTGGCAAATGTGAAGAGCGAAATGAACAGGGTAACTAATGTTTTCATCGTTATGTATTTAAGTGGTTAAAATTAGTTGTGTCGGCCCGCTCGCAGGCCAATGCTGTGCCAAAAAATCGCGTTGAAATGTTAAGAGGTTATGAATACCCCGGCTTTTCCATGCTGCCATTACCTTTGGAGCCTCGGAAATGCCCATCTGTTCCGGCAGGTGAACAGGCCATGGAAGAAATCGTGAAATGAAAAAAATCCTCCTCATCGGCGCGGGAAGAAGCAGCGCTCACCTGATCCGGTACCTGATTCAACATGCGGAGTCAGAAAACTGGTTTATCCGGGTCGGCGACATGGACGTAGCTTCCGCTGAACGCAAGATTGCAGGCAGCAAGCGGGCTGAGGCCTTTGCGCTGAATGCATCCGATGCGGACATGCGCCGCCGTGAAATCGCCGCTGCGGATCTGGTTATTTCCATGCTGCCCGCCACCATGCATGTGGAAGTGGCTAAAGACTGCATTGCCGCGCGGAAGAATGTGATCACGCCGAGTTACGTGGCCGACCAGATGTGGCCTCTGCACGAGGAGGCGAAGCAGGCCGGTGTGCTTATCCTGAACGAAATGGGCGTGGATCCGGGCATTGACCACATGTCGGCCATGCGCATCATCGATGGGATCAAGGCATCCGGCGGACGTATCACCAGCTTTGAATCCTATACCGGAGGACTCGTGGCGCCTGAGAGCGACGACAATCCGTGGCACTATAAAATTACCTGGAATCCGCGCAATGTGGTGCTCGCCGGATATGGCGGTACTGCACGCTTCCGGCAGCACGGCGAATTGAAGTACATCCCGTACAACCACCTGTTCCGCCGCATCACACCCGTCGAAGTGCCCGGCTACGGCCGCTTCGAAGGATACGCAAACCGTGACTCCCTGAAGTATACCTCCGTCTACGGCCTCGACGGCATCGGCACGCTCCTGCGCGGCACTTTGCGCAAGGATGGTTTCTGTTCCTCCTGGCAGGCGCTGGTGGATCTCGGACTCACGGATGATTCATTTCAACTGGAGAATCCGCAGGAGATGACGTGGCGACAGCTCACCTCGTCGTTTACATCTGATCCTCTTTCAGCGAATCTCGAAAAGGACCTGCAGCAACGCTTTGGGTGGACCGATGAGGTGATGAGCCGGCTGAAATGGCTGGGGATTTTTGAAGAAAACCCGCTCGGTATAACTAATGGTACTCCGGCTGAGGCCTTGCAGAAATGCATCGAGGAAAAATGGAAACTCGGTCCGGCCGACAAAGACCTGCTCGTGATGTGGCACCGGTTTGTGTTCGAGCAAGACGGCAAGCAGCACGAAATCACCTCATGGCTCACCTCAGAAGGCGAAGACCCCGTGTATACGGCTATGTCGCGGACGGTAGGACTGCCCATTGCCATTGCGGCGCGGCACATTCTTCGGGGCGACTGGAAAATGACCGGTATCGTACTTCCTGTGACCCCCGATATTTACCATCCGGTATTGAATGAGCTGGAAACCATGGATGTGAAATTTCACGAACAACATTTGGTCATCGGATGATTATCCGCAGGTGGATCGGGATATGCGTGGTCCTCTTATCCGGAGAACTGAACGCGCAGTCATGCCCTGATTTGCCGGATTATACCTCGTGGAAAAAGGCTTCCAATTATGCCGTGAGCCGTGACAGCGTGGAAAAAGTATTGCAGTGGCTCTGCCGCACGCCTTTTGCCGTTTTTCCCATTGAACGCAGTGAGGCCAATGCCTGCGTGCTGTTCTGGATAGCCGGCACTCCCGACCTCCGTGTGGAGGTTGATACGGATGTGCTGCCTTTTGTGAAAGAAAATGAGGAGTTGTTGTATCCGGTGATTCACGGGATGGCGCTGTATCAGCTCAAACATCCCAAGGAAAAGGATTCTGTGAAGCTGCATGTGGAAGGGCTGAAAACCCTCGCCGCTCTGGTAGATCAGAGTGAATCACTGCGCAAGGAAAGATACCTGCGTGAAGTGATGCGCGCCTACAACAGGGAGGAGCTGAAGGAGTACGTGGACGAACGTATCTATTCCGCCCGGCGATGAACCTCATGCCATAGTGCTGCGTTTTTACCCCGACAATGAAGCAATTCGATATACCCACCCATTTCCGCTCCGACATCATCGGTAAAGTGAAGGAATGGAGGCGCATCAACGATCCCCGCAAGAAGGATTTTTCTCCCACGCGCATCGCTCTTCCGCAGGTGGAGTTCATCATTCCGAGGCATATGGGATTCTGTTATGGCGTGGAGAATGCCATTGAAATTTCGTACCGCGCAATACGCGAGAATCCGGGCAAGCGCATCTACCTGCTCAGTCAGATGATTCACAACCCCGCTGTGAATGCGGACCTGGAAAGCATGGGCATCCGCTTCATCATGGATACGGAAGGCCATCAGTTCATCCCCTGGAGTGAAATCACCCCGGAGGATGTGGTGATTACCCCGGCGTTTGGAACCACTGTGGAGATTGAGCAAATGCTCGGGGAAAAGGGCGTCGAACTCGCCACTTACAATACTACCTGTCCTTTCGTGGAGAAGGTGTGGAAGCGCTCTGCCGAACTTGGAAATTCCGGTCATACCGTCATTATTCACGGCAAATACCTGCACGAAGAAACCCGCGCCACATTTTCACACAGCTATCAGAAGGCACCTTCCGTGGTGATCCGCGACAAGGCGGAGGCTGAGCAGCTCGCACGGGCTATTCGCGGTGAAATGAATGCGGAGGAATTCCACACATTGTTCAAAGGCAGATACTCCGACGGTTTCGATCCTGAAAGCGACCTGCAGCGCATCGGGGTGGTGAATCAGACCACGATGCTGGCCACGGAGACCGAAGAAATTGCTGAATACCTCAAGGGCGTGATTACTGCGCACCGCGGCCCCGGATATTTTGCGGATACACGTGATACGCTGTGCTATGCCACGAATGATAATCAGGACGCCACACTGGCTGCGCTGGATTCGGGGGCGGATCTGGCGCTCGTGGTCGGCGGATTCAACAGCTCAAACACGGCTCAACTCGTCACCATTCTGTCCCGCAAAATGCCTGTGTATTACATCCGCGGTGAAGAAGACATGGAAGCATCCGCCATTACGCATTTCGAATATGCTTCCAAACAGGAGAAGCGCACGTCCGGCTGGATTCCCGAAAAACGTCCGCTCAGGATGGTACTCACCAGCGGAGCATCTTGTCCGGATGCCGTAGTGGAAAATGTGCTCAAAAAAATGTGCACACTCCTCGGAGAAGAAAGTGATGTGAAAGAGGTTGTGCACAGCCTGTCCACGGGCGTGTAAAGCTCCTGCCGAATACCGTATTTTTGGAAATTCGATTCCCTCGGAATGCGAAGGGAGAGAGGAATTCGTGATGCCCGATATCATTCAGCTTTTACCCGATAACGTAGCCAACCAGATTGCAGCCGGTGAGGTCGTTCAGCGCCCGGCATCCGCTGTGAAAGAGTTGATGGAAAATGCCATCGACGCAGGCGCGGATACCGTGAAGGTGATCATCAAGGATGCCGGTAAATCGCTCATTCAGATAATAGACAATGGTTCGGGGATGTCGGACACCGACGCCCGGATGAGTTTTGAGCGCCACGCCACGTCGAAAATCAGGAAGACAGAAGATCTGTTTCATATCGTCACCAAGGGCTTTCGCGGTGAGGCATTGGCCAGTATCGCGGCCGTGGCGCAGGTGGAAGTAAAAACGCGTTTGCGCGGTGCATCTCTTGGCACACGCCTTACCATCGAAGGTTCGCGCGTGCAATCCCAGGAGCCCGATGGCTGTGCGGAAGGCACTAACTTCATGGTGCGCAACCTCTTTTTCAATGTGCCTGCGCGACGGTATTTTCTCAAGAGTGACGGTATTGAATTCCGCCACATTGTGGATGAGTTCCAGCGCGTGGCACTCACACATCCCGGTGTGGAATTCAATCTGATGCACAACGGTTCGGAAGTGTTCAGTTTGCCGAAAACCACCCTTCGCCAGCGCATCGTGCACGTGTTTGGCTCGCGCTACAACGAAAAGCTTGTGCCGGTGGAAGAGCAGACAGATATCGTGAGTGTGTCCGGATTTGTGGGAAAGCCCGATACATCGAAGAAGACGCGCGGTGATCAGTTCTTTTTTATCAATGACCGGTTCATCCGCAACACTTACCTGCATCATGCAGTGGCCAGTGCGTTTGAGGGGCTTGTGCCGGCCGGTCATCATCCCCTGTATCTGCTCTATTTTTCAATTGATCCCGCGCAGATCGATGTGAATATTCATCCGACAAAAACGGAAGTGAAGTTTCAGGATGAGCGCGCGGTGTACGCTATTCTTCACGCCGCAGTGAAGCGTGCGCTCGGCAGGCACAATATTGCGCCCACGCTCGACTTCGATCAGGAAGCGGCTATGCAGGTGAGTCCGGTGCATTCAGGAATCACCGTGAAGCCACCGGAGATACGTATCAACCGCGATTTTAATCCGTTTGAATCACGCCCTGCGCAGCGCAGCGAAGGTGTGAAGGAATGGTTTGAACAGCGCGAGCGGACCACATCTGATGGCTGGCAATCGCTGCATCAGATTCAAAAGGATCTCGATCAGATCGAATTGCGCGCGCCGCAACCTGCGCGGCCATCGCTGCCGGAGTTCGCTGATGATGCATACTATATTCAACTTGACAGGAGATACATCGTTACGCCTTCCGCACACGGACTGGTAATGATTGATCAGCAACGCGCCCATGAGCGGGTCCTGTTTGAGCAATACCGCCGTCAGATGCAAAAAGGAGAAGGCGCCTCGCAGCAGGTGCTGTTCCCTGAACAGGTGCAGCTGCCGGTGGCGGAATGGGCTATTTTGCAGGAAAGGCAACATGAGATGGCCGCGCTCGGTTTTGATCTTGAATTCACCGGAAGCGGCGAAGTGGAAGTGAGGGGAATTCCGCCTGAAGTTCCGGCATCGGATGCCTGCGGATTGATTGCCCAGCTCGCCAACATGCTTTCGGAGGATACCGGTGAGATTGCCGATGAGCTCCACGACCGCATGGCGTGGTCGCTCGCGCGGGGAAGCTCCATCAAATACGGCCAGTTGCTCACGGTGCCGGAAATGAAGGAACTTGCCGCACGACTTGCCGCATGCGATGAACCCTGGTTTGCGGGAAACCGCAAGCCTGTTTTGATTACACTGCAACAGTCATTCATTGAGCGTCAATTTGCATAAGCTATGTTCAATCAACTCACTCCTGTAGTTAAGAATCTGCTCATCATCAATGTGCTGGTTTTTCTGGCAAGTGAAGCGATGCCGACGCTGCAGCCGGTGTTGTCGGGTTTTTATTTCGAAAGCAATCAGTTTCGTCCGTGGCAATTGCTCACGCACATGTTCATGCACGGAGGATTCACGCATATTTTCTTCAATATGTATGCGCTCTTTCTGTTCGGGAGTATTCTCGAACGGCAGTGGGGCGCAAAGCGGTTTCTGATTTATTACCTCGTATGTGGTCTCGGTGCGTTCGGACTGCATGAGTTTGTGAACTATCTCGAAATCCGCGAACTGATGAAGGTGGTGAGCAATGAGCAACTCCAGCTCGTGATTGAAGAGGGATACGAAGTGCTCATTTCCGGAAAGAATTATTCAGACAGCTCAATGGGTGCGCTCAATCTGGCGGTCAATATTCCCGTGGTCGGTGCCTCCGGTGCGGTATTCGGATTGCTGCTGGCGTTCGGCATGTTGTTTCCGGATGTGCGTCTGCAACTCTTGTTTCCTCCGGTTGCCCTCAAGGCAAAGTGGTTTGTGCTGATCTATGGCGCCATTGAATTGCTGCTCGCCATCGGCAATATGCCGGGTGACAGTATCGCGCATTACGCCCACCTCGGTGGAATGCTCTTCGGCTACCTGATGCTCAAGTTCTGGAATATGTCGGAATCCAACAGGTATTATTGATTTTCGCGGAGCATGAAACGTCTTCTTTCATTCTGGAAGCAAAGTGATGCGCTGATGCGCCTGCTGTGGTTAAATGGTGCAGTGTTCATCATCGTGCAGCTCTACCTGCTGGTGTTTTATGTGCAGGGAAGTCCGGCGCCATTCGGCACGGATATGGGACTCGCTGCTTCTGACAACCCGGGAATCCTGCTTTCCCGTCCGTGGTCAGTACTCACGCACATGTTTGCACACGCGGAGTTCGGGCATTTTCTGTTCAATATGATCTCGCTCTACTTGTGCGGTGATCTTTTCCGAAGGATGATCGGTGTGCGTCCGCTGGTCGCCGTGTATCTGCTCGCAGGGTTCAGTGGATTCGCACTGTACTTCCTGATGTACAATCTGTTTCCTGCGCTGGGCGGTGGACACGATTCGCTGATTCTCGGGGCATCCGCTGCGGTGATGGGCATCGTAATCGCTGTGGTGACGTATCGCCCAAGCATGGCAGTGAAGCTGTTTGGCGTATTCGATATTCAGCTGGTGTGGCTTGGTGTCGTGCTTGTGCTGCTCGATCTGGTGAGTATCCGCAAAGGAGATAATACAGGAGGGCATATCGGACACCTGGGCGGGGCCATCTTCGGTTATTTTTACGCAAGTCGGATACTCAAAGGAAAAGACTTGTCAGCCTGGCTCACCCGAATCCTTCAGTCGCTTTCCAGAATCTTCAAAAAGAAGGAATCATGGGAAGTAAAGCGGAGCAATCCGCGCATGAAAACAGACGATGAGTTCAACACCGAGCGCCGCAACAGGCAAAAGCGCGTGGACGAAATCCTCGATAAGATCGGTCGCTCGGGCTATGACAGTCTCACCAAAGAAGAGAAGGATTTTCTTTTCAAGTACGCACAGAAGTAACCGGAGTGCAACTCCCGCCGATGAGCACCGAACACACCGAATCTCCTGCACCGAAGCGAAGACGCGGACTTACCCGGTTCATGTTTCTGCTCACACTCGGTGGCGTGTTTTCGCTTTTGTTGTGCTACCTGGTTTTTCACGTCAGGCCTTCGGATGTAGGCTACTTCGCACTCATCGCATTTCTCTACCCGCTGATTCTCGCTATCAACATTGGCTTCGTGGTGTATTGGATGCTGCGCAAGAAATACCGGAAGATGATGGTGCCTGCATTGGCCATCGTACTGGGCTTTTCACACGTAACGGACTGGTTCCAGATCAGCACCAACAGTGTGGTGGAAGCAGGTGATCAGGAGATCAAGGTGATGACGTGGAATGTCCATCTGTTTGGTCTCTATGACTTCGACAACAATGTCCGCACGCGCAATGCGATGTTCGATGTGCTGGATGAGGAAGAAGCGGATATTCTCTGTATGCAGGAATTCTTTCATGCCGACGACAAGGATTATTTTCAAACGCGTGATACGCTCACGGAGTTCCTTCCTTCGCGTTATTACCACGAGCGTTACACGGCTTCTCCGCGCAGGCACCACTATTTCGGCGTGATTATTTTTTCACGCTATCCGATCGTAAAACGCGGACATATTCCCTTTGAAAGCGACGCCAATAACTACTGCATTTATGCAGATGTGAAGGTGGGCGATGATACGGTGCGGGTGTACAATGCGCATCTTCAGTCGGTCCGGCTGGGTAAACAGGATTATGAAGTGGTGGAAGAAAACACGGAGAGTCAGGAACTGAAAGAGGGCTCTTTCCGCATCATGCGCAAAGTGCGAAGGGCCCTTATCCGCCGGGAAGATCAGGTGGAGCGCATCATGGAACACATCGCTCAAAGCCCGCACCGTGCAGTGCTGTGCGGCGACTTCAATGATCCGCCGCATTCGTGGTCATACAATCGCTTTGAAGATCTGCTTGAGGATTCATTCACCGAAGGGGGCAACGGATTGAGCAATACATTCAATCATAAAGCCTTTCCTCCGCTGCGCATCGACTACGTATTGCATAGCCCGGGTATCCGCACACTGGAATATCGCAGGCGTTCGGAGGATCTCTCGGATCACTTTCCCGTGATTACGCGCCTTGCGGTGCAGCAGAATCCCCGTGCGAGCGGTTGAGCACACGCTCGTACACTGTCATAGCCAGCAGCACCATCAGGAGGCCATAGAAGAAGTCATCCGCAGGTACGCTCCAGATGCGCAGGCCGAGGTTGTGCGCGTTGTTGTACCACACAATCTGATCGGCAATGGCTTCCGGTTGTGTATTGATGAATGGATATTCCCAGAATTTCAATCCGGTGAGTATGCCGTTGGAGATGTAAAACGGAATGAGCAGGATGAACCATGCCATCAGCAGCCATCCCAGCCATTTACTCTTCCATACCCAGAGATGCAGCGCGAGTAATATGGCGCACAGGCTGCACGCTACCATGGTGTAATGATGGTCGTAATAGACCAATGCAAGTACAGCCGAAAGCACTACTATACCACCTCCAGCAGTGAGCGTGAATGTGCGGCCAGGTGGCACTGGTTTGAAATACCTCACGCATTCATAGCTGAAGATGCAGGCGTAGGGAATGCAGATGAAAAACAACCACTCTTCCAACGGAAGTCCGAAGAGTTTTTCCCCGATAATGTATGTGTCGTTAAATCCCCAGATACCCGCATGCGTAAAGGCAATATCCCACGGAATAAACAGCGCCATCATTGCAATGGTGCCAATCATCAGGGCTCTGATGTTTCCGATGAAATGCACCCTTCGCTCAAAGCTGAGCAGAAACGGAAACAGGACACACCCGAGGTTGACCGCGAGATATAGGTAGTGTGAATCCATCAGCGGATCGCCTGATCTCAGGCTTTGGCGTATTTGTTCTTACGATACTGCGCCGCTTCGCGGAAATACTTGAACGGCACGAACAGCATGCCGAAGCACTCGCCGTCTTCTTTATTCAGATGCTTGTGATGCACTTTGTGCGCCTTGCGGATCGCCCGGAAATACACATTGTCGGTACGGCTGAACCAGTCGAAGCGCTGGTGAATAAGCACATCATGCACCAGGAAGTATGCAATGCCATACATCAGAATTCCGAAGCCGATGTACATCCGGAAATCGCCGCCAGCCATGGAACCGAACATGATCAGCAGCCAGCTTGGTACAGCGAAAATCAGGAAGAACGCATCATTCTTCTCGAAGAAATGTCCGCGCGGATTGTGGTGGTCTTCGTGGAAATACCACATGAGTCCGTGCATCACAAAGCGGTGTGTACACCAGGTGATTCCTTCCATCAGAAGAAAGGTGCCGAGTGTAATGAGTATGCCTGTGCCTGTTGCCATTGCAGTATCGTTTAAGCGCGTTGCGCGTGAATTCGCTCTTCAATCAGTCGCGGGAGCAATATCCTGAACCACTCGGTATAACGCTCCGGACGGGTGTGCATGTCAGCGAGCACGTCAGCCGGCGAGCGGTATTCCCAATCTGAGACTTCATCAGCGGCCGGTGACAGAGGGCCGTTCCAGGTGCCGGTGAATACATGGTCGTATTCATGCTCGGTGAGACTCTGATCCAGCTCCGCCCGGTAGATGAATTCAAAAGCGGGTTCGAGTGCGCACGTGAATCCCATTTCTTCCTGCAGCCTTCTCAGTGCTGCTTCGCTTGTTCGTTCGCCCGGACGAGGATGTGAGCAGCAGGTGTTGGTCCACAATCCGGGGCTGTGGTATTTACCCTCGGCGCGTTTATGCAGCAGGAGTTCTCCTGAATCATTGAAGATGCACACTGAGAATGCGCGGTGCAATACACCCTCGTGATGGGCACGCAGCTTTTCCATCGTTCCCGTTTCGCGGTCCGATTCATCCACAAGTATGACGAGCTCCACATTCATCCTCACGAAAGGTAACGATTGATTTCGGACAACTGCAGGGAATTGAGCTTGCCACTTTTCTTCATGAAGGCGAGGGCTTTCTTCCAGAAATCTTCTGTCAGGTCAATTTGTTTCCCGCGCAAAGAAGCCACCACGATGTTGGCGTCGTTTTGAATATTGTCGCGGTAACCCAGAAATGCAGGTACTTCCGACTGCACAGAGAACCGGAGAAATGCAATCTCTGCATTGCGGGGCGCTGCACTTGCTGCCTGATCAATCAGGATCTTGCCTTCTTCGAAATACCCGAATTTTTCTTTCACCTTGCTGGCTACTTCAGCGTACATCGCGATGGCGACTCCTTTGTAGGCGATCATCACCGGATCGGTGGAAGTGGTTTTTTTCGCTTCGTTATAGAACGCAGTGATTCCCGCATCATTCCCGGCCGCATAGTACAGGTCGCGCATGCGCTGGACCTGTGCTCCTGCAACGAACGGAAGAAAGGCTGCAATGAAAACCGCGAACAGTCTCATGAATCAGAGAAGATTGAGGTTGTGCTGCACGTAGCTCTTCAGCACAAGGGCAAATTTCTTTTGATTCGGAATGCGGATGCGCTCTTCCATGATTCGGTGGCTTGGCAGCGAGCGGATCTTCTGGAACAGGCGAGTGTAATAGGTATAGGCCACGTACACTCCAAAGCGCGCGTCTTTCGGGAGCATCAGAATGCCTTTGTATGCTTCGCGGAAATCTTCATCAATTTCCTGTTCGATGATCATCTTTTCCCTTTCCGTGAAGGAAGTCATATCGAGGTTGGGGAAATAGGTGCGTCCCAGGTCCTGCATATCGGCTTTGAGGTCGCGCAGGAAGTTGATCTTCTGAAACGCCGCACCAAGGCGCATTGCGTAAGGCTTCAACTCCTTATAATACGCATCATTGCCGTCGGTAAATACGCGGAGGCACATGAGACCCACCACCTCTGCACTGCCGAGGATGTACGTTTCAAATCCCTGGCGGTCGTAGCCGGTATTGGAAAGATCCATCTCCATGCTGCGGAGAAACGTATCTACAATTTCCCATTCAAAGTGGTAGCGGTGATAAACTTCCTGAAAGGAGTTGAGGATCGGATTGAGCGATATCTTATCCGCGATGGCGCGCTCGGTGTCTTCCCGGAAACGGGCCATCAGCGCGGCTTTCGGGTAGTCGTGAAAGGTGTCCACGATTTCATCCGCAAAACGCACGAAACCGTAAATCGCGTACACGGGATTGCGGAACCGTTTGCCCAGAGTGCGGATTCCCATACTGAAACTGGTGCTGTACGCATGGGTGGTTAGGCGACTGCAGTCGTAGGAGACTCTGTCGAAAAGGTGTTTCTGGTTCATGGTTCAGGCGGTAACAGGTTTGAGGTCGTTGACGTAGATATTCACTTCGCTTGCAGCGAGCTGGCCGCTGATCAGACTGGGCGGTACGCCCGGACCGGGCACGGTGAGCTGTCCTGCGAAGAACAGGTTCTTCACCTTTTTGCTGCGCATGCGCGGCTTCAGGAATGCCGTCTGCAGGAGCGTATTCGCCAGGCCGTAGGCATTTCCTTTGAAGGAGTTGTATTCTGAAATAAATTCTTCGTGCGCAAAGGAGCGCTGGTACACGATGTGATCGCGCACGTTTTCTCCGGTGCGCTTTTCCAGACGGTCGAGTACCATGTCGAGGTACTTCTGGCGCTCGGCTTCGGTGCTGGTCATACCGGGAGCCACGGGAATCAGAATGAATACATTCTCCATTCCCTCAGGAGCGGCTTCGGCATCTGTTTTTGAATTGACACATACATAAAAGAGCGGCTTGCTCGGCCACTTCGGTGTGTCATAAATCTCCGAAGCGTGATCGCCGAAAGACTCATCAAAAAACAGGTTGTGATGCAGCAGCCCGCTGATTTTTTTATTTACGCCCAGATAGAAGAGCAGGGATGAAGGCGACATCACGCGCTTGTCCCAGTACTTGTCGCTGTATGAACGCGCTTCTTTCGGAAGCAGTTTCGTTTCAATGTGATGGTAATCCGCCGCACCGATGATCACATCGGCTTCGATCAGTTCACCGTTTACAACCACACCGTCTGCGCGACCGGCAGTATTGACGGCGATCTTTTCGACTGCTGCGCCTGTGATGATTTCGACGCCGAGTTCTTCAGCAAGCTTCGTCATGCCTTCGGCAATCTTGTACATGCCTCCTTTCGGATACCACGTACCCAACTCGATATCGGCATAGTTCATCATGCTGTACAACGCCGGCGTGCGCTCGGGCTTGGCGCCGAGAAAGAGGACAGGAAACTCCAGCAACTGGATGATTTCCGGATGCTGGAAGAATTTGCGCAGGTGGGCCGACATATTGCTGAACAACTGCAGCCGGAAGCTCTCGCGAAGCAAACGGAGATCGGCAAACTCCATGATGGACAGCGAGGGCTTCCACACGAATTCACCCATTCCGGTATCGTATTTCACCTTGGCTTCTGCCAGGAATTTATCGAGCTGTTCGCCCGCTCCGGGCTCGATACTGTCGAGCAGCTTTTTCAGCTCCTGTTTGTCGGCCGGAATATCCACTTCGCGGTCGGCGAAGAAGACGCGGTACGAGGGATCGAGACGAACGAGCGAGTAGTAGTCAGATACTTTTTTACCGAAACGTGCAAAGAAGGCCTCGAAGACCTCAGGCATCCAGTACCAGCTCGGACCCATGTCAAACACAAACCCATTGGTGCGGAAGGCGCGGGCACGGCCGCCTGTTTCGTGGTTTTTCTCCACCAGAATGACCTGATTTCCCTGATGCGCTAGTGTGCACGCAGCGGCCAGGCCGGAAAATCCACTTCCGATAACGACGGTACGAGATTTCATACGTTCAGAAGTAGGAGAACCAAATTCAGCATTTTTTGTTCAACGATTTGACTGTTTCGTTAAACAAAACAGAGCAAAGGATGGAACAAGATACGGCAAGATTTTCTTTCATGAAATTAAATATCTTGTGAATCAGTGGAATACCCGATCACATTCAGGTGTGATTCTGAAGATGAGTGGATTGCTGCAGATGATTCGGCTGAATTCTGTTTAACGATACCGCAGTTTCTGACCCGGACGGATCACGCTCGTGGAGCGAATCCGGTTCAGCTTGCACAAGGTGTTCACCGATGTGCGGTGCTTGCGGGCAATGGCACTGAGTGTTTCGCCCTTGCGCACAGTGTGGTACTTCTTGACGGATTGCGGTGCTGCAGTCACCAGTTTTTTGTGGTTTTCAATCACGTCCGCAGTGAGCTCAAACTCGTGGTCTTTCAGTTTCTTATTGCCCTGATCGAGCAGCAAGGCAGGATCAATCGGCGCGCCCAGATAGCGCACTTCAAAGTGCAGGTGTGAACCGTATGAACGCCCGGTGTTTCCTCCCAATCCGATGATTGAACCAGCCTGAACATAATCACCCGGCTTTACATCACGCGCTGAGAGGTGGGCGTAGAGCGTCTCAAGTCCGTTCGCATGGCGAATCACCACCACGTTTCCATAAGAGGAGTGGTATTGTGAAATCCGCACCATGCCTTCGAAGGCAGCGTACACCGCATCGCCTGTTTCCAGATCGAGATCGAGCCCGCTATGCATGCGGCCCCAACGCGGACCAAATGGCGATGTCATGTGTCCGTTGGCCGGAAACACGAAATCACATTCTTCATGCATCAATTTGAAGGTCACAGGACCGGCCAGCGTCGAAAGGTCTTCTTTGTGGCTGAACAGATTACGGGTGTCCCAGTGGCAATACTCATCGTACGCAGGAATGCGCGCAATGGAATCGTTCACGGTCCAAAGGCCTAGGTCAATCGCACTTTCAATGTAAAGGGTTAACTCCGATTCGTCTTCTTCATCCGCACCACCTACTTCCATCTCATCCACCAACACCTCCTGGCAGTCTTCTGAATCGGCAGAAACCTGTGCGCGCGTCACCACTGTCAGACCACATAGGATCATCAGGGTGAAGAGTGTGCGCAGGTTCATTTTCATTCCGGGCGCAAAAATAGACGGGCCGCCCGAACATGGGCAATCTTGCATTTCAAATGTTGTGAACGATTCGTTAATGTTCGCAATGTACGCCCTCAGTTGTCGACGAAACTACATAAATCCTCGACGAGTGATTTTTTCATCCTTGCATTCCTGTGTGAGCGGTTCGGGTGTGCTGCTTCACAAGCCCCTACTTTTGCGTCATGAAGGGCCTGGACCTCTTAGCTATCGTTGCGCATCCGGATGATGCCGAAATCAGTGCGGGCGGCACGCTGCTCCGCCACCGCGACCTGGGGTTTTCCACAGGTGTAGTGGACCTCACCCGCGGTGAACTGGGCACGCGCGGCACTGCGGAAACCCGGTACGTGGAGGCCGCAGCCGCTTCTGCCATGCTCGGCCTGCAGGTGCGCGATAACCTCGGACTGGCTGACGGATTCTTCCGCAATGACGAGGCGTCCATGCTCAAGGTGGTAAGCGCCATCCGCAAGTACCGTCCGGACATTGTGATCACCAACGCTCCGGAAGACCGCCATCCCGACCACGGCCGCGCAGCGGAACTTGTGCGCGAGGGGTGTTTTTACGCGGGATTGCCCAAGATTGTGACCGGGCAGGACGCCTGGAGGCCGCGCGCTGTGTATCATCTGATTCAGGACTATCACCTCACGCCGGGATTGCTCATTGACGTGACGGCTTATTGGGATAAAAAGATCGGGGTGCTGAAATGCTACGCCACCCAATTCTTTAATCCAGATAGCACCGAACCGAAGACGCCCATTTCGGGGGAGGAGTTTTTTGATTTTCTGCGCTCACGCGCCATGACACTCGGTCGTCCAGCCGGCATGCTCCTCGCGGAGGGATTTATTCCCGCCCGCACTCCCGGGGTCAATGACCTGGTGACGCTGTTTTAACTCCCGCCTTGCTGCGATACCGCACCGCGAACCACGCGCACTGCGTGACGAATGCCAGTGAGGTGCTGATGGACGCGCCCCGGATTCCGAGGGATGGAATCAGGATGATCGCTGCTCCTGCCGAAAGCAGAAGTCCCAGTCCGCTGGCTATCATGTTTTCGCGGTGCAGTCCGCGTCCGGAGAAATAATGCGCATAGATAATGGACGCGCCATTGGCCAGTATGCCAGGTATCAGCCATAGCAATGCGGGTTTTAATTCATCCGCGCGATCAGTAAACAGCACGAGCAGCCATGATTCAGGCACCAGCCACAGGGCGAGTGAGCCCGCTGCCACCGCCGCCAGCGAGACCTTCATATAATGTCCTGTCAGCCTGCGCTGATCACTGTCGTCAGCCATGTTGGCAATGCGCGCGTACTGGATCACCGACAGGCTTTTGCTCACGGTCCAGATGGCTTCCGCGAAGTACAGGGCAATGGACATGACTCCAACCGCTGAGCGTCCGGTGTGCCAGAGGTGCTCGAGAAACACCACATTCAGCCGCTGGTTGAGCAGGTGCAGGATGTTGCCTCCCTGCGCAAATTTTCCGAGGCGGAATAATTCTTTCCACGCCGTAATGTCCCATGCGCTCAGCGCTGCCCGAACGGATGTTCGGTTTGCTATGGTATATCCCAACAGTGCAAACAATGACGATGCGTACAGGGCGGTGATGAATGCATGGATATGCCGCCATTCCATGAGGAAGAAGAATGCGCCCAGGCATACCGCCACAATCACGGCCTGCACAGCCATGATGCCATTGAACAGCCTGATCCGCTCACCTGCCAGCGTAATCTGCTGGAGTATCATGTACAGCGATTGGATGAGTCCGATGGCACAGGCATGCACAATGTATTCCTGCGGCACCACCGGAATGAACTGAAACACGATCACCCAGATAACGGCACTCGCTCCCGCCCAGATGGCCGCGGGAAGCAATGTTTTTCCCGGCGCCATGCGCGGCACGAGATAGACCATGGCGCCGCCGCCGATGAACTGGCTCAGCGCCAGCACGAGCATAATGCCCAGTGTAATCAGACTCGCAGTGCCTTGTCCCTCCGTGCCGAGGTAATGCGTGTTGAGCAGCACCACAGAGAGGGTGCTGCACATGAGCACGATGCGTGTGAGTATGGTTCCCGTGATGCGCATCAGGTGTGCCTTGCCGGGTGCATGACTTCGCGGTAAATGGCGTCGAACTGCGCGGCTATCGCGTCCATGCTGAAGTGGGCATCGGCGTATTTGCGCAGGGCCTGACGATCGGCCGATGCCGCCAAATCCGCTTCTTTCAGAATGGCTTCAGCGAGGCCGGCCTCATCCTTGCGCGCGATGAGCGTGCCCCGGCTGTCGTCAATGTGCTCCGATATTCCGCCCACATCGGAAGAAATAATGCGCATGCCCGAAGCGAGCGCTTCCACAATCACGCACGGCAGGTTTTCGTAGTTGCTGAACAGGATTAAGGTGTGCGCATCGCGCATATAATCTGCGATGACCTCCCACGGCTGCTCGCCGAAGAAGGAAATGCGATCGGGTGCAATGCCGAGTTTCATCGCCGCATCGCGCACCGCTTCCCACGGGCCATCGCCGCCGATGTGCAGGTGAATGTCGCTGCGCTGCTCACTCGCTTTTTTCCACGCGCGCAGAATGCCACTGATGTTTTTGTGCGGATCATCGAGGCTCGATACGTGGAGGAAGTTTACGCGGTCTGTCGCTTTTTTACCCACTGTAAATAAGGAGGTGTCCACCACATTGGGCACCACGCGGTACTTGCCTTTCATGCCGTAGTGGCGCATGTGCTCGCCGAGGTGCGCGGTCACCGGTGCGAATACCGACACAAAGCGGCTTGCCCACCGCGAGAGCACGATGACCCTTCCGGCCAGCTTGCCCCGCGCCTCGCGCAAGTAGCCGGTCCAGTGCTCTGTGAGCACCACAGGAAGCCGGAAGCGCTTGCGGATGACCACGAGCTGCCAGGCTTCGGGCCAGGTGACGTGGTGATGCACAAGGTCAAAGTGCCACTGATCGGTGGCCTGCAGATGCCGGATGCCCGTTTGCAAGGCCTTCCACCGCGACCAGGTTTTGGATACGCCGCGGCCGTAATACACCGTGGTGATGCGCACGCCGTGTTCTTCGCGCTCCTCGATTTCCGGGGAGTGCTTCAGCCCTTTCTGTTTGGCGAGGTAGAGCACGTGCACGCGATGCTTCGAGGCCACGGCCTCTGCGTGGCGCTGCACGAAATTGCCGAGCGTGGGATGCACCCGGCTGGGAAACCACGATGACGTGAAGAGGATGTGAAGGGGTTTGGACAAGCGGCGGTTTTACGGAGTGCAATCTACATCACGATAAAAAATGCGGGCGAAATCCATTTTCCTGTTGCGTGTCCTCACAAATCATTGTTTCTTTGCGCCCCTGTTTTCAGGACACGGTGGCCTTAGCTCAGTTGGTTAGAGCATCAGATTGTGGTTCTGAGGGTCGTGGGTTCGAACCCCATAGGCCACCCACCGAAGGCTGTTACTTTATGTAGCAGCCTTTTTTTATGCCCTTCGTGGTGAAAAAATGCAATCGGAACACGGAGGCCGCAGAGGGGCTCGGAGTTCACGGAGTAGTTGCGGTGTGATTCTTTGCTTGCTTCGTTTCTCTGTGTTTAATGATCACTCGTATCACAGATGAAACCTCTATGAACCTCCATTTCCTCAATGGCTCCGTGGTGAAAAAATGCAATCGGAACACGGAGGCCGCAGAGGAACCCGGAGTTCACGGAGTTTTTTTTACTCTTCGTGAACCTTTATTGATTCGTGTCTTCGTGGTGAAAAAACGCAATCGCGCGGCCGCGCACAATGCGCCGCGCTGCTTACTGAATCGTCACTGATTCCTCAGTGGTCGTCTGCTCTTCGATTTTGATGATGCCGATGCCGAACAGAATGCCTTTGCTGGCTTCGATGTCGAGTACCGCAAAACCGGCCTGTCCGCTTTTATAGAACTCTGAAAAGTTAAATGTCACCTTGCCGGTACCATTGGTCACCGCAGTAGTGTCGAAGCGGAGCTCATTGGGGGGCGGTGGAAGTACCGAAGGGTTGGAAAAAAGACGCACGGTAGCTCCCGGTACGGGATCGCCTTCCTCGTTAAGCACAAGCACCGTGGCAATGGTTTCCTTGTCCTTTTTGCAGCCGCCGATTGCGATCAGCGCAAGCAGGGCCAGCGTTCCGAAAAAGAGGAGTGAAGTGGATTTTTTCATGGTTCCAATGGTCAACGCCCGTGGCGCAGCCGGGCAAATATCGCAAAAACAGGTCAAGTTCTGAACGTCTTTCCGGACTTCTTTCACACCCGGCCGTTCAATTCCCCGAAACGCGCCTGTCCGGGAAGCGTGTGAGGCAATCGGTTTCGTGCGCTATTTTCGCGCCCTGTCTGTGGCATTCAGACACCCAACCCAACGCCATTTTCACCATGAAAAGACTTCTCTTCACCGCTTTCAGTTGCATCTCCCTGCTGCTTCTCGCAGGCAATTCCGGATGCCAGTCGCCCGATGCCAAATCAACCGCACCGGCTGTGGAAGAGGCTCCGGCCCCCAACGAACCTGTAAAATCATCTAACCCAACCATCATGAACGCTAAAGTCCGCGTGATTACCCCGCACGGTGACATGGTCATCCGCCTCTACGACGAAACCCCTCAGCACCGCGATAATTTCCTCAAGCTGGTGAACGAGAAATTCTACGACGATCTGCTGTTCCACCGCTGCATCAAGAATTTCATGGCCCAGGGCGGAGACCCCAACAGCCGCGGCGCCGGACCCAATGCCCAGCTCGGCATTGGCGGCCCGGGCTACACCGTACCCGGTGAGTTCAACGCGAAGTTCATCCACAAGAAGGGAGCCCTCTGCGCCGCGCGCCAGGGCGATCAGGTGAACCCCGAGCGCCGTTCGAGCGGCAGCCAGTTTTATATTGTACAGGGTATCACCATGACCGATGACCAGATCAACCAGGTGGAAGCCTATGTGCAGCGCAAGACTCCCGGATTCAAATACACCGAGGAGCAGCGCAACATCTACAAGACCGTAGGCGGCACCGCGCAGCTCGATATGGATTACACCATTTTCGGCGAGGTGATCGAAGGGCTGGATGTGATTGACAAGATCCTTTCGCAGCCGACGCGTCCGGGCGACCGTCCGCTCACCGACATCACCATGAAGATGACTGTGATTACCGAATGAGCTCCATCCGCGAACGCATCAAGCGCTACCTGAGTGAGGTGGAGGAGGCCATGGCCGACACCGCCGAGTCCGTAGAGGCATTCCGGGTTCATTACCTGGGCCGCAAGGGCGTGCTCAATGATTTATTTGAAGAGTTCAAGCAGGTAGCGGGCGAGGAGAAGAAGACCCTCGGCCGCGAGCTCAATGAGCTCAAGGTGCGCGTGGCCAGCCGCCTCGAAGAATTTCAGGCGCGGCACAGTGCGGCCTCGCGTTCAGGCGTTTCGGATGAAGACCTTACGCGGCCCACGGGAGCAATCCCCGTGGGCACGCGCCATCCGCTGGCACTGGTGCGCCGCGAGATCCTGGAGATTTTCAACCGCATGGGCTTTGCCGTGGCGGATGGCCCCGAGATCGAAGACGACTGGCACGTGTTCTCCGGACTCAATTTTCCGCCCGACCATCCCGCGCGCGATATGCAGGACACCTTCTTTCTGGGTCCTGAGGTGCTCCTGCGCACGCACACCAGCAGTGTGCAGGTGAGGGCCATGGAGACCAGTCAGCCACCGCTGCGCCTGGTGATGCCGGGGCGGGTGTACCGCAATGAGGCCATCAGCGCCCGCGCGCACTGCCAGTTTCACCAGGTAGAAGGATTGTATATTGACGAAGGCGTATCGTTTGCGGATATGAAGCAGACGCTCCTGCAGTTCACGCAGGCCTTCTTTGGCAAGGCGCAGATCCGCCTGCGCCCGTCGTATTTCCCGTTTACCGAGCCGAGTGCCGAGATGGATGTGTACTGGGGCCTGGAGACCGAGGCCGACCACCGCATCACCAAGGGCACGGGGTGGCTGGAGATTATGGGCTGTGGCATGGTGGACCCGGCTGTGCTGGCCGCCAGTGGCATTGACCCCGAGCGCTATACCGGCTTTGCCTTTGGCATGGGCATCGAGCGCATTGCTATGCTCCGCTACCAGGTGGATGACCTCCGCATGTTTTTCGAAAACGATATGCGGTTTCTGAAGCAGTGGGAGAGGTTGGTGTAGGCGGCAGTGTGTAGGGACGCACGGCAGTGCGTCCTCACAGGGAAGGTTTTCCCGTTCAATCAAACAGAAATTTCGTGATTCATTCCACCGGTATTTCCGTTGCGCGTTGCGCCGCGCCGGGGTTTTAGGGACGCACGGCCGTGCGTCCTTTTTGCAGAATCAGACCAATGCCCGGCCGGATGATGGTGCGCCCGATACGATGGGTTTCACCCGGGCGGGTACGCGTTGCAACCATCCCGACGATGGACCTTACCCGCGGTAGGACGCACGGCCGTGCGTCCCTACAGGTTTGCGGTTGTCGTTGTTGCCGACAGGCATTTCCGTGATTCATTCCGCAGGTTTTTCCGGTGTGCGTTGCACCGTGGCTGGTGTAGGGACGCACGGCTGTGCGTCCTTGTGCAGGATCGGACCAATGCATGGCCGGATGATGGTGGGTCTGATTCGATGGGTTTCACTGGGGCGCGTGGTAATCAACCCGGCGACGGTTCTAATTGGCTACAGGACGCACGGCCGTGCGTCCCTACAGGTTGGCGGTTGTCGTTGTTGCCGACAGATATTTCTGTGATTTATCCACCGGTATTTCCGTTGCGGGCGCTGGCGTGGGTGGTTGTAGGGACGCACGGCCGTGCGTTCTTGTGCGAGGGTTATATCAATGCATGGATTTATTGCTATGCATCCTTTTGGGCCTTTTAAACAGCATTTCTAAAGGTAATCTGCGGCCAATAATGGTCATTCTTGGCCAATGTCGATAGACTCATACAGAAGTTTTTTCACTTTAGCAGGCATAGATACTAAGCCGAGGATTTTCCCATATTCTACTGCATCGGAATCAGAAACGGCCTCAAATGGTTTGACAGGCTTCCTCCAAAGGGTTAAAGCTTCAGCTGTTTTATCACGAATTGTTTTTGAGAATGCATCCGCAACCTGGTTTTCGGAAATTTCGATTTCGTGGATGTTGGATATCGATTTCAACGCAGCATTCACTTCATTGGAAATTGCCTTATTGCGGTCATTTCTGGCCTTTTCGTCGAGTAGTAAGGCATATTTTGGCGAAATGTCAAGTAGTTCTGCATTAATAAGGTAGGCCAATGCATTCAGATACTCACTTTGCACAAAATCAGAAACGAATGTTGGTCTTACATATGAAAAACTTGACTTATCCAGTACGGAGCATCGGTCTATGTGAAATCTCGGTTGATTGTTATTAGGTATATCATCTGAAATGGTGAGGTAGCAGCATTTTTCGAGTACCGCAATACCGGCCTTACGTAGGTCTTCACGACTGCTTGATTGTGTGTTTATTCGAAATGAAATTTTGAAGTATTCACCAAGAGATCTAAATGTAAAGGCTGGCATGGCAAGTATTAAATAAGCAATTCCAGCCCACCTAATTTTATGCGGGCTGTCTTCTGCAAGGCACAGATTATCTGAGGGAAGTATGCCGAGAACAGATTGAATTGTGAATTTATTCGGGTCTATTCCAAGGCAAGATTCAATGTCAGGATCAACGTAACTGTACTTTTTTTCTTCAATGTCGTAAATCGCAAAGAACTCGTTGGTGCTTAGTTTTATGTCTCGGAGTTTGTGGAGCTGATCATAAATATTCGGGCCAGCATAGTAGTTGCCTTCAGTCACTAACGCTGAGCCCATAGTTATGATGGGGGACTGTGACTTGATAAGCTTTTTTACAACTTGAAATTTCTCATCATATGCTGAGATCATCTTCGATATATCAGATCGATTTAGACTTTTAGCGTCGGCGTATTGATTAACTAACTCTATGATTAGTGACTTCCAGGTTGGAAAAATCAACTTAGGGGCTTTTGACCCTTTTTTATCGAGCCTGTCCATTTGTTCAAAGTATTGATTTGAGTAAATATAGAAAAGAACATCGTAACCTCCTTCATTTTTGGAGTGAGTATTTCATATGTGGCATATGCGTATAGTGGATTCAATGTGCGATGACCATCTGATTGTAACTGGACCTTATGCTTAACTTAGTAACAACAGAAAGCCACTACATGGATTTGAACGGCGGTTTTAATTCTAGCGATTTCTAGTGCTTTCTTGTGTACATACTAAATTGTGTTCGCCCTCCCCCTCTTCCACTCAATCGCCTTCATCAACGTCTCATAGTAATCCTGATTGAAGATCTTACAGGTAACCCAGCAATGGAACATGATGGCGTGAAGGTCTTCGTGGGCGTTGGGAAGGTTCAGTTTGGCTTCTTTCAGTTTTTCGAGGAATGCCGGTTTGTGGACAATCTGAGGGTCTTTGACTAGGAGTTCTACGAATTCGAGGTAGGTGGGGACACGGCTGTATTGGCTTTGCTTGAAGAAGATGCCGAAGGTTTCTTTCATGCGGCGCAAGGTTGTCAGGGCTTTTTCCGGAATGTTTCGATCTACGAACGAGATCAGCTCGAACATTTCCTTTTTGAATCGCCACTCCAGGCCCATGATCTCACCGAGTGTATTGTTGTCAAACGGTATGGATTGCAATACCTGCACGGCTTCTTTGTATTGGCGTGCATTGTAGTGGTAGGCGGCCAGGTTCATGCGCATGTCCAGTCCGTCTTCCGGTGATTCATGGGGTGAAAGTTCTGAAAGAGCTTTCTGGAGAATTGGGATCGCTTCTTTTACCCGTCCTGTGAAGTTGTAGATGGCAGCGCGCAGGGCGATGCGCTTTATAGCTGCAGCTCTGTTTGCCCCGGGCATTTGCCGCGCTAGTTCGTCTGCACTTTCCACAATTTTCAACGCTTCTTCAAATTCCGCATTGCGATACAGGCTGTGGGCTACCATGTCATGAAGGGCTACTTCCCATTCTACGTCGGCAGGGGTGAAGCACCCTGCTCTTTTCATCCGGAAAAGCACCTTGGTCACCACACGCTCGAAACCCACCCAATCTTTATTGCTGGCCGCCACTTTTCGGAGCAGGGACATCAGCTTTACCATGAATGCCGGATTGTTGGCCTCCGCCGGAGTGAGTTCACATTGCTTGAGGGCTTCGCGGACAATTTCGTCTTTGTCGAGCACTACTCCACTGCGCCGGGCTTTGGCATAGCGTTCATTGAGCAGGGCGAAGATTTCGTCAATCTGACAGAAGCGATGGTGCAACGCCCGGTTGGCATCTCGTTTTTGAATGGTCTCGCGGGCGCTTAGTTCAAAGTCCTGACAATGCCGCAAGTGCAGGGTGTACACCCATTCGAGAAGTTCATATTTGCGGGTATTAATGGCGTTTTGCTCTACGACGTCGAGGTATTTTTTGGCTGCAATCCAGTTTTTTCGCCGGATGAACTTTTGGGCAAGCATCTGTTCTCTATGGGTATCGCCATGGGGAGAAACATCGAATTCATCCAGTTGCTGGTGGTAGGTGATGATCTTACCTGCCAACCGCTGCTGCACTTTCTTGAATGCTTCGCGCTTGCCCTCGCCATAGAGTGCGTGCATGATGTCCTGAGGGGTGCAGCCCGGATTTTTGTGTACGTAGTCGAAGTATTTCAATTCGACGCTGTCCGCTTTCCCGGATTTGGCCAGTGAGCTTCGGAAGGTGGCTTGTTCGATTTTCTTCAGGTCCAGAATGAGGATTTCTGTGAACGCCATAGTTAAGGTTTAGCCTGACTAAAATAAACCAATTCCGAAAGTATTCAACGATATAAAAGCGAAAAGTCCCGGAACAAACAACGGGACTTTTCAGATACACCACAGACACCTTTATCTACCTACCCTATTACGTCGAGCTGTTGTTTCCTCCGGCAGCGACAAGTTCTGCGCGGCGCGCCTGGAGGGCGGCGATATACTCATCTGCGGCTGCTACCTGAGCTTCCAGCTTGCCTACCGAGTACTGGGCGTTCGCAAGCTCTCTTTCGCTCAGGTTGTTTCCCCGTACCGTCAGACGGTTGATTTCTTCCTGGAGGCTGAAGATGTCAGCCTGCTGGAGGAGCAATTCATCTCCGTCCGTGATAAGCGGGAGGGTGGCCTGGAGCGCCTCGAGCTGCGCTTGAGCTGCTGCAATCTGATCCGGAATGCTTTCTGCGTCATTTGCACCTGAGAGTGTTGAATTCAGGCGGCGAACGCGGCGACTTTCCAGTTCAGTGCGGTCCTTAGTTACACTGGTCAGGATGACATCGCATGTTCCCAGTGTTTCGATCACATTCAAATTGTACTGCATGGTACTTAAGTTTTAAGGGTTAATATTGAATTTACTTTTTTGTCGAAGGGCTAGCCTTCCGGCTTCGACGATGCGAAAGTGGGATGATCGGAAACCGCGGTGCAATCCGAAATTGCCGGTTATGGGGACAGGGATTTTTAGGCATACCGAACTGGATCCGCCATGTAAATTGCAGAAAAACAAAGGGTTAAGATTTTTTGAATGGGGACGTAAAAACCCGTTGTTTTTGGATGATTTTTTCTGTTTTTGAAGCGATTTTGGAGGTGGATTTTACCTCTTATCCGGCTTCAGGGAGTTCAGAAATTGGAGCTTTGCCTCGAGACCAACGACTGCGAGATAGAGTTTCACCATCTCTTGGGGACCGTTCCGTATCTTTTTTACTTCAATGAATACACGTTGCCGCTCAAGCCAGAGGGCAGTGTGCTTCCTGTCTGTCTCCGGAATGTCGTTCAGGTCGAGTATACTTATTATATAC
>JBKDGH010000085.1:0-47036 GCA_046336655.1 Flavobacteriales bacterium | reverse complement strand
ATTCAAGAGGTAAAGGCCTGGGAAGATGCAAGGAATCAAAAGGACGTTCCCGTAAAATGGCAATTCACTACTGAAGATGCCAGGATAAAACTGCACAAACTTTACCCGTCATTTCATGATTAACACAACACTAGATAACCTTGCCGGGACCCTGGCCCTTTAGCGAAAAGGTGTCATTACCCCATTATCGTATTACCCCATTACCCCATTAGATACTAGATAACCTTGCCCAATCGGCGGCCTTTCAGCGAAAAGGTGTCATTACCCCATCACCCCATTACCCTATTATCCCATCATTTCCTTATCCGCCGGCGGGGATGTTTAGAGAGCTTCTGTTGCCTGGTGGTTCAAGCGGAATAATTTTGGTGTGGGCAATTGTATTGAATTCGCAATTCGGATGTATATTTCGGGTTAATTATGCACTTAAACACAATGCTATGAAGACTTTATTTTACTGGAGTATCGTTCTGCTTGTGCCTGTTTTTGGTGCACAGGCGCAGGTTCTGGATCAATCCAATGTGTTTCCTGAAATCGGAGAGTACAGCTATGATTTCGTATCCTCGGAAATTGTGCCGTGGACCACGGTAGATACCGTCGGTACTGATGTCATTTGGGATGTGACGGATTTTGAGTGGATGACAGATGCCAGTTTTTCGTATGTGGTTGAAGATGCGGCGGAGAGTCCATTCATAGATATGGTGCCCGGCGCCAACCGCTACATCCGTGAGGATTATGAAACTGCCTCGCTGCATCGGTATTTTCGGGTGGATGCCAACGCTCTGAGTGAATTGTCAGGTGTAATTGAAATTCCGGATTCGGACCCCATGGATTACCCGTCATGTCCGGAGCTGATGCTCAATCTTCCGGCAGAGTTCGGTGACCTTACTGTACCATCGCTCGATAACTGTGACTTGTTTGGTCAGCAGGGATACATCGAGCGCCGGGTGCTGGCTACTGGTCAATTGATCACACCGGCGGGAGTGTTTGGCGATGTAGTGCTTGTGCGGCAGACGATTGCAGTGGAAGATGTGATTGGTGAAAAGGGTGAGTTTGGTCTGGTTTGGACAAATAATTACCAGTGGTTTGCACAGGGTAACCTCATTTATCCTCTTCTCACCGTGTTTTATAACAGCACCTCGCAGTTTTTTCAGGGAGCCTATATGCAATTGCCCGATATCTCAAATGGGATCGCGGAATTGGGTTCGGAGGCACTTGAAATTTATCCGAATCCATCGTCAGACCGCCTCGTGGTTACACACCGCGGAGGCCAGCCGTTTGGTGCTGCCCGCATCGTAACTCCGCAGGGAGTATTGGTGCGCGAACTGCCCCGTGCAAATACTACTCGCCTGGAAGTAGAGATTGGTGATCTTTCTCCGGGCGTTTACATGATCCAAACAGAGACAGGAGGGAGTCGGAGGTTTTTGAAACTCTGATCTTCTGGGATTGGATGCCAGATAACCTTGCCGGGGCTGTGGAGTATACTCCGTAAGGTTTTTTCGGAACACAGAGTTCACAGAGGACCACAGAGATCACAGAGAATAACTCCGTGAGCTCTGTGGTCCTCTGCGTTCTCCGTGTTACTAAATTCTGTCTTCCTGACCTATCTTCGCGGCCCCAAACAAACCCAAATGGCAACAACAACAGCCGATATCTCGAACGGATTGTGTTTCAAGATGGATACACACATCTGGAAAGTGATTGAATTCCTTCATGTGAAGCCCGGAAAAGGTCCGGCGTTTGTGCGCACGAAGCTGAAGAATCTGAACAACGGTAAGATCGTGGATCACACATTCAACTCAGGAGTGAAGATCGACGTGGTGCGCATCGAAACCCGCGAATACCAGTTCCTCTACAAGGATGAAAGTTACAACTTCATGAACCTGGAGGATTTTGAGCAGATTTCCATTCCCGAGCATATGATCAACGCGCCGCAGTTTCTGAAGGAAGGCATGAAGTGCATCGTGCTCTTCAACACCGAAGACGATCAGCCGATGAGTTGCGACCTGCCTACGCTGGTGGAGTACACGGTAGTGTACACGGAGCCTGGGATCCGGGGGGATACCGCTACGAACACGTTCAAGCCTGCGAAGCTGGACATTGGCGTGGAAGTGCGCGTGCCCTTGTTCATCAACGAGGGTGATGCCATCCGCGTGGATACCAGCACCGGACAGTACCACGATCGCGTGAAGAAATAAGAGAGAAGTAATAGCGGGATCAGAGATCCAGCTTTTCGATAATCACAGGGAGCTTGCGAACCATCGCAAGCTCTTTGAATTTAGAGCGGGCCTCTTCGGCGGGCGATCCGAAATACGTCTTGCCCGGCTCAAGGTCTTTGGTGAGTCCACTCTGTCCGAGCACCACCGCACCCTTACCGATCAGCAGATCGCTCGGCACTCCTACCTGTCCCCACAGGATCACATCATCTTCAATGACTACACATCCTGCAATGCCGACCTGTGCGGCAAACAGACAGTTCTTGCCGATCACAGTATCATGTCCGACATGCACATGGTTGTCAATTTTCGTCCCCGCACCAATGCGCGTATCACCGGTAAGTCCGCGGTCTATCGTGCATGATGCGCCAATTTCCACGCGGTCTTCGATTTCCACGGAACCACAGGTGTGCATCTTTTCACGGCCCGTCGGACGCGCCTTGTAGTAGAATGCATCGCTGCCGAGGACAGTGTTTGCGTGAATGATGCAATCGTCGCCGATATGCACATCATCATAAATCACCACACCCGGATGAATGATGGAGCGCTCGCCGATGGTGACGCGGTTGCCGATGCATGCAGTCGGATGAATCTGTGCGCTGGCTGCAATCTCCACGTGTTCGCCGCGCAGGGAGTGCGTCATTTTCCACGGAGAAAAATGGCGGTTGAGCGCATTGAAATCGCGGCAGGGATCATCGGAGAAGAGGAGTGCCTTGCCCTCCGGGCGCTGCACCTTTTGATTGATGAGTACTGTGGTGGCCGCACTCTGCAATGCCTTGTCGTAGTATTTCGGATGATCCACAAACACGAGATCACCGGGCACTACCTTGTGAATTTCATTGATACCGGTGACCATAAAATCGGGGTCGCCGTCGTATTCGCAGCCAATGATGGCGGCCAGATCAGCCAATCGCATCGCAGGATTCAGTTTCATGGAGCGAAGATAGCCGCGCACGGGCATTTCCTCAGGCGCACATTTTAATCATCTTTGCAGTAATGGCTCATCAGGAAAGACTCAAGGCAAAAATCCGCCAGCGCGATTTCAAACTCAATGCGCTGCTGGATATCACGCGGGCCATCAACGCCAATTTGCCCGTGGCAGAATTGCTTGCCCAGTTTGAAAAAGTACTCCGCGAGCAATTGTCCATCGAAAAAGTGGTGCTCTTTACCCGCGATGATGACCGGTGGCGCAGCCTGATGCAGTACGGCGTGGGGGGGGGGTCGCTGCCCGACTTTTCCGACACCTCCGTTTTTTCCGGAAAGGGCGAAGTGCGCTTGCAGACCTCCGAGGGACAAGAGGCATTCGATCTGGCAATACCTGTGACCAATGAGGGAGAAGCGATTGCATTCATACTTATCGGCGACGTGGGCGAACAGGAGATCAGGATCAGTCCGGTGATCAAGCACATGCGGTTCATTCAGACGATCACCAACGTGCTCGTGGTGGCGATTGAAAACCGCAAGCTGCAGCAGGAACGTGTGAAACAGGCGGAGGTAAAGCGCGAGCTTGAACTGGCCGCGGAGATGCAGTCCATCCTTCTGCCCGGAAAACTGCCTAAGAATGCGCATTACGATGTGAGTGCGATTTACAAGGCGCATCAGCAGGTGGGAGGTGATTACTACGACTTTCTGGAGTTGAATGAGGAGGAAGTCCTTTTCTGTATGGCCGATGTATCAGGAAAGGGCGTAAGTGCCGCGTTTCTGATGGCCAATTTTCAGGCCTACCTGCGGGCCGTGTTCACCTATTCGAACCTCGAACTCGAAAAGGCGGTGCGCGAGCTCAATGAGCAGGTGATGCACACCGCGATGGGGGAGAAATACATCACCCTGTTCATTGCACGGTATAACCGCGTGACGCGCATGATGGAGTACATCAATTGTGGACACAATCCGCCGGTGATGGCCGATCCGCACGGGTATACGCAACTGCTCAAGCTCGGCACCATTGGACTGGGCATGTTCGAGGAGCTGACCAAATTGTCGAAGGGTCATATCCACGTCCCTCCGGGCAGCAGCGTGGTGTGTTATACGGATGGCCTGGTGGAGCTCGAAGACGAGCGCTGTGAGCAGTTCGGTGTGGAGCGCCTCGAGCAACTTATGCTCGCATTTCCGGAATCGGAAGCAGCGCATTTGAATGAGATCATCATTCAGAGCATTCTTGAATTCAAAGGTGATCTGCCGTTTGTGGATGACCTGGCGCTACTGACCTGCAGGTTTCTCTGAGCCGCTGCGCTGCGCACGGTCGCGCAGGTCCATAGCCACAATCACCGCTATAAATCCCCAGAACGGAATGGATGCTTTGTCGGTGTCGAGGTAGTTATTCAGCACTCCGTGAATGAAGTAGGTGACCAGTCCGAGGTACACAGATCCAATGATGATTTTATCTTCCCGAACGGTCGTTCGGTAAAAAAGCTGGAACGCTGTGTGGGTGACTACTGCGATCAGCGCGATGACCAGCAGCATGCCCGGCACGCCTTGTTCGGAGAGCGGACCGAGGTATTCGCTGTGTGCATTGCCGCCATCTCCGCGGTTGGTGCTGATGATGGTGCGATCCGTGGAGCGCTGGAACGGTGCGTATACAAACTGATAGGTGCCCGGCCCCCAGCCCATGAGCGGGCGCTCTTTGAACATCTCGAGGGCACAATTCCATCTGTTGAGTCGCTCGAGGTTACTCGCATCAGAGGATACGTTGGAGATTGAGCTCACGTGCTCTTCGAGTTTGTCGGAGCTCTCCTGTTTGTTTTGGGTGAGCGACACCTCAATGTCTTCCCAACCTGCAAAAACCAATGCACCCAAAACGGTCATGCTGAGCAGCACGGTGCGCAGGTTGATGCGCAGCAGCATCACCACCAGCACACCCGCAGCGCCTACCACGGAGATCCACGCAGCGCGCGTATAGGAGAGAATGAGTCCGGTAGTGAGAATGATAAATCCGAGGATCAGCAGCGTGCGGATGAGTGTGCCGCCTTTTTTCGAAAGCAACAAACCCGCGAGCACCGGGAAGTACATCGCGAGCACCGCGCCATAGCTGGTGTGATCTTTAAACAGCGGTTCCATCACCCAGTGACTGGAGTCTTTGTCGAAGCCATAGAACGAGTGACGGACAATCGTGTAGATGATCACACCGAACAGCGGGAAGAGGTAGAGCAGGAAGTAGAGCCGGATGTTTTCCAGCTTGCGAAAAAGGTGTGCGGCGATGAAGTAAAACGACACCACAAACCAGAGGCGCGTGGTGAGGTATTTCAGCGATACCACAGGCATTTCGCTGGTGATGCAGGTGAGTGCCATCCAGGTGAGGTAGGCATAGATCACCACACTTACCGGATGCTTGTAGATCTCCGGATGAATGCTTCTTCCCGAAATGGCTTTGAAGAAGAAGAGAATCAGAATGCCTGCCAGAAGCGGTTCCGTGGGCAGGTACATGCCGATATTGGCCACTTCCATTTCCTCGAAATTGAGTGAAAGGGGAGTAAAGAACGTGATGGTGAAGATGAGAAACTCGAGCTTGTAAAATGCGGCCCAGAGAAACGTCAGCGCTGAGGGAATGAGCAGCGGGAAGAAATTCTCGAAATACAACGCCGTGCCTGCAGCTGTGATAAACAGTGCAGAGCTGAGGTAAAACCAGCGTTGGATCGGCAGTGAATTCACGGGCCGTCAGATTTTGCCTTCGGAGCGGAGCTTGCGCAGCGTGTCAGCGATGAGCAGGAAGATGACCGTGAACACAAATGCAGAAGCGGTGCTCATCACCACAATCAGCCAGCGGATCGGGAACGATTTTTTGTCGGCTGCAGTCGCTTCATCCACGATGAACTTCGCAGGGAGGTTCGATTCGATGTCGATCTTGATCAGGTCGTAGCGCTTGCGGAGTACCGCGAGTTTCTCATACGCCCCTTCGATTTCGGATTCCAGCTTGTGGTGCAGGGTTCCGTATTTTGAAAGGAACTCGAGATTCTCTTTGATCTTTTGTGCGCGGTCGGGGTGACCGGTGGCGATAGCTGTGCCGTATTGTTCGGTGAGCGCAGCCACCTGGTCTTCGTAGTTGTATACACCCAGTTGCTGGAGTACGGACATCGAATCTTCCAGCACCTTCAGTTCGGCTTCCAGCGTGCGCAGTGAAGATTCAGCATACTGGAAGGCATCGCGTGCGCGCTCGTTGCGGATGGCATTGCTCACGCTGTCGGCGTAGGCGGCCACACTGTTCGCCATGTCGCGCGCACGGTCGGGTTTTTCGTCGAGCACGGCCACTTCAATGGAACCGAAGCGGGTGATTCGCGCGGTGGCGTTTTCATTGTATTCACGTCCGATTTTCGAGCGGGCACCTTTTGAATCGCGGGGAATGTCGTACACGGTCCAGAGGTCGAAGTCCTCGATGATCTTGTTGCGGATTGCATCGGAATTGAGGATCTGCATGAGTCGCTCAGCGTCTTCTTCCTCACCGTAGGCCAGTACGTCTTCTTTTTTGACATCTTCCAGCAGCTGCTCACCGAAGGAGTGCTGTTGGGTGGCGAACATGGTGACAGTGCTTTTGTAGCGCTCTTTCATCACGAGGCTCATACCGGCAGAAACCACGGCCGCGGCGAAGCACACGATGATGATCGGCTTTCTCCACCGGATGAGCAGGACAAGCAGATTGGTGGAGTTGAGGTTTTCAATTTCCACGGAATTGTTTTTATCGGATGCGTTCATGCAGGCCAGGTTTAGGGGCTCAAAGGTAGTTAGCTTGATTATTCCCTTTGCCTGAGGAGGTTGAGGAACGCGCGGAAATCCAGCACGCGCGTTCCGATGGCAACCAGCAGGGAGAGGCTGAGGAATACCGGCGCCTTGTACGTAAACGGCAGTTGTTTTATTGTGTCGGGGCCAAACAGAAACGCGGCCATCATTGCGGCGGTGACCAATACAAACGCTGCGGCGCGGGTATAATCGGTGGTCAATCCTGCCCTGATTTGCCGATGCACCGCAACGATTTGCAACACCAGTGCAATACCCTGCGCCGCCACATTGGCCACTGCCGAGCCTACCGCTCCGTGCGATGGAATCAATAAGAGGTTCACCGCAATATTTACCCCCAGCGCCACCACGGCGATGCGGATGAGCGTGCGCAATTCACCCATGGCAGTGAGCAGCGTGCCGAATACATATTGCATGGAGAAGGCCGCGCATCCCGCCATCAGAAAGCGGAAGGAGGCAATGGCCTCTTCCGAAGGACGATCGTAGATGAGATGAAGAATCTCGCTGCTCCATGCCAGACCGTACAGCATCACCATCCATGCCCCGAAGGCCATGAGTCGGAATGCAGTACCGAGCAGAGGGGCGATGGCTTCGCGGCGGCTGTGCATGCGGGCGAAAATGGGCAGCAGCAGGCTCGCAAAGAGAAATGCGATCATGGTTACCGCATCGAAAAAGCGAAAGCCCATGGCGTAATGTCCGGCTGACTCCGCCGAGCGCAGCCGCTCGAGAAGCACCCCATCAATGCGCAGGCTGATGGCTGAGATCAGAATCAGCAAGGCGTATGGAAAGCTCGCACGCAAAGCGCCCAGAACGAGAGCGCGGTCAAACCGGATGCGCATAGATTGGGTGTGGCGGAGGACAAAAACAAATGCCACTGCGAGCGTACAGGCATAGGCCGCTGTTTGTCCCCATACCAGCCATTCGATCTGAAACTCTTTGTGTTCAGGGATCCAAAGCAGTGCGGCCATAGCAATGACAAGCAGCGCGCGGTCGAGCACAGAGAACAGGCTATCTTGCCGGAAGAGATGAAGTCCGGCGAGATTGGACCGCATGAAGAGGATGGCGCTTGCGAGTATCTGATTGATTGCGAGGAGGGCAAGTACACCCAGTTGAGACGACGAATACCCGAATGCCATACCGCAACACATGATCACAATCAGGTAGGCGATGCTGAGCAGTCCGCGCAGGCTGAGTAGCACGGGCAGACGCTGGGTCAGGAGTTCGGGACGTCCTGCGATGCTTCGTGTATTCCAGTTGGTAACCCCCATATCTGGCAGTACATTGAGGAGGAACGAAAAATTGATCAGGGCGAAGTAGCTGCCGAAGATCGCGGGGCCGGTGCGATTTTGAATTTCAGCCTCAATCCCAAGTAAATAGAAGGGTTTTACCAGCAGATTGACTGCCACAAGGAGGATGAGATTGGAAACAAAGGTTTTCCGCATCGGGGGCCAAATTAGACCATTCACTCAGCGGGCGGGGAGGGGGTGGTGGAATAAAGTTGAAATCTCTTTTTATTACTTGGAATTGTGGATGTACTTTCGCGCCTGGAAAATCAAACCCCAAAGCATGTCTCAAACAATCGGTAAAGTCGCACAGATCATCGGACCTGTAGTAGACGTGACCTTCCCGGCAGGGCTAAAGCTCCCTAACATCCTCGATGCACTTGTGGCGACCCGTACTGACGGTCAGCAGGTCATTCTCGAATGCCAGCAGCACATTGGTGAAGACACCGTGCGCGCCATCTCCATGGACGCCACTGAAGGCCTTCAGCGCGGTGCGGAAGTGCGGGCGACCGGACAAAGCATTACCATGCCGGTAGGCGATCAGATCAAAGGCCGCCTCTTCAACGTAGTAGGCACTGCGATTGATGGTATCGGCGATGTGAGCAATGCAAATGGTTATCCGATTCACCGTCCGGCTCCCCGTTACGAGGACCTGACCACTTCAGCGGAAGTTCTCCTCACAGGTATCAAGGTAATTGACCTTATCGAGCCGTACGCAAAGGGTGGTAAGATCGGTCTGTTCGGTGGTGCCGGTGTAGGTAAGACTGTATTGATCATGGAGCTCATCAACAACATCGCGAAGGCATACACCGGTCTGTCGGTATTCGCAGGTGTAGGTGAGCGTACCCGCGAAGGAAATGACCTCCTGCGTGAGATGATCGAGTCAGGCGTAATCAAATACGGCGAAGACTTCGTTCATGGCATGGAGAAGGGCGACTGGGACGTGACCAAAGTAGATAAGAAGGCACTGGCTGAGAGCCAGGCTACCCTCGTGTTCGGACAGATGAACGAGCCGCCCGGAGCGCGTGCGCGTGTGGCACTGTCAGGTCTCACCGTAGCGGAATACTTCCGCGATGGGGATGAGCAGTCAGGAGGCCGCGACATCCTGTTCTTTATTGACAACATCTTCCGCTTCACCCAGGCAGGTTCTGAGGTATCCGCACTGCTCGGCCGTATGCCGTCAGCGGTAGGTTACCAGCCTACACTGGCCTCCGAAATGGGAGCGATGCAGGAGCGTATCACATCCACCAAGCGCGGTTCGATTACCTCCGTACAGGCGGTATACGTACCTGCGGATGACTTGACTGACCCGGCGCCGGCTACCACCTTCGCTCACCTTGATGCGACTACTGTATTGAGCCGTAAGATCGCCGAGTTGGGTATTTACCCTGCGGTGGATCCGCTCGACTCCACTTCACGAATTCTCACCCCGCAGGTGGTAGGTGAAGAGCACTACAAGTGTGCACAGCGCGTGAAGCTGATCCTCCAGCGCTACAAGGAACTTCAGGATATCATCGCCATCCTCGGTATGGACGAACTTTCTGAAGAAGATAAACTCTCAGTATACCGCGCCCGCAAAGTGCAGCGCTTCCTGTCTCAGCCATTCCACGTGGCAGAGCAGTTCACCGGTATCCCCGGCGTTCTCGTTCCGATCGAAGAAACCATCAAAGGCTTCAATATGATCATGGATGGTGAGTGCGACGAGTATCCGGAATCAGCATTCAACCTCAAGGGTACCATCGAGGAAGCCATTGAGGCGGGTAAGAAGATGCTGGCAGAAGTGAACAAGTAATCCCTGCACGATGCAAGTAGAAATCATCACCCCGGAAACAACCCTCTATCAGGGCAAGGCGACTTACGTCTATCTGCCCGGCAGCGACGGCGGACTGGGAGTTCTCAATAACCATGCACCGCTTATTTCAAGCTTGAAAAAAGGTGTGGTGAGAGTGAAGGACGACGCGGGCAAAGAGCATAAGTTCAGCGTAAACGGGGGTACTGCAGAAGTACTGAGAAACAAAATCACCATTCTCGCAGAATAAGGCCCTCCCTGATGCAACGAAACAAGAACCGCCTGCGTAATGCATTGCAGGCGGTTTTTTATTTATCAGAGGATGGAGCAACTTCAGAGTACGTTGTATGGTCTTTATGAAACGACCTGTCACCCTGATGTCTGAATTCAAACTCACCTTTATGCGGGCACTTGCGCTGCTCATGGGCCTCTTGTGCGCCGTTTTCTCCGGCTTTTCACAGGGTGTTACACCCACCAAGGGCAAGGATTTCTGGATGGGTTTCATGAAGAATTACGAAACCGAGGCCGGTGAATCGCTGGATCTTTTCATTGTGTCGGATGTTTCCACGTCAGGCACGGTGAGCGTACCCGGACAATCCTGGACGTTTCCGTTCACTGTTTCTCCGAATGCAACGACTACCGTGTCTATTCCGAACAGCGTGGCGGAGATGTACTCTAATCAGGTGGTGGAAGGGCGCGGTGTGCACATCGAGACGCAAGACACGGTAGCTGTATTCGCAATCAGCTTCAATCCGTATACTGCCGACGGCACGAAGGTATTGCCGACACCGTCATTAGGCACGAGTTATATGGTAGCTGCATATAACGGTCTTTCCCCATGGGATTCAGAACTATTAATAGTAGCTACAGAAGATGATACTGAAGTAGAAATTATCCCTTCTGTGGAGACTGCGGGGGGCAATGCAGCAGGTGTGGCGTTTACCGTGTCACTGGATCAAGGGGAGTCATATCAGGTTTTGTCTGCTCCCGAACTCGATCTTACCGGAACAATTGTGCGGGGCACGGAAGCCAGCGGATCCTGCAGACCATTCGCAGTATTCAGTGGAGCGGGATGTACAAATCTTCCAAGCGGGTGCATTGCATGTGACCATATCTATGAGCAGAACTGGCCCCTTGAAGTATGGGGTACGGAATACTATGTGACGCCCTTTGTATTTGACCTCAATCCACTGTATGGAGTCGCTGAGGCCAACTACACGTATCGCGTGCTGGCCAGTGTGGATGGCACTTCAGTATCCATTGACGGTGGCGCACCGTTTATTCTCAACGCGGGAGAGTATGAAGAATTTCAATACGAACCCGATCCGCATTGTATTGAGGCTTCCCAGCCCGTTTCGGTTATTCAGTATATGGAAGGCATTTCCTGCGGAGGAAACGGCGACCCTGCAATGCTGATTCTGGATGATGTCACGAAGAAAATTGACAATATCACATTCAGTACTGTCGAATCTACGGTGATCACCAGCCACTACCTCAACCTGGTGATTGATGCGTCTGACCTCGGCAACGTGACACTCGACGGAATCACCATTGATCCATCGTTATTCACTGATTTTCCGGGTTGTCCTGGACAACTCTGGGCCGGATTTGAAATCAGTTCCGGAAGCCACACACTCGATGCGCCGGGCGGAGGAGTCACGGGTTATGTATACGGCAATGGCGATGCGGAGAGCTATGCGTATTCAGTGGGGTCATTCAGTCCCGTTCCACCTATAGAGATTGATGATGCCTTTTGTACGAATGATGCGGTAACGCTTCAGATCGGGGGCAATTTTTCTAATCCCTTCTGGTACAACTACACCGATCCGGAAACCATCCTCTTTGAAGGGTATACCTATGTGCTGCCTGTGCCGATTCAGAACGGCATTTATGTGGGAGTGGGGAGTGAATTTATTTCAGGCTGTGAAGAGGAGTTCTACTTCAGCGTGGAAGTGCCGACGCCACCGGTAATCAGTGTCACTGCGGGCGATACCAATATTTGTCAGTACGAGAGTGTGCAACTGAATGTGGCAGCTCAGCCGGCCAATGCAGTGTATTACTACGAGTGGACACCCAGCTATGCGCTGAGCAATGATGAGACTGCGAATCCGATTGCTACACCGCTGATCAGCACCACGTATACAGTGACCGTGACCACACCTACGGGATGTGCCACCAATTCAGCCAGTGTGACCATCAACGTAGCTGACGGTAACATCGCTCGGTTTGAGGCCGACCCGGAAGAAGCACTCTTCTGTGTAGGCGATGGCGTTGAGATGAGCGTGGTGACTGAACAGCGAATCTGGTCAGATGACTTCAATCCGGGTATCGCCTGGGGCGACTGGGGTACTATTCTGAACGGAACGGAAAGCACGGTGTGCGGCTCAGTATCAGGAAATGCAATGTACTTCAACGGCAATGGCCAGCGCAGTGCAACCACACCGGCACTCGATTGCACAGACGGCGGTACGGTCTACTTCTCACTGAAAATTGCGAATGGAGTATCGCCGTGTGACAATGCCGAACCGGGAGATAACATCGTGCTCGAGTATTCCACCGATGGAGCAAACTACACACAGATTCAGACCTATTTTGAATCAGCATATCCTGATTTTGTATCGGTAGCACAGCCTATTCCTGTGGCCGCGCAATCAGCGAACACTCAGTTCCGGTGGAGACAGTTGGGCACGTTTGCCAATAACCAGGACAACTGGGTGTTGGATGATTGTTACATCGGTGCAGTGCGCACGGAAGATTTTACTTACACGTGGACGCCTGCGGCAGGATTGAACAACACCACTGAATCCACGGTGCTGGCAGCGCCAACAGTCACAACTACGTATTACGTGGAGCTGGTGGATCCTGAGACGGGCTGTTCCTACACTGATTCGGTGCTGGTCGATGTCGGACAACCATTCGGCCTGCAGATGTCTCCTGATGTAACGCTGTGCGATGCGCAGGGAGTGGAGCTGAGCGCTATTCCGGATACGGGAGCACCATCGGATTATACGTATGCCTGGACGCCAGCAGGAAATATCACCGGTGCGTTTTCATCCACGCCTACCGTGACACCCGTGGAGACAACAACTTATGTCGTGACCGTCACGAGCGAACAGGGATGCGTGGTGGAAGACAGCGTAACGGTCGTGGTGAATACACTCCTTGATCTCGATGCCATTGTATCCGATAACCTGATTTGCGCGGGAGATGAAATTACGCTCAGTGCAATCATGGACGGTGATCCGGATGATGTTGAATTCAGCTGGACTCCGGTGGTTTCCATTGATAACCCGACCAGCGCAGTCACTACTGCTATGCCGGATGTGACCACCACATTTGTAGTAGAGGCCATACACGTGCCCAGCGGCTGTGCGCTGACAGAGTCCGTTCAGGTAACGGTGAATCCTCTGTTTGAGGTCACCGCGACACCGGATTACATCGAGAATTGCACCACCCAGGGCATTCCGATCACGGCTTCAGCCACATTCAATGGACCACTCACATGGTCGTGGACACCTGCGGCTAACGTGAGTGCAGCGAATCAACCCAATGTGACATTGACACAGAATGCGTCGGTTGATCTTGTGGTCACTGCCACCAATCCCGCAGGGTGCAGTGCTTCGGACGAAGTGACGGTTATTTACTACATCGAGACCACGGATCTCGGTCCGGACGTTGACATGTGCGTAGGTGAAAGCATTACGCTTGAAGCAGGCTGGCCGGATACCTACACCTTTGACTGGAGCAATGGTGCTTCTTCGTCATCGCTTATCGTGACTGAGACAGGCACTTACTCTGTGACAGTTACGAGTCCGATTGGCTGCGTGTCTCAGGATGAAGTGGAGATCGAAGTATTCGAATATCCGGAAGTGGAATTAGGGCTGGCTGTGGCGTTGTGTGAAGGAGAATCGCATATCCTAAATGCCGGCGGACCGGAATTGAATTATGTATGGAGCACAGGAGCAACCACTCCGGAGATCACAGTCACTACCACTGGTCAATATTTTGTGACAGTAGATAACGGCGTGTGCGAATCAATGGACGGAGTGAGTGTCATCTTCAATCCGCTTCCAGTGAGGCCGTTTGCAGAAGAAGGCACATTCTGCTTTGGTTTCCCTCCGTACACACTCGAACTGGATGCAGGAAATCCCGGCTACACTTACGTGTGGAATACGGGCGAAACGAATCAGGTGATCAATGTTCCCTCGCCGGGATTTATTCAGGTGCAGATCACGTCTGATTTCGGCTGTTCGATATCGTACGGAATACTCATCGATGAGGTTTGTCCGGGCTCGGTGTATATCCCGAATTCTTTTTCACCCGATGGCGATGGCATAAACGATGCGTGGATGGTATATGGAGAAAACATTGAGTCGCTTGAAGTGTCCATTTTCAGCCGCTGGGGTGAAATGTTCTTTTGGAGCAATGAAATCAATAAGCCGTGGATCGGACAGCGCAGAGACGGTGAGTACTTCGTGGAGCCGGGTGCTTATGTCTATCTGGTGAAGGTGCGTGTTCGCGATGAGTTCGGCAATCTGTCGGATGAAATGCAGTTCACCGGGCACGTTACCATCGTGCGATGAACTTTACTCATTGATTTCAATGAAGCGCTTCACGTCGCGCAACGTGCCGAAGACTACGAGTGTATCACTTTCATAGATCACCGTTTCGGATTTGGGAACACCGATGATGTGTTCTTCAAACTCCATTTCACCCTCGTCGTTTTCCCCTGTCTCGTATTTGCGTTTCAGTGTGACAAGCGTGAGGCCGTATTTGTCGCGCAGGTTAATGTCATCCAGCGTGCGGTTGGCAATGCCCCGCGGGCATTTGATTTCCGCAATCTCATATTCATCCGGCAGGCGCAGGAATCCGGTGATGCTCGGGTTGATGAGCTTTTCAGCAATGATCCCGGCAACTTCGCTTTCGGGAGAAAGCACTTCTTCCACACCGATTTTTTCGAGAATACGTCGCTGCGTTTCACCGCTGGCGCGGGCAATCACGCGCTTTACTTCAAGGTCGATGAGGTTTATAGCAGTGAGAATAGTCGCTTCGAAATTTTCACCGATCGCAATAATCACCGCGTCCATTTCTGTGATCTTATTCTCTCTGAGCGAGCGCTTGTCTGTGGAGTCAAGAGCGACTGCCAGCGAAACCACATCCTTGATGTCTTCAATGCGCTCATCGCTCACATCGAATGCGGTAACCTCAGCGCCCTGAGAGGACAGCCGGTTACAGATCTCGCGGCCATAGCGGCCTGCGCCAATCACTGCGAATTTTTTGTAGGGCATAACGGGTCAGAGAATGGAGGTGAGTATTTCGCCAAAGCTAAGGATGTCTTCGAACGAATTGTACATGGGCACGGGTGCCATGCGGATCACGTTGGGCTCGCGCCAGTCGACAATCACCCCTTGGTCGGCAAGTTGCTTCACCAGTGCGCGGTCGCGGCCGGGCACGATCACACTCAGCTGACATCCGCGCTGTGCGGGATCAGAGGGCGTGATGATTTCGAGCTGAACACCTGTTTTCGTGCGCACTTCTGCGAGCACAAATTCCAGCCAGGACGTCAGCAACAGTGATTTTTCGCGGAGCGCGACCATGCCTGCACGGTCAAACAGCTCGAGAGATGCCTTGTGGGCCGCCATGCTCAGCACCGGTGCATTGCTCAGCTGCCAGGCCTCGGCGCTGGGGATGGGGTCAAATCCGGGTTCCATTTTGAACCGCGTATTCTTGTTGTGTCCCCACCATCCGGCAAGGCGCAGCAGTTCTTTGTTGTGGTGATGACGTTCGTGCACGAATGCGCCAGCCACACCGCCCGGACCGCTGTTCAGGTACTTGTAACTGCACCAGCAGGCGAAATCCACATTCCAGTTATGGAGTTGCACGGGTACATTGCCGGCGGCATGCGCAAGATCAAATCCGCAGGTCGCACCGGCCTTGTGCGCGGCAGCTGTGATGGCCTGAAGATCGAAGTATTGTCCGGTGAAATAATTCACCCCGCCAAAGCACACACAGGCCAACTCATCGCCGGCATCGGCAATGGCTTGCAGGATGTCCTCTGTGCGCAGGTTCCATTCACCGGCACGGGGCTTCATTTCGATCAGCACTTCTGCCGGATCCAATCCGTGAAGCCTCGCCTGTGATTCAAACGCGTAGTGATCGGATGGAAAGGGCTTGTGCTCGAACAGGATTTTCCTGCGCTTGCCTTGCGGGCGGTAAAATGATACCAGAAGAAGATGAAGATTCACCGTGAGCTGATTCATCACCACCACTTCAGAGGGCAGCGCACCCACTACACGAGCACTGGCATCGGTGAGCAACTCGTGGTAGGAGTACCATGGATTTTTTGCGTGAAAATGTCCTTCTACTCCATACGTCGCCCAATCGTCCAGCTCCTGAGCGATGTGCGCACGCACGCCTTTGGGCTGCAGCCCGAGGCTGTTTCCGGTGAAGTAGAGCACATGGCCAGCTCCGTGAGGAGGAAAGAGAAATTCATTGCGGAAGGCGCGGAGGGGATCCTGCTGATCCAGATTCCGCGCGTAATCACGGGTGTATGAATGATTCATCGGGGTGCAATATCCGGCGATTTTGCAGAATTCTGAATCCGTTAAAACATGGCATGGATCAGTCGGTTTACCTCACGGATATACCTTTGACGCATGAATACTTCCAAATCCGAGGCGCTGTTTGCAGAGGCGCAGAACCTGTTTCCCGGCGGCGTGAATTCTCCGGTGCGTGCATTTCGCTCAGTGGGTGGCACTCCGCTGTTTATGTCGCGCGGTGAAGGGGCATGGGTGTGGGATGAAGATGGCAACAAGTTCCTCGATTTCTGTGGCTCATGGGGCCCGCTGATCCTTGGTCACGCACATCCCTCAGTGGTGAAGGCGGTGCAGGAAACAGTGGCACGCGGCAGCAGCTTCGGTGCTCCCACGCGACTTGAAAATGAACTCGGCGACCTGATCATTTCGAATCATCCGTACATCGAGATGATCCGGTTTGTGAGCAGCGGCACGGAGGCGGCGATGAGCGCCATTCGTCTGGCGCGCGGCTACACCGGACGAGATAAGATCATCAAGTTTGAAGGGTGCTATCATGGGCACGTGGACAGCCTGCTGGTAAAGGCAGGCAGCGGACTGGTCACACTTGGCACGTCGAGTTCTGCGGGTGTTCCTGAGGCCTATGCGAAAGAGACGATTGTGCTCCCGCTCAACGACAGAGAGGCGGTGGAAGCGGCCGTAAAGACGTATGAAAATCAGATTGCAGTCATTGCCATTGAGCCAATTCCGGCAAACAACGGATTGCTGCTTCAGGATGGAGAGTTCCTCCGTTTCCTTCGAGAAATATGCACCCGCGAAGGCATTGTATTGTTGTTTGACGAAGTGATTTCCGGCTTCCGGGTCGGGTTTCAGGGAGCTTCGGGATACTACGGAATTAAACCCGATGTGATTGCACTCGGCAAAATCATCGGCGGTGGACTTCCGGTTGGTGCGTATGCCTCATCCAAAGAGATAATGTCGAAAGTGGCACCGCTGGGCCCGGTTTATCAGGCTGGTACGCTTTCTGGAAATCCGGTGGCCATGGCTGCCGGAAAGGCCCAGTTAACGGAATGTCTGCGCCCGGGCTTCTACGAAGAGCTGAAAGAGAAAACAGACTTCTTCGTGCATCGCATTCTGCATCACACCAGGGCGAAAAAGTATCCATTCAATATGTTCAGCGTGGGCTCAATCTTCTGGCTCTCGTTTTCCGGAGCGAAGGAAGTACGCAGCGCCGCGGCAATTGATCCGGCTGGTGTGAATCTCTTTGCACCGTTGCATAAGGCGTTGCTTGAGCGCGGCATATACCTCGGGCCAAGCGGATATGAAGTAGGGTTTATCTCAGCGGCACACCGCGAGGAAGATCTGCAATGGGCGGCTGACTGCTTTATTGCAGCGCTGGACGAGGTCTATGAAAATGCGATGAGCACTACGGCATGAGCCACCATCGCACTGTCTAGCACCCATTCGCGTTGCCACTTTGGTGAAATGAGGCGCATGAGCAGAATGGCTAGAATGGCGGGTGCAATGGCCAGTAATTCGCGCACCTGATCAAATCCCTGCACGCTCAGCGAAGCCAGAAGAATGAGCAGAATGAGGGCTTCGGTTTTTCCTTTTCCCAGAATCTGAGGAATGGTATTGAGTGAGTGCGCGTCTTCCCGGGTGTCGGAGATGTCACTGGCCACGGAAAGCGCGAACAGCAGCAGAAAACGCGAAGCCAGCCGCGTGAGCAGGCCATGGTCATTCTCCGGAAATACCAGCATCCACGGCAGCATGGAGAATGCTGTCCAGGTGAGTGCGATTACCGCGTTTTTCGTCCATGCGTTGCGAAGTCTGAACGCACTCTTCACACCAATCAGCGAAGGCAGGTATGCGAGAAACGCCATGAATCCAAACCACAGCAGCGGATAGAGCATGCCTTTGCGATTCCAGATCAGTTCAGCGGGAAGGTGTCCGCTGATCCAGCTGTGCAGATAACCGAGTGCGCAAAGCATGGCTGCGAGCGCGAAGGGTCGCATGAGGATAACGGGCGGACGGAAAAAGCAATAAGCGGCGACAGCGGCAATCCATGCAGCAATCACAGCGAAGAGATCCACGGGTACCCTGGCGAAAAAAAAGGAGGAAACGAAGAGTGCGGTAGCCGCTGTTCCGGTGGTGATATTACTGAAGGTGACGGGACGACTCATAACCGCCACGTCAATTGCGGATGTAATAAATGAGAATAGCGGAAGCGGCGCCGAGGTATCCGCCACTCAATCCCGCGAGCATTTTGCGGGTGCGGGCAGGAGGTTCAAATCCCTGTGCATAGATTTCGTTGTACATGTAGTTGATATCGGACATATACTTCTCCCGGATATGGATTTTTGGCGCGAGCTGAACCATCATATAAAGTATGGGCGGTACGGTGGCAGTGAGCACACCATCTCCTCCGGCATAAGCGATTGCACCGCACACCAGATATCCCACCACAGCCGTAGGCATGGCTCTGAAATTGGCCCTTCCGTCGCGCTGTCCAACGAGATACATCTTCAGCTGATCTTCCGTGTAGATATCTCCGAAAAGGCTGTCCTGAACATAAAGTACCCGCTCTTTTTCTCCCCCTGTACTTACGCTGAACACATCATTCTTGTGAACTTCACGGGTTTTGACTTTGCCATTTTTTTTCGTGAGCTCAAAGGTGATCACCGTGCCTGAATCATTCAGAATTCTGCAGTCCATTTCCGCTCCGTTCATAAGTAGGATTTTGTCCTGAGCAAATGAGGAAGGAGCAAGTGCAAGAAGGATAAGAGCGGTAAAGCAGGTTTTCATGGATGTGTCAAAGATACACGCCCGTGACTAGCTGAACACAGGCAATGCGAGAGCTGCCACTGAAATGCCTGTGCCGGGAATCTGCGCAAGCACTTGTGCACAGGCTTCAAATGTGGCGCCGGTGGTAATCACATCATCCACCAGCAGGATGTGCCTGCCTGCCATTTCAGTTTCGCGGTGTACTGCGAATTTGTGCTCCAAATTGTTCCACCGCTCAAACCGGTTTTTTCGCGTCTGGCTGTCGCTCCACTGCTCGCGCACCAGATGGGCATTGCTCCAGGGAATATCCATTGCCGCGGCCATCCCCTCACAGATCGCGTGGCACTGGTTGTAGCCGCGCTGATGTTCTTTCTTCGGATGCAGGGGCACGGGTAAAATCAGGTCGAATGAGCTCATACGCCTTGAGCGGAGAAGATCCTGTCCGAAGAGCAATCCGAGTTGCACGCCCACCTCGCGGTTGCCCTGGTATTTGAGTTCGTGAATGAGCCGGTGGGTAATGCCTCTGCGCGGCATATGCAGAAAAGCTGTGGCAGTGAGGATATCCGCCCTTCCCCAGAACAATTTCTCGACCCTGTTTTCGTGGTAGTCGTGAAGGCAGGTGCGCGGCAGCCGCATCAGGCAGTTCGTGCAGATGGCATTCTCTCCGCGCGAAAGAGGCATCGTGCATCCTGCACAATAGGCCGGAAAGAAAAGCGAGGTGAGGTCGCAGGTGAGTGTGGTCAGACTCATAAACCCTTCATTTGGGGTGAAATACGTCTTTTGCCAGACTTCACGCAATTCCTTGTTATGCGTTATTCATGCAGAAAAAGCAGCTACTTTTGCCGCCCATGCTGATTGAAGTTCTCAAATCGAAGATCCATCGACTCACGGTCACTGAAGCGGATCTCAACTATATCGGTAGCATTACGCTCGACCCGCTCCTTGTGGACGCCGCGAATCTTCTCGAAGGAGAGAAGGTGCAGGTCCTGAATTGCAACAACGGGGAACGCTTTGAGACCTACGTGATCCTCGGGGAACGCGGCAGCGGAGTATGCTGTCTGAATGGCCCTGCGGCACGCCGTGTGCAGGTGGGCGATATTGTGATCGTATGCGCATATGCGCAGATTGAATTTGAGAAGGCAAAACAATTCCGTCCCTGGATCATCTTCCCGGATACTGCCACCAACAGGCTGTTGTCCTGAACCCTTACCGCAGTGAATCCCACATTCCGCAAAACGCTCGTTTACATCTTCTTTCTCGCGTTGGCTGCGGTACTCATGTATTTCCTGTACAAGGATGTGAGCTGGAAAAATGATGTGCTTCCCGGGTTGCGTTCAGCGAACTGGACCCTCGTGGCCATCAGTTTTGTGCTCGGTTATCTCGCCACTGTATTCCGGGGGCTGCGCTGGAATGTGATACTGGAGCCCATGGGCTACAAGGCTTCGGAGTGGACGAATATTCACTCGGTTGCGTTCGGCTATTGCATGAATAACCTCGTGCCGCGTTCGGGAGAACTCGCGCGCTGCACGCTTCTGAACCGCGCGGAAAAAATTCCGGTGGACAAACTGATCGGCACAGTGATTCTCGAGCGTGTAGTGGATATGGTCCTTTTGCTCGTTGTGTTATTACTCGCCTTTATGCTTCATGCAGATGCCCTTAATGCGCTGCTCAGTACCGCAGACAATGCCGGGCCTGCGACTCCGGAGAAGGCAGGATTATCTCCCATCTGGTACCTCGTGATTGCCGGAGTCACAGGCATGGTGATCGGCATCTGGATTCTGCGCCGCTTTGCTCACATCCGGTTTATTTCGCGCATCAATCATTTTCTGCTGGGCATCTGGACCGGGCTTCGCTCCATTGTAAAAATCCGCCGCAAGGCATTGTTCGCGGCGTACAGCATAGGCATCTGGACCTGCTGGATGCTCATGACCTGGTGTATTATGCGCGCGCTTCCTGAAACACATGAGATGGGTTTGGATGACACTATCTTCTTCATGGGGGCGAGCAGTCTGAGCATGCTGGTGCCCACTCCCGGCGGGGCCGGTGCTTATCACGGCATGTCTGAGCTGGCATTCGCTGCGCTGGGCTACGACCGCAAAGTGGGTAAGATATTTGCTCTCATCTCGTGGTCAGGAAAAACGCTTTTTGATATTCTTGCAGGTGCTCTCGGCTTTGTCGTGGTGACCGCCAAAAAAATCCGCTTGTGAATCACTGCAGTACCCTCCCCGAATTGACGGAGCTCGTCCGCACATGGAAAGAGCAGGGGGATCGCATTGTATTCACCAACGGGGTATTTGATATTCTTCACATCGGACATGTCACTTATCTGAACGCTGCGAAGAAACTGGGCGATCGTCTGGTGGTTGGCATCAACAGTGATGACTCTGTGCGCAGGCTGAACAAAGGCCCGGAACGCCCGATCAATCCTGAGCATGCACGTGCTGCGCTGATTGCCGCATTGCGGTGCGTGGACGCCGTGCTTGTATTTACCGAGGACACTCCGCTGAAGGTCATTCAGGCCATCTTGCCGGATGTGCTGGTGAAAGGCGGCGATTACTCCCCGGAGGTGCGCGACCGCTCAGACAAGCGTTACATTGTCGGGTCTGACGAAGTGCTTCAGCATGGCGGAAGGGTAGAGGTAATCGATCTGGTGGCGGGTTTTTCCACCACGTCAATCGTTACCCGTATGCGTGAAAAATGAACGGGCTTACTGCCCGTCCATCAATGCGATCTTCTTCTTTAAATCCTCAATTTCGCGCTCGGCATTTTTGATCTTCTTTTCGATCTCCTTGCGCATATTCTCGGCCCCTTTTCCGGTGAAGAAGCCCATGTTGTTTTCGTACTGACGGATTTCCCCGCGCAGGCGCTCCATTTTGTCACGCAGGAAATTGCGTTCCCTGCGCACACCGCTGTCGCCGCCGTCGGCTTTGACCGTCTGTATGCGCGAACGGAACGCCGTCATCTCCTGCTCTTCGCGGCGCGCGTTGAGCTGGCCGTAAAGGGTATCCAGAAACTTATTGTAGCGGTCCATGATATCCTTCACTTTTTCACGTGGCACAAAACCGACTGCATGCCAACGCTCTGAAATTTCTTTTAGAATACGAAGGTCTTCGTTGCGGTTTCCTGACAATTGCACCTGTTCGATTTCGCCGAGGAGGGCTTCTTTCAGGCGCAGGTTTTCTTCCTGCTGTCCTGATACTTCACCGAAGTGTTCTTTCTTGCGATTAAAGAACACATCACAGGCGGAGCGGAAACGCTGCCAGAGTTTTTGCTCATCGCGCGGATCTGCGGACCCGATCAATTTCCACTGATCCTGCAGTTTTTTGAGTGCTTCTGTAGTGGACTTCCAGTCGCTGCTTTCCTGGAGCTGCCTGGCTTGCTCGATGAGCTGTTCTTTCTTTTCCTTGTGTTCAGTAAAGACTGATTTGCGCTGCTCATTGAACGCTTTTCGCTTGCTGAAAAACAAGTCACACAGCCCGCGAAACTCCTGCCAGATCTCCTCGTTTTCGCGCTTGCGGGCCCAACCCGTGGTTTTCCATTCTTCCTGACATTTCAGCACTTCATCGGTCCAGCGGTTCCATGCGGCCTGCTGACTGAGTTCAAGTGCCAGAATTTCTTTCATCTTATCCACGAGCGCACGCTTCTTTGCGAGCGCTTCTTCACTGTGTGAATGCAGCTCGTCATAGTATGCCTGGATTTTGGTCTGTGCATCACGCAGCAATCCGAAGAACGTATCGCCGAGTTCTTTGAATGTTTCACGCGGAGAAGGTCCCACATTCATCCACTCGCGCTGGAGTTTGCGCGTCAATACCTCAAGATCGCTGATCTGAGCAATTTCGCTAAGCTTGCGGGCCTCTTCAATCAACTCTTCTTTCTTCTTGAGGTTGATCTTGAGGTCGTGCTCCTGAAGTTCTTTGTAAATTTTTATCTGATAAAAGAAGTCCTGATTCAGGCGGTGCCATTTCTCCTGGACTTCGTGGTATTTGTCACCCGGCACATCGCCTGCAGCGTCCCAGCGCTCTTTCAGTTCCTTGTGAGTGGCAAAGGCCTTGCCGATGTTCTCTTCGCTGCGGAGCAGTTCAAATTCCGACAGGATAATCTGACGGATATTAAAATTGTGCTGACGTTCGGCCGCGAGTTTTTTGCCATGCTCCTCAATGCGGTCTTCGTATTTCTTAAGGAGTTCCTGAAAGCGCTCTTCGCGCTCATGGGGGATGTAGGAGAACTGCTCTCCTTCCTGTTTGTCCTCGCGGGCATTGAATGCCTCTTGCTGGATCTGCCTCTCTTTCGCAGTCTCTGCCTTCCAGTCGTTGCGGATGTCTCGCACGGCCTCGCGCACGGACATAATGTCCTCTGTCTCCAGAAGAGCATTCAGTTTTTCAATCAGTTGTTCCTTCATCGTAAAGGGTGAAGTGGGTCAGCTTTTCTGCTGCAAATGTAGCGCAAGGGGCTGCCTGCCGGATAGTGTGATTTGTGTATAAAAATCATCGTGTACGTTGACCTTCATCGGTTTGTTGCACCCCGAAGCGCCACAAAAGAATCATCGTGATTATGAGGAAGATGGCGCTGGCCAAATAAGCTCTGGGCACATTTTCCCCCGCTGAAAACCATGCTGTACCAAGTACACTAAGCACAATCAACCGGAGGAAAATATTGGCGGAATTGAAAATACTTTCTGTGCGACCTATGACCTCGTTGTCCACCCGCGACAGCAGCGCCGTTAGCCGCAGCACCCGCACGCCGGCATTGGACAAGCCTACCAGAAACTGAAAAAGGAACATGAAAACATACGATCGTGTAAACGCGAGCATGAGGAAAATGGCAATGGCGAGCAGCATCAGAACGAGAATGGCCCGCTCAGGAAGCCATTTTCTGAAAAGCCTGCGGACCGCCAGCCCGGCGAGCAGGGCGCCCACGGAATACAGAATTTCGCTGGTCGCATACACCTCTGATCCCTCGCCCAGATAATTGTCTATATAGAGATTTATGAGGTAAAATCCATGGGTAATGGTGACCACGAATACCGTGTGACTGGTCACTCCGAACACAAATAACCGGGGATGCCGGCGCAGGTAGTGAAATCCGGTGGTCAGGCGTTTCCATACCGTGCCTCTTTCAATGTGCCGGATGCGTTCAGGGGTGTACGAAATTCCCGAAATAATAAAATACGCAACCGCATAGGAAATACCGTCCATCAGAAATATGTCGTGCATTGCCCAGGGCGAAATATCCAGTCCCAGCGCTTCCCGAACGCCCATTCCTCCCTTGCCCGAGTCGGGAAGAAGAAGGATGGAAAACACGCCTGAGAAAATGATGGTCGCCTGATTCTGCACCTCAATCATGGAGCTGAAGCGCCCGTAGTTTTCTTTTCCCACCACTTCCTGACCGAGCGCGTAGAGATTGGGATAGTGCACCTGAAAGGAGAACACGGAAAAGGCAAGCACTCCAACAATAGCGAGCGGGGGCAGCTCGCCACGGAAATAACCATAGCAGGCAGTGCCGGACAGCACGCAAAACCCCACTGCGTTAAGCCCTAGGAAAAGCTGCTTGCGGTTGTAGCGGTCGATGAGCGTGCCGCTGTATAAACTCAGGAACAACGTGACGCACGTGATGAGCTGAAATGCCGTCACGAAATAGCTTTCCATATTCAGCACGGATGCGAAATACCAGGGAATGGCTATGAGCGAAATGCCCTGAGCAAAGCCGCTGACGGCATTGGCCGCAAGAAGAAGATGGATAGCCCGTTTGTTTTTCACCTCGCGAAGGTAGGCGGTGAGTTCCTGCTCGTCTGATCTTCTGTGTAATTTCGTGGGGCCTGTTGACCGATGATGAATCCCAGAAAATATCCGACCGAAGTGGTTCGTGAAAAAATCCGGCAGTGGTGCAACCGCGCAGAGCGCGCTCACACCGATGTGCGCAGCAAGCTATACCGGTGGGGTATTCCGCCACATGAGCGGGAAGAGCTGATAGCCGATCTAATCCGTGACAATTTGCTCAATGAAAGGCGCTATGCCTGTGCCTTTGCCAATGATCATTTCCGGTTCCGAAAATGGGGCGCGAATAAAATCATTCATGCACTCAAAGCCAAAGGCGTATCTGACCAAAACATCTCCTGCGCAGTGAGGCAGCTTCCGGCAGAAGAAATAACTCCGATGATGCGGGATTTACTGCACAAACTGGAGCCGAAACTGAAGGGCTTGCAGGCATGGCAAAAGAAGCACAAGGCAATTCGCCACCTGATTACTAAAGGCTTTCCGGCCGATGCAGCCGTTGCGCTGTGTGAGGATTATTTTCCGGTACCTACCACATCTTCATAAGCCGCGTAGATCGACAAGTAGAAGATAGGCAGGGTGAGGAAAATACCCACGAAACAGAGAATGACCCCAAGCCCGGAGAGCAATGCCGCGACAAGCACCAGGGCAAAGAACCCAAACCAGTTTTTGGTAATTACTTTTCTGCTCAATTCCATGGCCTGCCAGAAATCTCCGGTGTAAAAAAGAACAAAGGGAATGGCAAATGACCACGCTATCGCGAGATAAATACCCGGGAGAATGCAAAGCAACAGCCCCACGAAGATGAGCAATTGAGCCACAATAGAGGCAATGATCAGTGGTCCGATCTTGTCCTTGAAGCCGCCAAAGAAATCCTCAAATACATACGGTTCGCCTTTTTTGATTTTATCTGCTACGATAAAAAAACCGGCATATGCAGGATACACAAGAAAAGGCACGCCGGCGATGACAGCTGAGATAAACCCATACGCGAAGAATTTCAACGGGTCTTTCTGAAGCACCGCAAACGCGAAATTCAGATACTCTCCCATTCGAAACGGATAGCCGTCGCGGGCGATTTTTTCCGGATCGTTCTGATGCCCTGAAAGGCCACCGGCGTCAATGATTTCCATGGTCAGACGGAGTATTTAGGGTTTTTGCCTTTCATGATCTGATCAAATGCCACAAAACTTCCGATGAACGGAAGGGGATAGGTAACGAAAAAACCGATGCAAAGTGCAATGATGCCGAGTGAGGCGCAGATGCTGAGCAACCAGGTGTAAGCAAGAAACCACCACCATGATTTGCGCACAATGCGGAAACTGTTGCGGATGGCCTCTGCGGGCCTCGATGAATGCAACGTGGCAAAGGTCATCGCCAGACAAAGGCACACGCTTACATAGACAAGTACAAAAACGACAAGAATCATCAGCCAAAGCATTTGCGGACGTGCAAAGAAGTCGGGAATCATATCAGGATCGGGCTGTCCACCGCGCGCGGCATCTTCAAAGAACTCGGTGATCACTGCGATGTCAGGACCTGAAGCAATGACAATAGGCACCGCCAGAATAACGCAGCCCATGGCGATCAGTATAACGAGCAGATAAGTGACCAGCACGCGTCCGTATACCTGGCCTTTGAACCCGGAGAAAATATCCCCTGCCTCAGGGCGGTCACCGTCAGCGGCTTTTTTCGAAATAAGCACGAACCCGGCATAAAAACCCGGCGCAAGGAAAATCCCCAGAAACGAACCGATGAACGGGATGAAGGAGCTGAAAATGGAAATGGACAAGCTGATAAGCGCAGCAAGCACATACGTACCAAGATTGTTCTTCAGCAGATGAATGACTTGATTGAAATAGGAGTCGAAGGCAAAACGATAGCCTCTGCGCTCCGCTTCTTCCATCGTCAGATAGCCTTCGGACTGCAAGCCAGGCTGGTCGATTATATCCATGTTGATCGGGATTAGGGGAGCAAAGTAGAAAGAAATCACGAATTCCTCTTTACCGTTCGTACTTTCGCAGACGAAAACAATTTTCAGCAAATGGCCATCACACTGGATGCGATTGGGGAGCTGAATGAGCGCGTTGTCGCGCTCGGGAGGTACCTTTGACGTCGAATCGAAAACACTTCAGATTCTCGAAGACGAAAAATTAACTCAGGATCCTGGTTTCTGGGATGACCCGAAAAAAGCGGAAGCCACGATGCGTGCCATCCGCACCCGCAAGGGATGGGTCGATTCATGGTCCGTATGCCGATCGGCAGTGGACGACCTTCAGGTGATTTACGAATTTTACAAGGAAGGGGCAGCTTCTGAAGAGGAGCTCGCTGAGCAGTATGCAGTTGCAGAGCAGCGCATCGCCGATCTTGAATTCAAGAATATGCTCTCCGCAGAGGAAGATGGCCTCAATGCCGTGCTTCAGATTACTGCAGGTGCAGGCGGAACAGAGAGCTGCGACTGGGCAGGAATGCTCATGCGGATGTACATCATGTGGGGGCAGAAGAACGGCTACACAGTCAAGGAACTGGACCTTCAGGAAGGTGACGTAGCCGGCGTAAAGCAATGTACGCTGGAGTTCGACGGTGAGTTTGCCTTCGGCATGCTCAAAGGTGAGAACGGGGTACACCGGCTTGTGCGTATTTCCCCGTTCGACAGCAATGCCCGTCGTCATACCTCATTTGTGAGTGTATATGTATATCCGCTCGTGGATGACTCCATCGAAATTCATATCAATCCGGCAGACATCACCTGGGATACGTTCCGTTCAGGGGGTGCTGGCGGACAGAACGTGAACAAAGTTGAAACCGGCGTGCGCCTGCGACACAAGCCCAGCGGCATCATTATCGACAATACTGAAACTCGCTCGCAGCTTCAGAACAAGGAAAAGGCGATGCAGCTTTTACGGTCCCAGCTCTATGAAATGGAATTGGAAAAGCGCAATGCTGCCCGCGATGAAATTGAGGCAGGCAAGAAGAAAATCGAATGGGGTTCTCAGATCCGCAACTACGTGATGCAGCCCTACAAACTGGTGAAGGATGTGCGCACCGGACAGGAAACATCCGACGTGGATGGGGTGATGAACGGAGAAATAGGCGAATTCCTGAAGGCATTTCTCATGCAAAAAGGAAAGGCCGCTGCCGACGTATAAATGAACCTGCATCATTCGGTGAAGGGCGCGCAAATTGAATAAGGCTATAAGCAGAATACCATGAATTACCGCATTGAAAAAGACACCATGGGCGAGGTTAAAGTACCCGCTCATGTCTACTGGGGAGCGCAGACAGAGCGCTCGCGCAACAATTTCCGAATTGGTCCGGAAGCGACCATGCCAATGGAAATCATCCGCGCATTCGCCATTCTCAAAAAGGCTGCTGCGCATGCCAATTGTGAGCTGGGCGTGCTTCCTGTGGAAAAGCGCGACCTGATCGCTCAGGTGTGCGATGAAATTCTCGCAGGCAAGCTCGACGATCAGTTTCCACTTGTGATCTGGCAGACAGGCTCAGGTACGCAGAGCAACATGAATGTAAACGAGGTAATCTCTAACCGCGCACACGTGCTCAGCGGTGGCATACTCGGTGAAGGAACTCCGTTCATCAACCCAAATGATGATGCAAACAAGAGCCAGAGTTCAAACGATACTTATCCTACCGCCATGCACATCGCGTGCTATGAAATGGTGGTAAAGAAAACCATCCCGGGTGTGGAGCAGTTGCGCAGCACGCTGCGACGTAAAAGCGCGGAGTTTATGGATGTGGTCAAGATTGGCCGCACGCACTTGATGGATGCGACTCCGGTGACACTCGGTCAGGAGTTGAGCGGCTATGTGGCCCAGCTTGAACATGGTCTTCGCGCTCTGAAGAATACACTCGCGCACCTTTCAGAGCTCGCTCTCGGTGGTACTGCAGTAGGCACCGGAATCAACACTCCTGCGGGGTACTCCAGCCTTGTGGCGCAGAAAATTGCAGAATTCAGCGGTCTGCCATTCGTGTCTGCCCCAAATAAATTTGAAGCGCTTGCCGCACACGATGGGGTGGTGGAGTCCCACGGTGCATTGAAGCAGCTCGCTGTTTCACTGAACAAGATTGCCAATGACATCCGCATGATGGCCAGCGGACCGCGCAGCGGCATCGGAGAAATTTTCATTCCTGAAAATGAACCGGGCTCAAGCATCATGCCGGGCAAGGTGAATCCAACCCAATGCGAGGCACTCACCATGGTATGCGCACAGGTGATGGGAAATGATGTGGCAATCACCATCGGAGGTACTCAGGGGCACTATGAACTGAACGTATTCAAGCCGTTGATGGCCTCCAACTTCCTTCATAGCGCCATGCTCCTCGGTGATGCCTGTATGTCATTCGATGAGCACTGCGCTCAGGGCATCGAACCCAACCGAACCCGCATCAAAGAACTGGTGGATGCATCACTCATGCTGGTTACGGCTCTCAATACCAAAATCGGATATTACCGTGCGGCTGAAATTGCGAAGGCAGCACATAAGAACGGCACTACCCTGAAGGAAGAGGCCGTGCGCCTGGGCTACGTCACCGCCGAACAGTACGATGAATGGGTCGATCCGCGGAAAATGGTTGGAAGTCTCGCATAATCAGCCTTCCGCGAATTGCATTCGTTTTAAAAGAGAATAGTTTCGGGGGATGTCGCCAATGGTGCACCCCGGGGTTATCTTTCGGATTCTAAATGTAACGCAATGAAAGCGCTCTTCGCATTGGTGTGTATGTGCCTTACTGCCTCCTTCGGTGTGGCACAGGAGGGATTGAAAACCGATTTTCAATCGGCTTTTACAACGAGTATCAAAGGCTTGCAGAATAGCAAGCCCGCGATGAAGGGTTTTGACCGGGTGAACGTCATAAAAGATGAAACGCTCGGAGTGTATGGCGCAAAATGTGAGAAGACGTATCCCTCCGCAGACGAGGCTGAAACTGCCCTTCAGAAAATAACTGCTGAAATCGCCGCCTGGCTCCCTGCGGGGGAGTATGCGAGCCGCCGCACGTACAACTCTGCATACGTTGGCTCCATGAAAACGATGCTTGAATTCAACTCAGGGAAAATGGCCGATCAACAGAAGCGACCAACGATTGAACTCGGAGTCGTGGAGGACGGTGGCAAATTTGTGCTCACGATGATTCTGTTCGAACCCTACTTCAAGAATCAGTACAAGCCGGTAATGCCCTGAGTGCACAGCTGCGCAGCCACACATCAGATCCAGTCTTCGCCTTTCTTGATCTTAATGTCGTTGACGAACTGCTTGATTTTTTGTTCATCTTCCTTCTTGCACACAAGCAGTACATTACCGGTATCCACTACAATGAAGCCATTCAGGCCGTGGAGCACCGCAAGTTTGTCGCCCGCCACGTGCACCACATTGTTTGAGCAGTTATAGTACAGTACGTTTTTACCGACTGTGCCATTGCGGAATTCATCGTGCGCCAGATGCGTGTGAAGAGAGCCCCAGGTGCCGAGATCGCTCCATCCGAAATCACCGAGCACAACGTTCACATTGCGCGCCTTTTCCATGATGCCGTAGTCAATGGAAATGTTTTCGCAAATACCGTAGGTGCGTGTGATGAAATCCTTTTCGGCCGCTGTGCCGTATACTCCCGCCCCCTCGGAGAATGCCTTGAACATATCCGGCAGATAGGCGCTGAATGCATGAAGAATGGTAGGCAGCGACCAAATGAAGATGCCACTATTCCAGTAGAAGTCACCGCTTTCGAGAAAGTCCCGTGCCAGCTCGATATCCGGCTTCTCGGTGAATGTCTTCACACGCTTGATGAGCGAATCAGGGTTGCCGGATTTCTCGTCTGTCCATTGAATATAGCCGTAGCCGGTGTCCGGACGTGTCGGTTTAATGCCGAGTGTAACAAGATTGCCGCTGGATTTTGCCTGCGCTAGACTTACATCAATCACTCGACGGAACTCATCATTGTTCAAGATGAGATGGTCACTTGGGGCTACAATAATTTGTGCATCAGTGGCGCGCTCGGCAATCCAGAATGAGGCATAAGCAATGCATGGCGCTGTGTTGCGCATGAACGGCTCACACAGTATTTGCTCTGGGGTAAGATCCGGCAACTGTTGTTGCACAAGGTCGCGGTACCGTTCATTGGTCACCACCAGAATGTGCTCCTTCGGGCACACAGGAAGAAACCGGTCGTAAGTCATTTGAAGCAACGTGCGACCTACGCCAAGAATATCATGAAACTGCTTCGGGAAGGTAGTCCGGCTCATCGGCCAAAAGCGTGAGCCCACCCCTCCGGCCATAATGACGCAGTAGTTTTTATTTTCCATTCAGGTTTTTCGGTTTCCGTCGCGAAAATACGACCTTGCTCCTGTGGGAGACGTTGAGATGTGTTAACGGTAACAATGGGGTAATGAGCGGCACAAATCCGCGCTCAACTGAGCTTTTCAAGGGCCTGACGAAGGCTCTCAAGCGCACCGCTCATATCCGACATGGATGCGGTGCCAACGGATAACCGGTACCATCGCGACTCCCGCGACGACCCGAAGGCATAAAATGGAACCACCGCTAGCCTGGCGTCTGAAAGCAGGTAGGCCGTGGTGTCTTCTGTGGTCTTCAGTTCACGTCCGTCTGTGGTCTTCTTTCCCGTGAGATCAATGCGAATAGTAAGGTAAATCGCCCCCTGAGGGGCCACAGCCTCCACGGGATAGCCTTGTGCCTGAAGCGCGCTGATGCCGTTGTAAAATCCGAGCAGACGGCCGTGAATTTCCTTCTTGATCCAGTTGAGGTAAGTATTCAACGCATCGGGCTGCGCAAAGTACCGCGCGGTGGCGATCTGCTCCGGGCGCGGCGCCCATGCGCCTACGTGACCTAGAATCGACTTCATTTTATCAATCAGAAATTCCGGACCAAAGCACCAACCCACACGAACTCCCGTAGCGGCCAGACTCTTTGAAATACCATCCACGAAAAGGGTGTATGGACGCATTTCCGGACGAAGCGATACGGGATCCACATGCTCTGTGTCACCAAAGGTGAGCAGGTTGTAGATCTGGTCGTACAAGAGGTAAAGTGGTTTTTCTCCGGGTTTTCTGCGCGCATTTTCCGCAACCACGAGATCACAGATTTCCTCCAGTTGGGCTTTTGTGAATGCGGTGCCTGTTGGATTCAGCGGCGAGCACAGCGCAAGCAATGTGGCGCCTGCAAGATTCGGAGCAAGAGACGCCGCAGTTGGCATAAAGTGGTTTTCAGCCCCCGTTTCGATCATCACGGCCTGCGCCCCTGCAAGGTGTGTGTAGTGATTGTTGTTCCAGGATGGAACAGGAAATACCACTTTATCTCCGGGATCGAGAATGGCCCGGTAAGCCGCGTAGATCACCGGTCGCGCCCCGCCCGCGATCAGTATTTCTTCTGGGGAATAGTCCAGCCCCTGCGTCTTGCGGATAAGCGCAGATACCTGTTTGCGCAATTCCGGATAACCATTAGCGACGGGATAATTCGTAAAGCCCTCTTCGTAGCATGCGATCACGGCTTCTTTTAATTCAACGGGAATCGGAAAATACTTCGGATCAAAATCGCCGATCGTGAAATTATATATGTGCTCGCCCTTGTTCAGGCGCTCACGGATTTCATTTCCGAGTTTGATGATTTCAGACCCGATCAGGTGTTCAGCCATTTCCGAAAGCGGGAGGCTCGTGGGGGAGGGGGAATGGTTTAGCTGGGCCATTGTCCGTTTTCTCCGGAACGGATCCGGGCGAAAGGTGGGCAAAAGTAGTATTTTCCCGTGCTACCTTGCTCCCATGGAATCAAGAGATTTTGATATCGATGGCTTTCTGCGGATGGCCCTGGCGGAAGACATCGGTGATGGCGACCACACCTCACTGGCTACAATTCCGGAATCCGCAAGGGGCGCTGCGCGGCTGCTGGTTAAAGACCATGGCATTCTTGCCGGTGTGGAGATTGCCCAGCGGGTGTTCCGTCTGGTTGATGATTCGCTTCGCTTTGAACCCCTGCTGAAGGACGGCATGGCTGTGAAGCCGGGTGACGTGGCTTTCACAGTCGCGGGACCTTCACGGAGCATTACCACTTCCGAGCGGCTTGCGCTCAACATCATGCAGCGCATGAGTGGTATCGCAACCAAAACAAATCATTTGGCATCACTCATTGATGACACTGGGTGCCGTCTGCTCGATACGCGTAAAACCACTCCCGGATTCCGGTATTTTGAAAAGCTGGCTGTGCGCACAGGAGGCGGATACAATCACCGGTTCGGCCTCTATGATATGATCATGGTCAAGGACAATCACGTGGACTATGCAGGCGGCATGCCGGAGGCGTTGCGCATGGTTCGGGAATACCTCAATCGCACGGGCCGCGACCTTCGTGTAGAGGCAGAGGCGCGCAACCTCGATGAGGTAAAGGCTATCCTCGATGACGGATTTGTCTTCCGCATCCTGCTGGATAACTTTACTCCGGATGCACTGCGCGAAGCCGTGGTATTGATCGGTCGCCGCATGGAAACCGAAGCTTCCGGAGGTATTACGGAGGCCACCATCCGGAGCTTTGCCGAAACCGGAGTGGATTACATCTCAGTAGGGGCGTTGACGCATCAGATAAGTAGTCTGGACCTCAGTCTGAAGGCGATCAAATAATTTTGTCGCAGCACTATGGAAGGGAAGTGGCTCTTTAAAATCGGAAGATTTCGCGCAGTGCGCACTCTTGTGCGTGCCTTGCGGAGCATTAAACCTCCAGGGTTTCAGGGGCTTTCGCTGTGGTATGTGTCCCGGTTTTTTATGGAAGCAATCTGGAAGGGAGCCGTTCCCACACGTGCCGCAGCGATTTCATTCCGCCTGTTTCTCGCTTTTTTCCCGGGGATCATATTACTTCTCACGCTCATCCCCTATATTCCGATTCCTGATTTTCAGCAGCAGCTGCTTCAAAGCATCAGCGAGTTTTTTCCGGGAGATACATTTACCCTGTTTGAATCGACGCTTGATGACCTCATCAACAAACGGCACAGTACACTGCTCTCAGTCGGTTTTATCCTTACGATGTATTACGCGTCGAGCAGTATCAACGCGATTCTGCTGGGGTTCAGCGAAAGCTATCACCTCGATGAAAAGGACAATCCGCTGCTGCTGCGCCTGGCCAGTGTGGTATTGATCTTCGTGCTTGGTATCTTTTTAATCCTTGCAGTAACCATGATGATTTTCAGCGGTGCGGCGCTGGAGTACCTGAATGAGATAGGCCTGATTACCGAGAATGATGTGCCACTGCTGAATTTCGCGCAGTGGTTGATTTCGGTCTTTCTGGTGTATACAGTCATCACCACACTTTACAATGTAGGCATGAGCGCAAAGAGTCGAAAGAAGTGGCGTTTCTTTAATGCGGGAGCTACTTTCGGTACGCTGTTTTTCATCATTGCATCGGTCGCATTCGCCTATTTCGTAAATCACTTTGCTACGTACAACAAGCTCTACGGCTCACTGGGTACGCTGCTGTTGCTGCTGATCTGGCTCAACTTCAACTGCATGATCTTGCTGATTGGTTTTGAGTTGAACACCAGCATTGAAAAGGCGAAGAAACTGGTTGTGGCTTCACAGCAGGCGAGAGCGGGCAGGAGCCCGAACAGGCCGGCTTCAGATATTCCTTTTGACTGAACGGCTCTCCCTCAGTCGGTCAAGCGTCAGAGCCAGGTCACGCGTAAGCGATTGCCTGGAGTATCGGACCGCAGAGTCCGCAGCGGTGAATGAAAGTCGTTTTTCATAGGCATCCAGGATGAATGAACGGATACGCGCCTTGTCATTGAATGCGATCATTTCCCCGCACTTCGTGTCCTGAATCACACGCGCACAATCGCTGGTCACTGAGCCCAGACCGAGCACCGGCTTGCGACTGGCCACATATTCAAAGATTTTTCCGGTGACCCGCCCTTCTTCGTTGGCGTTCTGATTGAGGATCACCAGCAGCAGTGAGGTCATGCTCATCTGCTTGATGATCGCATCATGACTGAGGTAAGGGATGTGATTAACCTGTGCCCCGAAATGCTTGCTGCAGGCCGCTTCCAGCACTGTCACATCTGTCGGCCCGATCAGTTGCACACGCAGCGCTTGCGCAAAATCAGCACGCTCCTGCGTGAGTTCATCCAGCACATCCCATAATGCAATCGGATTTCGGTCTTCTCCGAAAGTGCCGTAATGTCCGATAATGAATTCGCTGGTGTCCACAGATTCGACTCCTGCGAAATCAGTATGGTCATATCCGTTGGTGATGGTGAGGACTTCCCGTCCACGCAATTTTTCATACTGTGCAGAGAGGTGCCAGCTTACAGTTACGACCGCATCTGCAGCACTCAACACGTTCCGCTCCATCCGTTCATGAACCTGCCATGCCAGCCGGGTCATTCTGAATTTGTCGGCATTGTCCATATTGACCCACGGATCACGGAAGTCCGCCAGCCATGGTATCCCCGTTGATTTGCTCGCCTTCAAGGCAATGAGGTGCATGCTGTGCGGTGGTCCGGTGCTCACGATTACATCCACAGGCGTTTCACGCAGGTAGCGGGTGAGATAGCGAAAGGAGGGCTCTATCCAGAAACGCCGGGCATCCGGAATGATCAGATTGCCTCTGAGCCATTGCGCCATTCGGGTCTTGATACTTTCCTTTTTTCCGCTGCGGATGAAGCCTGCCGACACACTTTTATCCCCTTCTGAGGAAACTTTGCGGAATGTCCGGTAGGGCTCCCAGATTGGCTGCCGCAATACAATAGCCTCAGCAGGCACTTCCGCGTGCAAGCTTTCATCCAATACGGGATAATCCGCATTTTCCGGCGTATAGATCACGGGCACATAGCCATTCTCCGGAAGGTATTTGGCAAACTTCAGCCATCGTTGCACACCGCCGCCTCCGGAAGGTGGCCAGTAGTAGGTGATAATGAGAACGCGCGGCTTCATGCAGGATTGCAAAGTTCGCAATGGTTGCTGTCCGGGTTGTGCTCAAATTGTTCCAGGTTTCTCACTCGCCCCAGAAAGGCACAGAGTTCGCGCTCAAAAATCTCCTTCCACTGGGGAAATTCTTCTTTCAGACCTTCCAGCGAGTGAAGGCCCGCGTCGAGGTCCACAAGGCTCAGTAGTCCTGCGTTCACACGTTTGGGATCGTGTCCGTTTGAACAATACATATAGGCGTAGCTGAGTACCTGAATGAGTTTGTTTTTCTTTCCTGAGAACCAATCCTCGGTGGATTTGCCCGGACTGACTTCATCTGCCTTGATTTTTCCTGATTTGTAGTCGATGATGAGCACACCGTTGCCGATTTCATCAACGCGGTCCGCCTTTCCTCTGAGCCTCACAGGATGTCCAAATCCATGAATATGATCAGGCAATTCTGCAGAGAGGTCTTCTTCTGCCTTTCGGATGATATGTGTTTTGCCGGTCTTGCCCAGCGTATCGTGAGCTTCTTCTTCGAACCGGATCAGCCGCTTTAACATATCTTCCATCACCTCAAGCTGAATAAGGTTAAAACCGGTGTCAAGTCGCTGTCCTGGTGCAGCTTCGCGCGCGGCTTCAAGGATTCGCTCGTGAAGGCTTGCGCGCAGCTCGTTCCAGTCATCGGCCTCAGGATAGCTCCCCTCGAATGCGCGCAAAAAATGCTCCATCACTTTGTGCACTACAGTGCCGAATACGGACACTGAAATCTGTTCTTCGAGCTCTTCCGTTTCACCTACTCCAAGCACGTATTTATAATAGAAGTCCTTCGGACAACGGAGAAATGAACCTATTGAGGATGGGGAAATCCCCCGCTCCATCCACGCTTTGATACGTTCATCCGAAAACCCGGAACGCATGAATGCCTCGGATTGATCCGGCAATTTCCCCGGAGGCGAAACCACGCGGTGCTTGAATAGTGCGCTTCGGGTGTCGCGCATAGGCAGCTCCAGCTCGAGCTGCGTGATGTACCGGGATTGCTCTGAACCGCGGAAGTCAGCTACAATTCCTGCATAGTATAAGTCTGCTCGCATGCTGCGCTGAATGAGCCTGTAAAAGGTGTAAGCGTAAGTCGCTTCGCGATCGGACGGCAAAGTCATCCCATGATAGCGACGCAGATCAAAAGGCACAAGGCTATGATACAATCCGCCACCGGGAAGGAGGTCTTCATTTGCCCCCACGATCATCACATATTCAAAGTCGATCGCTCGCGTTTCAACCATGCTGAGGACCTGCAAGCCTTCCAGGGGCTCCCCGCTGTACGCCACTGTTTCTCGCGCAACGAGGCTTCTGAACACGGCCTCGAGATCCTCATAGCTGGAAAGCCATTCGTAAGTATCCGCGTATCCGGTGATCTGATGCAGCAACTGATGCATGCGCAGCGCAGTTTCATGCAGCATGGCATCGTGCTGCTCTTCGTACAGGGACAGTACAAACGACCGCGCCTGATTCAGCCAGTCAGCCGGGTTAAGCGGAGCAGCGAGCCACTGGGTGATAAATGCCTCAGATCCCGGATAGCGCTGAACCAGTTCTGCAAAATGTGCTCCCGTGATGCGAATCAGACTCCCCTTGCGGATCCATTGCTGAATCCTGCTTCCTGAAATGCCGGTAAGCAAAGGAAACAACGGGTTAGAAGCGACGCGCGTGAAGTGTGCGTGATAGATGCCCCGTTTTTCGTGTCCGGTGTATTGCGCATGCAAATGCAGCAGATCGCGCATGAGCCTGAAGAGTGGCTCATGGCGCAGTGCCAGTCCCATCGCTACATTGATTTTTACCGGTAGCTCTGGCAGACCCTGAAGAAAGGGATGCACGGTTTGTTCGTCCATCACTACCACCACTGCCTTGCGGAGTTGGTCAGCGGTCATTTCAGCAAGGCGTTCCTGCAATGCCCACATTTCCCCGGTCGCTGTGGTGCACTGGTGCACATGAATGCTGCGCTCCGTTTCCTGAAAATGAGAGGGAGGAGAAAGCGTGTCACGCGTTAGCCGTGTTGTGAAAAAGGTGCCGGCAGAATGGCCTTTTTCTCCGACATACCACGCATCGACGTCCCACCTGTATGTGGCTCCGGCTTCGCTGGTGAGCATGTCGGTTGCCATGGTTTCTGCGCGCGTGAGTGAGGAGAGGCCGAGCAACCAGGTGTGTGACTCCTTCCGGTCAGGTCGCTTTTCAATGCGCTTTTCGGCAATGCCGCGCACAAGCCCGGCATACCCCGGAGGGCCATCAGCGGTAATAAACTCCCTGTACAGCGGACCCAGGGTCAACCAGAATTTCCGGTATTGCTCCTGCGATTCGCTGAGCGGCTCTGCTGAAAAACTCCAGTTCTCAATATCGCGTATATCCTTAAGTTCCCGGAAAAAGTCAGCGGGATTGACCAACGCATGATCCAAATCGCTGAAGTCGTCCAGACACATCGCGCCCCATTTCAGGAATTGTGCAAAACCCTCCCGGTCGGTATTTAAGCGTGAATAGGCCTCATAAAGCCTGAATAGCAGCAGTGTGCGGGTTGCCGTTACGTGTCCGGTACACCATTCGAAAAAGGAGGGCAGCGTGAGTATTCTGGGCGCAAAAAATGGCCCGTCCAGATTTTCGCGAAGCGCCTTGCGGAGAAACAACCCTGCACGTTTCCCCGGTACAACAATCGTGACTTCGGCGAGTTCTTTGCCGTGGCTCCCGGCAATCTCCCTTGCGCATTCCTGAATAAACGATGGCGGTGCTTCGTGCATGCACCAAAGGTGCTCATGGCATCGGATATTTGCGCTGTGAACGACAAAAAATTTCCCCAGTTTCGGCGTTGGTCGAATGGAAAAAACTATTATCACCTTATTTCTCCGGAAGAAATGATCGAGATTCAGGTGATCGGAGGTTACTGGACCGAGCATCATATTCACGCAGCTCAATACCCGGAAAAGCTTCACATCAGGGATTTACTGGAGTGTGTCCATGACGGCATCGAACAGATTTCCGAACGGGAATTCAATGGCTTTTTGGAGGAGTGCCGGACTATCCGCACAAGAAGGGATATGTGAACAACGGGTTGTTCGATTACGCATCCGGCCTCCGGCAGTTCGGCGTCCCGCAGGGGCCACTTTTGTGGCCATGCATCCCTTAATACAGGAGAATATTCCACTTCGCGGACTCAACACGTTTCATGTGGATGTGTCTGCACAGTACTTCGCACGCTTCTCTTCACTCATGGAGTTGCGCACGTTGCTTACTGACCCGGTATTCCTTTCTATGCCGGGCATGATTCTGGGAGGTGGGAGTAACGTGCTCTTCCGGTCGGATTTCGAGGGTATTATTCTTCGCAATGAGCTCAGAGGCATTCGGGTGGTTTCGGAAACGGATACCCACTTTATGGTGGATGCGGCAGCCGGAGAAAACTGGCATCAATTTGTCCTGCATTGTATTGATCGGGGATGGGCCGGCGTCGAAAATCTTTCACTGATCCCTGGCAGTGTGGGCGCAGGTCCGATGCAAAACATCGGGGCATACGGGGTGGAAATCCGGGAAGTTATTGATTCGGTTGAGGCGATGAACGTGAAGAATCAGTCTGTATGTCGATTCAGCAATACCGAATGTTCATTCGGTTATCGGGAAAGTATATTCAAACGGACTGAGAAGGATAATTGGGTGATTTTGTCTGTCCGTTTCCGGCTGAACAAGCGTCCGGTTTTCCGCATCGAATATGGCGCGATTCAGGAGGAGCTGGACAAGGCCAATCCGGATCGCATTACGATTCGCGAAGTGAGCAATGCCGTCATCCGCATCCGGCAGTCCAAGCTGCCGGACCCTGAGGTGCTTGGCAATGCAGGAAGTTTCTTCAAGAATCCGGTGGTGGCCCGCGCTCAATATGAAGGTTTGCTCACCGCTTATCCGGATATGCCATGCTATCCCGTTAACGAATCAGAAGTGAAGGTTCCCGCGGGCTGGCTCATTGAGCGCGCCGGCTGGAAGGGCCGGCGAGTGGGTGATTGCGGCGTACACTCGCGCCAGGCACTCGTTCTCGTAAACTACGGAGATGCATCCGGTGATGCCATCTATGCGCTGTCAACTCAGGTCATTCAGGATATCGAACGGTTGTTCGGTATTACGCTTGAGCGCGAGGTTAATATCGTTCCCCCTGTGAATTAGAACTTGGCGCAAGGCATGATTCGTTTCTTCATGGCCCGAAGGTGCTTTTTCTTCGACCATTGATAACTCAAAGTGAGTTCATGAGAACCTGCGCTTGTGCCCACTCCCAATGTAGATATGGTAATGTCATAACTGTAACCGATTTTGTACTTGCTGGCCTGAAATCCGAGCAACACGGCCACCGCATCGTGGTTGGGATATCCAAGTTGATTCGACTTCGCTGGTAATCCCCGATACCAGATCCCAAACACAACCGGACTAATCTCATAGTAGAACCCAAAGTCGAGCTGGTCAAACAGATATTGCGACTGATAATTCGCGGCAAGCACGATGTGATGATCAAGCTTGCTGAGTGAATTCCCTTTGATCCGGAGACGCAGACCACCATGAGCCGAGATTCTCCGGAGAAGTGGATTAATGCCTTCCGCATAAAGGGATTCATTCGGTCGATTCGCGTGAAATGCAGAAACACCGAACCAGAAGTTTGGCCCGTAAGTCAGCAGGCCACCTCCAAAATCAAAGAAGCCGACCGGTTGAAAAAGGCCCTGCTCAAGGGATGTCTGCGCGTTATCACGGATCATCTGGTCATAGAACGTGAGGCGGTCAAAGTCTATGGCTTTTGAAACATATCCTAATTGCAGCGCTGGACGAAAGAACACGTTGCGCCGGATTTTGGCTTCATAGGCGTACTGAAAATTGAATGATGTGTTTCGCAAGGCTCCGCTACCAGCGCGGTCATGAGACACGAGCAAACCAATTCCGCTTTTTAGGGATGGAATGTATTGGTCAAGCGCCATATTGCCGGCATTGAACCCTCCGGGAATAGCCGCCCATTGGTTCCTGTATTGCATGGCAAATCGGCCTTGCACCGATGCTCCGGCAAATGCAGGATTGAGGTGGGTTGGCGCGGCATAGAATTGTGTGAATTGCTGATCCTGCGACACGACACGGACGCTGGTGAAGAGAATGATCAGGATCAGGGTGCAGCGGTTCATGGTCTCTTTAATCAGGGCGGTTTCACTTCACGAGTAGCGTCACATCTCCGGCATTTTCGTATTTCTGCCCGTCTGCAAACCGGGCCTTCACTTTCCAGGCGTATACATCCTGACGACAGAGAATTCCCCGGTAGTATCCGTCCCATCCCTTATACACGTCGTTGCTTTCAAAGAGTAACTCGCCCCATTTATTAAAAATCTGAAGCTGGTATTCCGCGACCCCCCGATGCATTGGAAAAAACACGTCATTGTCAAATCCAAATGGGTCATATGCTCCGCCGCTGGCCCCGCTGGTGTTCGGTGTAAAGGCGTTCGGGAAGTCGATCATTCCGCTCACACTCGCGTACACGGCGTCGACGACGGTCATCGTGTCCGGACAGTTGAATTCGTTGTTGGCAGCAAGGGACACAGTGAAGATACCCTCTCCCTGATAGTAATACACAGGATTGGCAGCAGCAGATGTGGATCCGTCACCGAAATTCCATTCATAGATGGTGGCATTCTGAGACAAGTTCATGCAGTACAATGGCTGTGACGGAATGGACACTTCGGACGGTGCAAGGCTGAACAATGCAATCGCCCTGGGATATACTTCGATGATGTATTCCTGCGTAAGGGTCAGGGGGGCTCCGTCGTGACCAGTGATGGTGAGTGTCACTGTGTACGTTCCGGGTTGGTAGTAGGTGTACACCGGATTTGTCGCATTAGCGGTACCTCCATCCCCGAATTGCCAAAAGGACGAGGTGAAATTGCTGGACTGATTCGTGAAGTTCACGGTCAGCGGAGCACAGCCCTCCGCCGGTCCGAGGAATGCTATGGAAGGCGGAGCGGGAAGGATGATCACCTCCTGCACTTCTGAATCGGAGCATGAGCCGTTGGTGACATTCAACTCCACGGAATAGGTGCCCCATGTGGCATAGGTATGTGTCCCCGGATCTTGCAGTTCGGATTGCGCCCCATCGCCGAATTCCCAATCGTGGATGAGGCTTCCTCCTGTCGAGGTATTGTCAATGGCAATGGTTGCATCGGGCCAGGTCTGAATGAACGGACTTACATCGAATGACGCCACCGGTATAGGATGCACGGTGACTTCACCATAAGCGGTGTCAGCGCAACCAAACGCATTCTGCACCACAAGCATGACCTGATAGGTGGTATCGGTAGCACCCCAGTTAAAATAGGTATGTGCCGGTTCTTCCTGATTGGAGATATCACCGTCCCCGAATGCCCAATAATAGGAGAATCCGGATGTGCTGCTGTTGTCGAAAAGCACCTGAAGAGGGGTGCATCCTGTGCTTATGGACTGAAATGAAGCGATGACCTGATCCGGAACCTGCACCTGCACCTGATCGGTGGATATGCATCCCTGATCGGTCATTGCAGTGAGGGTGATGGTGTGGTTCACCAGATCAGGGGCATAGTTGAAATAGATGAATTCGTGATTTTCCGCTGAGGTCTGAGAAGTTTCGCCGTTGCCATAGTTCCAGAAGTAGCTGTCTGCACCAATGGTATTATTCTGCAATTGCACGGTAGTCGGAAGACATCCTTCTGCTTCGATCACATTCACATTGGCAACGGGGTTGTGGTTGACGGTCACTATTGCACTCGTGCTTTCGCTGCATCCGAAAGAATTGCTCACTTGGAGCTCCGCTTCAAACGTAAGATCATCCATTCCGCCTGCGATGTACAGGTGATTTGGATTGACTTCTGTCGAATAGCTGCCATCGCCGAATGACCAGGTGTATTCATCAGCGCCTTGAGATTGATTGACAAATACGGCATTGAACGGCGAACATCCTGAACCTGCGCCTGCAAAAGCGGCAACAACACCCGGAAACAGCGTGAACTGCTGCGAATAGCTGTCAGAGCATCCCGCAGAGCTGGTTACCTGAAGCACAATCTGAAAAATCTCGGGAGTATTTCCAACCTCATTATACACATGGGAATGTTCTGATTGGGCATTGTTGGAGAATGTTCCATCTCCATAGTTCCAGGTGAATGAGTTTGCACCGGTGCTCTGATTCACGAATACTACAGGAGCGGGTGAACACGCCTGATTCTGGTCAAGCGCAAACTCCGCGACAGGTGCAGGATTTACGGTGACCGGCTGATTTGCAGTGGCCGTGCAGCCCTGAGTGCTGGTCACCTGCAGCAGCACATTGAATGTCTCGGGTACAGGTCCGGATGTCTGATACGTCGTCTGACCATTGTGCTGCGCACTGCTTTGCCCGTTGCCGAAATTCCATTCATAGATCTGTCCGGGAGTTCCCGTGTTCGCAAAGAATGCTTCAGCCGGTGAGCAGAGGAATGAAGGCGCATTGAACGAAGCGGTCACCTGAGGATATACCTGCACGTTAAGTGTGGCGACCGAGTTGCAGCCGAATGGACTTGAGGCGGTCAGTGTGAGGGTGTAATTCTGGGTTTGTCCGGTAGTATTGACAAACGTATGGGCGTGCCATGCATCGTCGTTTGCGCTGGATTGACCGTCACCGTAGTTCCAGGAGTACGATGATGCGTTCAGGGTCATGTTGTTCAGATTCACCACCAGCGGACTGCATCCTGCGGTAATATCTGAGGTAAACTGTGCAACCGGATTCGGATAGACTGTAATGGTACTTGTGGTTGTGGATGTGCAGCCAAATGGTGATGTGCCCGTGAGCGTGATGGTGTAATCCACCGGCGCGGCAGTGTTATTTACGTACTGATGCACCGGAGTGGGAAGCGCGGATGTGGCTCCATCGCCGAAGTTCCACTGATACGTCTGCACGCCTTGAATCAATGGCATTTGCACGCTTAGCGGACTGCAGCCTGATGCAGGCTGCATATTGAACGCAAAGTTGTTGAGTGGAAATACAATAATCGGATTGGACGTAGTATCGTGACAGCCATTGCTTGCAAAAGCAATCAACTCGGCCATATATATCTGAAGGAATCCGGTGTTGTTTACGTATTGATGCGATGGATTTACTGCAATGGATGTTCCTCCGTCACCAAAGTCCCAGAGATATGAACTCGCATACAGCGACTGATTGATGAAGACGGCATCAAATGGACTACAGGAAGGGATAGCATTGTTATCAGAGAAAGCGGCAACTGCATTTGCCAATACCTCTAAATAAATCGTGTCCCGCGATTCACAGCCGAAGGCATTGAATGCGCTCAGCACAATCTGGTAGGTTGAGTCTGTTCCGGTATTGTTGGTGTAAGTATGGGTCACCGTCTCCTGATCGGAAATGGTCCCGTCACCCAATGTCCACAGGTAGGTCACCGCACCGGAGCTATTGTGTGAAAATGTCACAGTGAGCGGTGAGCATCCGGAGACTTCATCCACCAGAGCAACCGCATTCGGACGGGGTTCCACGTTCACGGTTCCGGTGGTGCTGTCAGTGCAGAGGCCACTGCTCGCGGTAAGCGTGACATCAAATTGTCCGACACTGCTGTAATAGTGATCAGGGTGTTGCGCTGCAGAGGTTGCTCCGTCGCCGAAGTCCCAGTTCCAGGAAATGATTGGTGAATTGGGAAAGGAAGGGGTGATGTCCCAGAATTGTGCAGTGTCCCCTTCGCAGAGGTTGGTCACAGTGAACGCTGCTTCGGGTGTGGGATAAATCGTGATATTGACAAAGTCCGATGCGGTGCAGCCGTTACTTGCAGTGATGGAGAGCGTGGCGGTGTATACGCCAGCTCCTTCGTAGTGTACGACAGGAGGTAACTCACCGCTAAAAGTTCCTGGTGCTGTTCCAAAAGTCCAGTTCCATGCAACTGCATTCGTAGTCACTGACGTGAAGGTTACGTCAGCTTCATCACACGCTACTGTTGGTGTGGCCAGTAGCTCAAGGGCAGGAGGGGGCAGTACGGTTATCGTTAGTTCTGCAATGTCATCACACGCACTCGACGCTCCTTCAACGGCCACTCTGCTCTGAACGACATACGTGCCAGGGTTGGGGAAGCTGTAGGTGATGTTACCGGATCCCGTTGGAATCCATCCGAATCCGAAGTTCCAGTAGTAGGCGTTCGGGCTTCCGGTGGCCTGCTGATAGAAGGTGATCGGCTGACCCGGGCAAACGGCGGTGGCAGATGCAGAAATTCCAGCCACAGGTGGCGGCACAATCTGAATCGTAATGGTCGCAGGCGCAATACCGCAGAAATTGCTGTCCAGGAGCTCCACAGTATAGGTGCCGGTTCCGGGATAGTGCATCGTGCGGGGAAACGTGGGTGGCCAGGGGGTCCAGTCAATAATGCTGTCATAGCCCAGCCCCCAGTAATCACCGAAGTTCCAGTATTCGTAGCGCTGGTAGATGTTTCCCTGAAAGAGGCAGTTGCGGTGTGTGGTATTTGTAAAGGTGACGGTCGTATCAGGATAGCAAAGCAGGGTCGATGAAGCAGTAATCCCGGGATCATCGAGGTCCCAGATGCGAATGGGGTTGAATGTGGCAGTGGATTCACCGCCCTGAATGGTATTGCAATAGTTTTCTGCGATCAGAGAAACGACCGTCTCACAGTTTACCGTGCCCACATCATAAAGATGGCTCACCATCTGATTCCAGTTGGTGTGATCAAACGTCAATGGTGTAGTGCCATCGCCAAAGTCCCAGATGAATGTGGTTGTTTCTGATACGTTCGTGGAGGAGTTGATGAACTCCATGACTTGCGGTGCGCAAGCCTGTGTTAGTCCACCCACAGGAATCTGAATGGAAGCGCTTGTGGCTTGTTCCATCACCACAACTCCTTCTATCACACAACCTGTAGCAAGCTCTGTAATAGTGACCACAAAAGTATCTACTGCGGCTGCATACACGTGGTTGATGACTGATGGACTATTCCACGATACTCCTGAATTGCCCGGTGTCCCATCGCCCCAGTCAATGGTATACGCCCCCCAGTTATTGGGTGATTGCAGATTAAAGCTAAAGCTGTTTCCTGAGCAAGAATACCAATAAGGGGAGTCACTCGGTGTTCCGTAAAAATCATATACGACAGGGCATTGCCCGGAGGCTGCCATTGGCAGCGCTGTCACGAGCAGTGCGAAGAAGTGCCGGATAAGACAAATAGAAACACGCATGGCCCTTTGTACGGCCCGATAAGTGAAAGGTGACGCTTTTCAGGAAGTATTTAAAGCAGCCGATTTCTGCAATTCGTCGCTGGTCTTATTGACTTAGTCGCGACTTGATCCGTTCTACCATCAAACCTACCGCCGGACATACGAGTGTGTTGCGGTAGGTGAGATCCATTATCTGACGCATGTGCTTCCGGTCAGTGTGAGGGTATTCCCTGCAGGCTTTGGGACGCACCTCGTATACGCGGCACGTATTGTCCTCATTGAGAAATACGCAAGGTGATTGATTTAACACCCAGTCGCCGTCCTCATCAATATGCAGGTACTTGCTCGTGAGCGCTGAAGGTCGGATCCCAAGGTGCTGAGCAATGCGGTCAATGTCTACATTCCGGAAAATCGGACTGGTAGTTTTACAGCAGTTCGCACAATCCAGACAGTTCACTTGTGCAAAAATCTCTTCATGCGCGAAGTGAAAAAGATCATCCGCCTGCTTGACTTGTTGAAGTCGGGTCAGGAATTTCTTATTGACTTTCCGAACACATTTTGCGTGATTCAGGGCGGCCCTGAGTGCCTCATTCATGGGGATTGCTGAAGGCGGGATTCTGCATGAAAGAAACGTCAGTGAGGCATTTAATGAAGGCCAATAGCGCAAGTTTGGAGTCTTCTTCCAGCATAAGCCCGCCCGTGGTGTACTTCATGAATGGGTCTATCGTTTCTGAAGGAACTCCACCGCTGTTATAATGTTCGATGACTTCTTCAAGCGTTGTAAACCGCCCGTCATGCATATAAGGAG
>JBKDGH010000084.1:0-6678 GCA_046336655.1 Flavobacteriales bacterium | reverse complement strand
CCCTTCACCCATCTCTGCACCCACACCGCTTGTCCTGCGGCATTGTGTGCGCGGATGGTGTACATGCCAGGCTGGAGGGAAGTGATGTGGAGTGTCGCCACACCAGGAAGATGCGCAGACTGATGAAGCACGGAGCGGCCGGCCAGATCGTATACATGAAGCTCTTGCACACCCGTCATCGCGCTGGCAGGAATGGTCAGCTGATCCACCGCCGGGTTGGGATATACCGGCGACACAGAAAGATCAGCCATCTCATCCACACCCACCGGCAGGGCAAAGCGCATTAAAATGGCATCGGACTGCCCGGCAAACTCGGTTTGCCAAGCATCTTCGGAGACGGTGATTTCCGGGGAGAAGGTGTAACCCGCGAGAAATATCTTGTCAGACGTTGTTAAAATAGCGGAAGCCTGATCATTTAAAGTTCCTGCTGGCACATAACCGCATGAAAAAACTTCACCATCAGAATGAAAACCTAAAACCATTCCATCCCAGAAACCTCCGGCGAAACCTGTATCTCCAGAACAATTGGAATTATCACCACCAACACGCAGTGTAAGCCAGCACCGACCGACCTGGTCGATGGATGCACTTGTCGGAAAGGAACTTGAACTATCATGAATGTAGGTAGACCAAAGGACATCTAAGTTCGAATCCATTAATGCAACAAACGAAGGAAAGTTGTCAGTATTCGCGCTATCCCAAGCGAATTCACCTAAGCTAATCCCGTTGTTTGATGTAGTTCTGCCTGTAATCAACACGTGCTCTTCATTCAAGTCCAATTCGTAAAACGAATCATCACCCTCACCGCCGAAATAGCGAGAGTGAAGCACATCACCATTCGAATTCATCGCGAAGACAAGTGCATCCCTTCCACCACCAAAGAATTCACATCCTTCTTCACAATTATATGCTATTGTTGATTCCGAAACGGTGCTTCCCACGGCATAAATCGAATCACCTTTACACCTCACTGAATAAAGGGCATCTTCTTCAGGACCCCCAAAATACCTTGACCACACAATCGATCCTTGAGGAGTTACTCTGGTAATGAAACCATCACCGTTTCCACCGCTGATCATTTGTTGACTCCCTTCCGAAGCTAAACTCGAAAAATCTTGAGCGTAACCCACTATAATCATATCACCCGAAGGATGAGCAGACACATCCTGAATAATGGCACCATCGAAGAAAAAAGAACTCCATATTCGACTTCCATCCGGAGCCATGCGAAGCACATAGCTATCACCCGATTGAAATGGTAGCCCACCAGAATAGTACAAGCCAGAAGGAGAGTTAGTAAATCCAACGACAACAATTGATCCGTCTGTTAGAACGGTCATCCCCGCTACCGACTCACCTTCTGAACTTCCAAAATAGCTGCACCAAACTAAATTGAGCGACGCATCAAATCGGCATATGATTGCATCATCCTGTCCACCGTTGAGAGGCTGGAATGCTCCGGGAGTGGCCAACCCTGATGAATAGGCAGATCCCCCACAGTACACGCCGCCATCAGGTGAGTCAGCAACCATTGTAAAATAGTCAAAATTCAATCCCCCGAAAAAGGTCGACTTCTCAGGAACAAATTGCGCGTGCAACATACCCACACCCAATAGAAAGAGCAGAAATAAAACTCTCATGGAAACTAAATTTGAGTCCCAATTTAAACAAATTTTATCGGCGGTTTCAGCAATTCACAATTCCACAATTCAACGATATGAACCCTTTGCTAAACGACCATTGATGCGGATAGATTTCCATTCTCTACTCTCTATTCTCTACTCTCCATTCTCTAGTCCCCAAAACCCACCGCTGCCCTATTTGCATGCATAGACGCACGGCCGTGCGTCTCTACTGGCATACTACCCCTTCACCCATCTCTGCACCCACACCGCTTGTCCTGCGGCATTGTGTGCGCGGATGGTGTACATGCCAGGCTGGAGGGAAGTGATGTGGAGTGTCGCCGCACCAGGAAGAAGCGCAGACTGATGAAGCACTGAACGTCCGGCCAGATCGTATACATGAAGCTCTTGCACACCCGTCATCGCGCTGGCAGGAATGGTCAGCTGATCCACAGCCGGGTTGGGATATACCGGTGATACGGAGCTCGCCGGCCATTCCTCCACACCCACCGGCAGGGCAAAGCGCATGATTAGTCCGTCGCTTGATCCGGCATGCTCTGGCTGCCAGGCATCTTCGGAAACGGTGAGGTCTTGGGAGAAGGTGTTGCCAGCGAGAAACATGTTGGAGCCATAATGGGCGATGGCTGTGGTTTGATCATAAAGTTCCCCTGCCGGCAGAAAGCCACATAGCACTAATTCCCCAGTAGGAAGAAAATTGGCAATCATACCGTCATCGTCACCTCCATAGGTAGTTGAAGATTCGAACTCCAGGCTTTCAGAATTCTCCGTTCTTCCAACCACCCAAATCCCATTTACGGAATCAATCTCGACGTCAAGAACAGAGGCGGGCCAGACGTCGTCTAAATAGGTTCCCCATATGACTGTTAACTCAGCATCGAATAAGGCCGTAAAGGTTGCAAAATCGTCACTCGGTGTTTCGATAAGAATATGTTCGCCGAGGTTTATACCCGTCGAAGATAATGTAGCTCCACCAATTAGAATCTTGTGGTCTTCCGCAGCAATATCAAATGCATTGTCAAGGCCTTCACCCCCGAAATAGCGGGAACGAATAACTTCTCCACTGGTGTTGAAACTGACCAAAACAGCATCATTAGAACCACCTGCAAACTCGCAACCTTCGATGCAATTATGGCTAAGGCCAGTGGCAGAGTTTGTGGAGCCAACACAATATATGATGTCATCATCTACATCCATTGAAATCAGATTCTCTTCACCTGAACCGCCAAAATAAGTGGACCACAAGATTTCACCGCTTGACGAAATCCTGGTAATGAAACCATCACTTGGCCCCGCGCACTGAGCTTGTTCACTTCCCTCTGTGGCGATATCAGATTCTGAAGTGGCCTGACCTGAAATCACCATGTCATTACTTCCAATGGAGGCTATATCCTCAATAAACGCATTTGGGTAGTAGTAAGAACTCCATATCCGCTCACCACTCTGATTCATGCATAAGATAAACGATTCACCGGAAGTGATTTGCAATCCATCAGAAGTCACAATGCCTGATGAACTGTTTGTGTTTCCCGTGATCACTAATATACCATCCGCGAGCAAAGCGATATCTGATGCAGCATCATCTAAAGAGCCACCAAAATAAGTGAGCCAAACCAACGACATATTGCTGTCGAACTTCGCTACGTAGGCATCTTCCGATCCAGCAAGAAATGACTGAAATGCTCCACCGAAAGCCAAATTCGGTGAAGTAGTCCAGCCACAAACGTAAATACTCAAGTCTGGACCAACGCAGATGTCAAGGGCACTCTCAAAGGCTGAGCCCCCGAGGAATGTGGATTGCATATTCTGAAATTGTCCATCGGCCTTGTTAAGCCCAATTGCCAGAAAGACGAGTATTATCCTCCTCATATGATAACCAGATTTTACCCACTAAAATAATGCACATTCAGCGTACCGCTGGAATTAAATCAAAAGAACCATCGGAATAGGTGAATTTATGGAAGCATACACCTGCTGGGATGTCTAAGTCTGATATAATCTCATGTTCCTCATCATGGCCTGCTTTGACAATAAAGGATATCGAATGCAGTCTTGAAAGACTGGAGTCAAGCAATTCATACTTGATCTCTGTGGTAACCGTGGATTGAAGGTTTACTGTGAAGTCCTTCGAGATATGAGGCACAGGGTAAACCTGGGGCGATACGAAAGTGCTTAATACCAGGGAATTCTCAATTTTTGATTTGTTCTCTAGTACAAGTCTAAAGACACTGTTATTCTGGTTGGACCACACAATCTCATACAAACCCGGTTGCATGGTGAATGACGGGAGTTGAAGTGTCCCATTCGAATCGATTATATCTTCTTTGTTAAAACTCATGACATTTTGCTCTCCTTCATCTTTAATCAGATCTACATTCATCCATTGCCAACCTCCGGTTACTCCATGATTGACGCAGTCTTCATACTGAAGCATATTGTCATAAATGTCTGTATCATCATCTCCGTCCATATCATTAGGCTGGTCCATGAGGTCGTGGAAACAGTTCATGTATAAAGGATTGATTTCACCTTCTTCAATTCCGGGATAATCATTTCCCGGGTGTAAGGCAAATGCATGATTGCATGTCAGAAGTTCAGGAATGTCTCCATCACTTAACAACTCATTCATGTTGGAGTAGTTATTCAAGATCTGAAGAACATAGTCTACAGGTTCGTAGGTCATGCTGGACCAAGTATGTCCTAGTACGGAGGTTGTAACAGCACCGGCATTTCTCCAAGGACCGAGAAACTTCTGAACGCCGGTAACATCTCCAAAAAGCGGAAACCCTTCAAAATCATATACATTAGATGATACATCTTCCGTGTTAAATTCAATGATTTTATTAGGACCTTCTCCCCATTGAATATTGTGGTACTGACGGAATGAAGAGCTCCCAATTGCATCTATAAATTGCTGAGTGGTCATATATCGGTAATACGGAATGCCGGTTCCAAATGCATCTACTGCGGCAGCCGTGCTCTCCAACCGATACCTGCAGCCTACCCCGCTGGGATGAACGTATTGCTGGATCGCCCAGGCATAGTCAGTTCCGTTACATACCCATCGTAATGCAGGTAAAAAGGGTGTCCCATCGCCGATTACGGACAAGGGCCCCTGACTGAAGAGTACTCCCTGAGATTGGCTTACCGCGTGTACTTCCAACAAATACTCATGGTCGGCTATATCCACGAAGTACTCATTCGGTAATTTCATAAAATGAGTGTCCCAGAGCTCGTACTTTTTTACCACCTCGTCACTGGCGGTGCCATTGAAGTATTTCCGTTTTATAACCTGAATACTCCAATAGTCGGTGGACGGACTGCTCTGCATAACCAGATAGCCGTAGTTGTCTTTTGGGTAATGGCTGATGGACTGTGAAGACACGGAGTTCCATACGAGACTCGCGGCAAGTGCGATTAAAACAATAGAAAGCGTTTTCATAGGATAATTGGATTGGTTAGAGTAGTCAAACATTCCAAAAAAAAGTTTTTCGATTTTATCGAATAAGCCGATAGTTTATTTGGATATCCAATATTTTATGACCCAAATCATTTACGTTATGGATCAGGCAAAAATCAGAGTCAAAATCAGACAGATTATGTTGGAGAAGGGATTAACTCAGGAAACGCTCGCGGATACAATGGGCATCAGTCAGGCCAGCCTGAGTGAAGTGCTGAGCGGCCGCAGAAAACTCACTTATGATCACACGGAACAATTTGCGCGGGCACTCGGTGTTCCGGAGGAGTCGCTGTTGCCAATAGACAACTCTGATTCATAACAGCTCAAGAAGTGGGCTATGGCCGGGCTGATTGAACTAATCAGCATTGGACGTGCGCAGGTGTTTCGACTCTGCCGAGATACAGGCCCGACCGATGTTGGTCGTCCGGGAAGTTGAGTTACCCGAGGTATCATTTAGCACATATATAAGCACTTCATTACCTGTTCACGAAATTGCTTGACAGAGGTCACCGGCAATGTAACCGTAATACTCCGCGAAGTTTTTTCAACCAGTCAGATGATTTTTACTGGGGTGCTTCCGGTGAGTGACGGTATTCCTCTCAACTGCGGTGGCGAGTTCTTTTTATCCGCAAGTCAAAACAACAGCGATGTGTATATGAAGAACGGGATGATGATGGAGATATATGTCCCTGCGCAGGCGCTGGACAATTCAATGCAGTTGTTTATTAATAGCGGAACTAATGACGACGTGGTGGATTGGCGCTCGGCAGCAATAGGGAAAAATAAACCCGGAAATCACCAACTACGGCTCAATCTTACCCAAGGCATAGCGGTAATGCCCAATGATCGTGTAGCTGAACAGTACATCTTCCATCACCTGTCCGCCGCCGATGTTGTGGACGATCAGGTGCCGTTGACCATCGCGTGATTTTGGAGCAACGACAATTCCGATGTGCGTGGCACCGCCTGATAAGCGCCAGCAAACTACATCGCCGGGTTGATAATCCTGCGCGCGCTGCGACTTGCTCAGGGTCTCCCCGTGCCTGCTGAAAAAGGTCATCAGATTGGGCACACGTCGCCCAGCGCACGATACGCGCGAATCACCACATCGGTGCACACCCCGCGGTCGGCCGGCACATCGCCGCCGGGATAAGCAATGGTGAAATACGAAGGGGCGTAAATGACCCTGTTTTCCGTCAGCCCCATCGCAGCATCCGAAAGCCGGTGAAAGAAATCCGATTGACCATACGAAATGGAGATATTCAGGTAAACACACAGACAGCAAGCCAGCAGCAATTTCATGGACACCGAACGAGGATTGAATGGGGAAAGTATATTTTGCCGGCATTTGAAGCTGGTCATATCTGATGCACGAGCCGTGAATAGTGAAATTTGGTTGCCGAATTTTTGTCAATTAAAATTTGTCAAATAAATCCTTGTGGAGTGGCACTGCGCGGTCGCGGCAAGCCGGCTCAGCGCGGGAACAGATGCGAGGCCCCACAGCCTGAGTGATGCCTTTATTTTTTTGTCACTTTCTTTTAGTAAGAAAGTAACCAAAGAAATCGCGCGGATCAAAAT
>JBKDGH010000083.1:0-6514 GCA_046336655.1 Flavobacteriales bacterium | reverse complement strand
ATTGCAGGCAAAGAGGCAGGAGAAGAAATGGAAAAGAAAATGCGCGCAGGCAATTACGGATGGGGCCATGCGAAGAAAGAATTGCTGGAGGCCATTCTCACCACCTTCGCCGAAGAGCGCAAGCGGTTTGATTACTACATGAACAACCTCAGTGAGCTTGATGCAGTGCTGCATGATGGAGCAGAGAAGGCAAAAACAATAGCTGATTTAACTTTATCTCGAGTGAGGGAGGCAGTTTATAGGCCAATTTCGCGACTCGACTACTTTTTAAAAGCACTACCAATCTACTTTAAAAATCATTCAGACATCATTAAACTGTCATCAGCAAGTGATTTGGCAGAGGCTCTATCAGGGATTTTAGGAATAGACAAACTTTTGTCCAAAAAGCAAATACTAGTAGAAGAAAACGGATTCGTTCTAGAAGTCGTTGAAAATGGACTAGGAAATGAATCGAAAACGCATATCCTCTGGTTCACCTTTGATTCGTCCGAAACTCTTTCCAGTTCGCTACAACCTGAAATAATTATCAATGTAAAATCGAATGGAGAGATTAGAACTCAACGCCCAATCTTCTAATTAAAAGGTTCTTTCGATAACTATCACTTTTGTTCAACACACTCTATTTCGAGGCGTCGTACTTCTTCTTGTACTTCTCGTACAATTCAGTCTGCTTGCTACGCAGATCAATTTGTCTGCCCTGAATGAAGGCATGCTTCAATGCGTTGGTGCGCATATCAAGCGCATCGCCGGCGGAGAGAAACAAGGTTGCATCCTTGCCCACTTCGAGTGACCCGCAGCGGTCTGAGATGCCCAGAATCTCCGCAGGAGCGAGGGTAATGGAACGCACTGCTTCTTCGTAGGGCAATCCATAGGCCACCGATGTACCTGCATAGAACGGCAGATTGCGCAGTCCCATGCGCTCCATGTCGCCTTCATTCTGCAGGCTGAATGCGATTCCCGCTGCGTGGAGCATGCCGGGCAGGCGGAAAGGCAGATCCACATCATCGCCCTCGTATACCGGCAGTGAATGAATGCGGGTGAGCATCACCGGCACCTTGTCTTCTTTCAGGAGATCTGCTGCGTGAATGGCATCGTATCCACCCACAATGACCATCTTCTGAATGCCCATTTCACGCTTAAAGAAAATCGCCTCGCGGATGGACTGGATGTGATCAGCATGCACGTAGAGCGTCTTTGAACCATTGAACACTCCGCGCAGTGCTTCGTACCGCATTTCCACCACGTCTTTCTTTCCTGCATCTGCGTAAGCCTTTGCTTCGCGGAAGAAAATCTCAATCTCCCTGCGCTGCTGGTCGTAGGTCTTCACGCGGTCAATGCTCAACTTGCCTTTATCGCGGTGACGATGCACCACTTGCGGCCAGTTCACGTGCAGTCCGTCGTCTTCCCTCACCAACGCATCTTCCCAGTTCCATGCATCAAACTGCATCACGCTGGAAGTACCGCTGATCGTGCCACCGCGCGGTGTAATCTGTCCCATGAGAATACCATTGCTTCTCACAGTCGGAGTAATTTCAGAATCGGTATTGTAGGCGATCGCAGAACGAACGCTCGGTTTGAAGGTCCCCACTTCCTCCAGGTCATTCTGCGCGCGCACCGCATCAATCTCGTGCAAGCCGAGCGTGCTGTTCGTGGCGATGAATCCGGGATACACGTGCATCCCTTCTGCCTGAATGATGGTATCGTACTTCGTCATATCAATGCGCACGGTGCGTGCATCTGCAACAAGCGTGATCTTTCCCTTGTCGAATCCGATCACGGAATTGCCGATCATCTCCCCGTTGCCAAGGTGCGCAGTGGCATTCATAATCAGAATGGACTTCTTCTGCGGCCCGGCGGGCGTGGGATTCTGCTGACTGAAAAGCGTCACCGGCATCATGAGCAAACCGGCAACATATGCTATGTGGAAAAATTTCATGGCTTCTTGAATTGGGGGAATTAACGATCGCCGAGTGAATCACAGTGGAAATAACGCTTGCCTTTCATGGCGGGATCACGGCCGGGACCACCACCCGATTTTGCCGCGGCCATCTTCTCGATGAGTCGGGCACGTTCGCGTGCTATCTCTTCGCGCATGGCCTTGTCCTTCTCGGCGTCGAAGTAGCAAATGCCATCTACAAACGTCATGTCTGACTTCGCATACACGCTCAGCGGATGATCGGACCACAGCACGATATCGGCATCCTTGCCCACCTTCAGCGATCCCATGCGGTGATCCAGGTGCAGCAGTTTCGCAGGGTTCAGCGTGACGAATTTCAGCGCTTCCTGCTCAGGCACACCACCGTACTTCACAGCCTTTGCGGCTTCCTGATTCAGGCGGCGGGCCATCTCGGCGTCGTCAGAATTAAACGCGACGGTAATCCCGTTTTCCCAGAGAAGCGCGCCGTTGTGCGGAATGGCATCCTTCACTTCCACCTTGTACGCCCACCAGTCGCTGAACGAAGATGCGCCTGCACCATGCGCTTTCATTTTATCTGCGACCTTGTATCCTTCGAGAATGTGAGTGAACGTATTCAGACGGAAACCCATACTGTCCGCCACGTGCATGAGCATATTGATTTCACCCTGTTGGTAGCTGTGGCATGTCACGAAGCGCTTTTTCTCGAGGATTTCGAGCAGGCAATCGAGTTCGAGATCACGACGCGGTGCCAGGCCAGCAGGAGCTGCTTTCTTGCCCTTCGCTGAAGAAGCCCTCTTGTAAGCGGCCCATTCCGCGCCATACTCCCGCGCACGAATGAAGTGATCGTAGTACACCTGTTCCACCCCCATACGCGTCTGCGGATAACGCACGCGATTGTAGTCGCCCCAATTGCTTTGCTTCACATTCTCACCCAGTGCAAATTTGATGAAGCCATCCGCGCCTTCGATGAGCATGCCCTGATCGGTAGCGCCCCAACGCATTTTCACCAGCGCACTTTGTCCGCCGATCGGATTCGCCGATCCGTGCAGCAATTGCGCGGCCGTCACACCACCTGAAAGCTGGCGGTAAATGTCTATGTCTTCAGGATCGACGACCGTCGCCTCCTGCACTTCCGCGCTGCTCGTCTGCGTGCCTTCATTCACACTATTGAGTGCAATGTGGCTGTGCTCGTCAATGATACCGGGAGTCACGTGTCTGCCGCGAGCATCCACCACCTTGGCGCCGGGCCATGCAGATGCGTTGAGCTGCTTACCCACTGCGACAATCTTTCCGTTGTGGATGATGAGTTGACCGTCTTCAATGACTCCTTCCTGCTCATTGGTCCACAACGTCGCATGCATGATGTGCACCGTTTCCTGTTTCGGTTTTTCCTTGTATCCGTAAGAAGTAAACGGGAAGATGACATCGCCTGGGGTATCGGGCGCAGTGGCCTTTTCTTCCTTCTTATCTTTTGATTCCGCTGCGCTCACCACCGATGCGGCCCAGTCCACCCACAGTCCTGAAGCATCCTGTCCGCGGCCTTTCCACTGATTGCCGCTGATCACACCGCTGAGTCGCGTGCGGGAAAAACGTTTGGCGCTATCCGGCTCAATCACCAAAGTCAATTGCGCATCGAACTGCTCAATCGACACTTTACGTCGCACGGAATCGGCGGGCGCGGCTTTATCATCCGTTTCCTTCTCACCGCTGCGGGCAATGACCTGTAACAACTCCGCGGAGTAACTGCCCGCATCTCCTTTCACTTCGAGTGAGCCTGCAGTGCTATTCAGCGTCAACGAATAAATGCCGGCAAGCGATGCGTCAGGCTGAGGACCTGCTTCATAGAGATCACCCTGAATGTAGTGGTCGTAGATGGATGATTCACCGCTGAAAAGATTACCAGAGGCGATGAAGAAATTCGCCCATGCGCCCGGGCGCAGCATTCCGAGTTCATCGCCCGCCCTCATGAGTTTAGCAGGCGTAAGGGTAAGCGCGCGAAGAATATCCTGTTCACTCATTCCTGTTTCGCGCACCTTGCGCAGAGCGGATATGAATTGTTTCTTATCCTGCAATCCGTGAGCAGTGAATGCTACGGTGACACCGGCCTGATGCAGGCGCAGGGCATTGTATGGTGCGAGTTCCCAGTGTTTCATTTCCCCCAGGCTGATCATTCGCGTGGAGTAAGGATCTGAGACATTCCACGGAGCAGGGAAATCCAGAGGAAGAATAAATGCGGCGCCGGTATTGCGGATTTCGTCGAGGCGCTGGTACTCATTGCCGCTTCCTTTGAGGATGTATTGCACCTTGAACTCGTCGCCGATGCGGTCGGCGCGCAGACTGTTCCATTTATCCCCTGCATCAAAAATTTGCGGAAGGGATTGCAGCTCGAGCCACGCGTCCAGCGATAAGTTGCGCTCGAGTTGCTGTCCGCCGGCTGCATACCACTGCACATCGTAATAAGTCTGCCTCAACAACGCAATAGAGCCCATCAGCGAAGACGGATACTGCTGCGTGCTGCTTCCTTTGGAGAATGAATACACAGCTGCGGCCTTTGTGCGGAGCAGTGCCTTTTGGGGCTGATCACCCGCTGCGATGAGTGCAGCAGAACCGCGCGCGATGCCGTCCATCTGGTGACTCAGTACTACGCCGATGCCAATGCCTCGCAATTCCTTAGCTGCTTCTGATTGTGGTTCGTATAGTGCAGCTGCGCTGACGTCGGAGCGGATGGCCTGATTCCACCCGAATGCCCCTTTGCGGTCGCTCTCCATCTGCACGCGCGGCGACCACGGACGATCTGCTGCAGGTGCTTTTGGCATTCCGTAATCGCTGAAGAGGTCAATGAATGAAGGATAAATCCATTTGCCCTGAAGATCGGTCACCACCGCATCTTTCGGCACAGCCACTGAAGCACCTGCAGCTTTTACACGGCCCTTTTCCACGACAAGCGTGGCATTGTCGATGCGCGTATCTGCATCCAACCAAAGGGTTGCATTGGTAAACGCCTGAGTGGTGACTTCCTTCGGCCGTACGCCGTTGTAGGGAAATGTTTCCTGCGCTAAAACGGGCGCTGCAGCCAGCAAAAAAGCCGGCGCGAGATAGAGGACAATTCGGTTCATGGTTCCAGACAAAAGTAACCGATTGCCGTGTTCGGTGAGCGTTGGTGAACAAGACAGCACAGGGCGGGGTTACCTTTGCGTTTGTCAATGCAATCACACCACCATGACGAAGAAAATTCCAACCTCTGTGTATGCTGAAATGACGCCCAATCCGTCGGCCATGAAATTCGTGGCTGACCGCGCACTGGTGACCGGAGGCATGCAGATCGAATACCGCAGCAAGAATGAAGCGAAGGGCTCATCGCCACTCGCTGAAGAGCTCTTCAACTTTCCGTTTGTCACCAACGTGTTCATCAGCAGCAATTTTGTGACGGTGACAAAAGATGAGTCACTGGGTTGGGAGATGATTGTGATGCAGCTCCGTGAATACATCCGCGAGTGGCTGATGGACCATGAAGTCATCGTGAGTGCAGTACCTGCTGAACTGCTGAACCGCACGAAGTCCACCCCGCAGGCAATAGATGCCGCGCTCGAAAAAGGCAATGTCGATTACAGCGTATTTGAAAAATCAGAATACGACGAACAGATCCGCTCGTTGCTGGAAGAATTTGTAAAGCCTGCGGTGGAGATGGATGGCGGAGCAATTGACTTCATGGCTTACAAAGACAAGCGCGTATACGTTCAGCTGAAAGGCTCATGCAGCGGCTGTCCGTCGAGCACCGCGACCCTCAAAGGCGGCATCGAAAACCTCCTCAAAGCCAAGCTGCCTGATGTGGTGGAAGAGGTGGTGGCGGAGGCGGTGTGAGAGTTAAGTATGCTAGTGGGTTAGTATGCTAGTGGGTTAGTATGCTAGTGGGTTAGTATGCTAGTGGGTTAGTATGCTAGTATGCTAGTGATTGCCTCGGGGTGATAGGTGATACCGTGGATATTCGCATGGTATGCCGTGATTTATAGAAGTTCTTGAGGTCCTTTTTTCGGAACATACCAGTGACCTTTGTCGGTGATGTATCCGAAGCACTATTCAGGACCGTTGATGAGCAAATCGCTGACCTTTGCGAAGGAGGCAGTGCTGTATGCCCGAGTGCTCAAAGAAGAAAAGGAATTTGCACTAGCCAATCAATTCTTGCGTTGTGCCACATCCATCGGCGCCAACATACATGAAGCAACGCACAGCGAATCGCGCCGTGACTTCATTCACAAGCTCAAAATAGCTGGAAAGGAAGCCAGTGAGACTTCGTTCTGGTTGGCCCTGTTTGCTGCGTGCGAAGGATTTCCTGAAACCAGTCGACTCGAGCAATTGCTACTCGAAATCCGGCGAATGCTCAGCAAAAGCATCGACACCGCCTCTCAAAAACTCAAGAAAGATCAATTGACCTAATTAGACTCTGTGGCACCTTTGGGGTATTTCCAAATGCCATTTCATTTCTCCCGGCGCCATCGCTGGCATACTGACTCACTCGATTGAAGGCATCCCAAATACAACCTCCTTTTAACCAATGGCCATCACTAGCATACTAGCATACTAACCCACTAGCATACT
>JBKDGH010000082.1:0-2712 GCA_046336655.1 Flavobacteriales bacterium | reverse complement strand
AGTCGCGCCGCCGGGCCGCCGTTCACGGCCGCGGCAGCGAACGGCGGCTGCGCGCGTCGTCGGCCAGGGCGTCGGCGAGGGCCTGCACGCGGTCGAGCCGGGCCTCGACGGCGCGCAACCGCTCCTGGGTCGCCTTGGCGTGATGGAACGCCGCGAGCGCCACCCACATCAGCCCGACCGCGAAGGAGACGACGCCGATCTGCGGCGAGGTCCAGAACGGCACGTGCTTCTGCGCCAACTGCTCGACGAACAGCGCGGCCAGCATGATCGCCGCCATGCGCAGGTGGAAGGCCGTGTCGTTGGGGAACCGCATTGGTAGATCCTTACTCCTCCCGCACCGGTTGGCGCGAGAGGCAATCAAGACCCCCTTTCAAACCGTGCGTGCGGATTTCCCGCACACGGCTTACCGGTGGTCTCTCGGGTTCACGGCTTTGTGCGATCTCCGGGTACTTCACGGTGCCGCGCAGACGGTGCAGTCCCAGGTTGACGAAGTAGTCACGCGACCAGCGCTCCGCCTCGCCAGCACGCAGGTGCCGCCCCTTGCGCCGCACTCGCAGCGTTCGGAGACGACGCCACACGTACTCGTCGGCTTGGTTGAAACGCCGCGCCGCGTTCCCCGTGCGGAAGTAGTTGCCCCAGCCGCGCAGCAGCGGATTCAGGTCGTCGATCACCTCGCGGAGGTCCGCGTGGCACCGCCACCCGGGCGTCAACTCCCTCACCTTCTGCCGTAGCCGCGTCATCGAGCGCACGCTCGGCCAGCGATGCAGGAAGTACAAGCGTCGCCGCTCGCGCTCCCAGATCGCGCCGCTCATGCGCTTGTGCAGGTGGCAGCCGAGGAAGTCGAAACCCTCCTTGCCGTCGTACAGGTCCACTCGCCGCGTCTTCTCGGGGTGCAGCTCCAGACCGAGCCGACCCAGGATTCCCCGGATGCGACGCTCGGCCTCTTCGCACTCGACCTTCGTCCTGCACATCACGACGAAGTCGTCCGCGTAACGGACCAGCTCTCCGAGCGGAGCACTGTCCCGTGTCCACAGCGTGTCGAGCACGTGCAGGTAGATGTTGGACAGCAAGGGCGAGATCACCCCGCCCTGCGGAGTGCCCGCGAGATTCGCGCGCACTTCGCCGTCTTCCATCACGCCTGCCGTGAGCCACTGGCGGATCAGCTTGAGCACCCGTCGATCCGAGACTCGCTTCGCCACGAGCCGCATCAGCTTCTCGTGGTCGATGCTGCCGAAGTAATCGCGGATGTCGGCATCCAGCACGTGGTGGCCACCTTTGGCCCCGAGCTTCCTCAGGGTCTCCAGCGCCATCAGCGTGCTGCGCTTGGGACGGAAGCCGTAGCTGCAAGGCAGGAAGTCCGCCTCGAAGATCGGCTCCAGCACCAACTTCGCCGCCATCTGCACCACCCGGTCCCGGACCGTCGGAATGCCCAACGGCCGCCGCTTTCCATCAGCCTTCGGGATGTAGCGCCGCAACACCGCGCGCGGCACGTACTCACCTGCGCGGAGTTCGGTGGCGATCGCTTCCAGGAAGCGCCCGACGCCGATCTCCTCGACGGCCGCGATCGACTGGGCGTCGAGCCCCGCCGATCCACGGTTCCGTCGCACCCGCTCCCATGCCTCCCACAGGACGTCACTCCGGTGGATGCGGTCGTACAGCGCATGAAAGCGTCTACCCGGCCCTCGCTTGGCCGCGGCCCACAGTCGCCGTTGCAGTCGTCGGACTTTGTCCTCGCACGAATGCGCGGGGGGTTGGTTGGGACCGATCGCGTCGGCCATGCCCTCGCCCTTACCTGCCTCGGAAACCTGACCACCGCAGGGGCCCTTCCCTCCCGCCGCGTTGTTCTGCACGGCGTTCGTGCTCGCTGCTCGCGCAGCGCGCGTCGGTACTACTGCCCCCTCGGACTCCCGCTGCGCAGGCATCGGTTTCGGCTCAGCCTTATCCGGTAGCCCTCGCCGCGACGACGGCGGCGCAGACGGGTCTCTCGTGTTCCGTCCTCGACCTTGCACGCGTGCTGCGCCCTCTACCCCGCCGACGGACGACGCGCGCTCCGAAACCGGCGCGTCGCCTGCTGCCTTCGCCGTGAAATGAGCGGCTCGGCCGTCGGATTGTTCCTCTGTCGAGGCTGCAGGCTTCACTTCATGTTGCGGCCCGCGTGCTTGCTCCCCGCTGATCGGCTCTCGCCGACTCGCAGGCTTCTGATGCCCCGCTCGCGCAGCCCGGTCTCCCGGTGCCACGTGGGGCCTGCTACCCGGTGCTTCGGCGCTTGCCGGGGCGGGACTGGCTCCCGCGGATCGAGAACGACGTGCGCCAGCCGGCTTCGGCCCTCGCGGGTCTCTGTCGTCTGTCGCGTCACGACGCACCATCGCGGCAGCGTAGGGCCGTTGCGGCAGGTTCCGAGGGGGCGGCGCGCCAGCCTGCGCCGGCGCGCCGCGCCGCCTTCCTATCGGACGGCCTTGGTCGCGGCGGCGGCGAGGGTCGCGACCTTCTGCTGCGCGACCGCGCGCTTCCGGTTGGCGCGCTCGGCCAGCGGGAACTCGCGCCGGCGGTCGGTGCCCGGGTTGTTGTCGTAGAACGGGCGGCCGTAGTCGACGAAGGCCTCCAGGTCGAAGTCCGCGAGCTGCCGGAACGGCCGCGCCAGCATCCGGTCGTGCACCAGGCTCGGGATGTCCTTCAGCGCCAGCATGCCGCCGGGTCCGGGCACGCTGGTGT
>JBKDGH010000005.1:0-13362 GCA_046336655.1 Flavobacteriales bacterium | reverse complement strand
TGCGATATCGCGCGTGATTTCGAGGTGCTGTACCTGATCCTTTCCTACCGGCACAATGTCCGCATCGTAGAGAATGATATCCGCAGCCATAAGCACAGGGTACACAAACAATCCGGCATTCACATCACTCAACCGGTCGCTTTTATCCTTGAAGCTGTGCGCATTGGCAAGCATCGGAAATGGGGTGAAGCAACTGAGGTACCAGGTGAGCTCTGTCACCTGAGGCACGTCACTCTGGCGGTAGAACGTAGATTTACGTGTGTCGAGTCCGCACGCCAGCCACGCCGCAGCCACCGCATAGGTGTTCATGCGCAGGGTTTCTGCACTCTTGATCTGCGTCACGGAGTGCATGTCAGCAATGAACAAGAAGGAATCATTCGCCGCATCATTGCTCATCGCAATGGCGGGCTTGATTGCACCGAGAATATTGCCGAGATGCGGCACTCCGGTGCTTTGGATACCTGTAAGAATACGTGCCATAGAGGCCGCAAAGGTAGACAGCCCGTTGCGATTCAGTTTGCCCGTTCACGTGCTATCTTGCCCCTCTGCATGGGAAAACTGCTCGGACCGTTTTATTTGCTCTATAAGCTGTGGATCGGACTTGTGTTCTGGCTCACGCTGCTGGCGCTTTATCCGCTGTTCCGGGTGTTTCTGTCTTCGCGGAGATTTTACCCCAAGGCATTCCGCCTCAAGCGATTCTGGTCACTCCTCCTTGGTGTATTGCTCGGATGTCCCGTCCGCAGCGCGTTTCGAGGCAAGCTTCCCAAGCCACCCTATATCATCGTATCCAATCACAGTTCTTACCTCGATACGTTTTTCATGTACCGCGTGTTCGGTGATTACTTCGTGTTTCTCGGCAAAGGGGAGCTGTTGAAATGGCCGTTATTCCGACGCTTTTTCCGCACCACAGATATCGCAGTACACCGCGACAACAGCCGCAAATCCTATCAGGCCATGACCCTTGCGGCTGATGCCTTGAAGCGCGGAGAATGTGTAGCCATTTACGCCGAAGGCACTATTCCGCATTCTAGCCCGCGCATGAAGCCGTTCAAAAACGGGGCGTTTCGTCTGGCCGCTGAAGTGGGTGTACCCATCGTTCCCGTCACCTGGCAATCGAATTATCGCATCATGCGCGATCCGGAAAAGCCGTTCGAGTATTCTGCCCCGCAAGCGGTGCGGGTGGTGATTCATGAGCCGGTATGGGCAGCCGGACAGTCTGAAGAGGATGTGGTACATTTGCGCAACGAGGTGTTCAGGGTGATTGACAGTGCCCTGCCCGAAGCATTCCGAAAGCATCATGACCATTGATACTGAAACCGTTGATCGCATTGCCGAGCTTGCACGCCTGGAGTTTTCCGCTGAGGAAAAGGCCGGCATCATCCACGATATGAACCGCATGCTGGCTTTCGTGGATAAGCTCAATGAACTTGACACCACCGGGGTTGAGCCGCTCATCTTTATGACGGAAGAAGAAAATGTTTTCCGGGAAGACGAAGCACGCCTCGATATCACACAGGAAGAAGCGCTGAAAAACGCGCCTAAAAAGGACCTGTACTACTTCCGCGTTCCGAAAGTGATCAAGCAGTAACTGGTCATCGCCACATGGAGTTCCGCACCCTTTCCATTCTTGTGCCGGCTTACAACGAAGAGCACACCATCACAGCCATCCTCGACCGTGTTGCGGGAGTATCACTTGTGCATGGCATTCAGAAGGAAGTGGTGATCATCAATGACGCCTCACGCGACCGCACGAAGGAAGTGGTGGAGCAATACATCGCTTCGCATCCCGAACAGCGCATTTCTTTTTTCTCTCAGCCTTTCAATCAGGGCAAGGGCGCTGCCATTCACAAGGCCATTGAACTGGCTGTCGGTGATTTTGTGGTGGTGCAGGACGCTGACCTCGAGTATGACCCTGAAGAATTCAACGACCTGATTCGTCCTGTCTTTCATGCACAAGCGGATGTCGTGTATGGCTCCCGCTTCATGGGTGGAAGCGCACACCGTATTCTCTTCTTCTGGCATTCCATCGGCAACCGCTGGCTCACCACACTGAGCAATATGCTCACTAACCTGAATCTGACGGACATGGAAACATGCTACAAGCTGATTCGGGCCGACATTGCGAAGAGCCTGCTCCTGAAAGAAAAGCGATTCGGCTTTGAGCCGGAGGTCACCGCCAAGCTAGCACGCATTCCGGGAATCCGCATCTATGAGATCGGCATTTCCTATTACGGCCGCACGTATGAGGAAGGAAAGAAAATCGGCTGGAAGGATGGGTTCCGCGCCATCTGGTGCATTCTCAAGTACAACATCTGGGATCGCCGTCACCTTCGCTGAGCCATGCGCAATACGGAGCTCATGGACCGCTTTCTCCGTCGCGCTGAGCCGTGGATGTTTCTGGTTCTCTTAATTGCCCAACTCGCAGTCATCTGGTCTTTGCCCGCATTTCTTACACTTGATGGACCCGGGCATATTTACAACATGCATGCGCTGAGCGATCTGTTAGCGAATGATCATTCGGTATATGCACCCTGGTACGAGCCCAATCTGGCGCCACTCCCCAACTGGATCAGCTATGTGCTGGCTCAGCCTGTGCTGAATTTGTTTTCTCCGGCTCAAATCGAGCAATGGCTTGTGTCGTGGTCGGTGATTGCGCTTGCGATGGGCTTTCGCTATTTCTTTCGAAGCATTGATTCAGCGAAGCCCTGGGGCTCGTGGCTGATTTTTTTCTTCACCTTTCATGGGCCGCTGCTCAACGGATTTCTCAATTTTTCCATCGGTCTGGGTGTGGCTTTTTTTGCGCTCGGACAGCTCATCCGTGCATGGGAACGAACCGATGCGCGCAGACTGATCGCGTTTGCCGTCATTCTCGTGGTGCTCTATTTCTCGCATTTTGTAGCATTCGGACTTTTCGCTTTTGCAGCCATCGGCGTGGGGTTTTCATGGCTGATGGATGCGTTGCGAAAGGGCCGTAATGAGTTTCAGGTATTTGGTAAAAAGGCCGGAATGCTCCTGCTCGCAGCGCTGCCGGCAGGTGCCTGGTGTGTGTGGTACGTGGTCATCGACAATCAATCCTCGCAGAAGTTTTACCTCTCCACTCAAGAGATCATCGCGGTGTTTACCGATGACATGGGGTTGAAGACGTACAATCCCAACGAGCTGCTTTACCTGCGCTGGATATGGATTGCCACTGCTGCGGGACTGTTTCTTCAGTTCATAGCAATGCGCTTCTTTGGGGCCGGGCGCGCTGAAAAGTCGTCCCATCAGCGTGGCTGGCTGTGGGCCACGCTGATTGTTGCGGCCATGGCGTTTGTCTTGCCCAATGGCACTTCAGGCGGTGGAATCGTCACCTTCCGCGTCGTGCTCACGGCGTATATTCTGTTCTTCTCCTGGTGCCTGTGGTGGATAGCTCATACCTACATCAGACTGGCCGTACTCGTTGTCATTCTCATTGTGGGTTTCGACCATCTCCGCGCCACCTGGCATTATGAAGAAGGACTGCAATCGCGCATCGGGGCAATAATGAAGGCTGGTGCCGGTATGGCGCCGCAGTCAGTGCTTGCTGTGGTGGATTTCGATCAGGTGTGGCCGTTCAATCACGTACCATCGTATGTGGGATGTGCGCACAATCAACCGATGACGGTGGTGCTCGGCGGACAGAAATTTTTCTCCCCCTTGCGCTTCAAAGGAGATCTGTTCAGTGAACCAATGATCGAACAATTGGAAGTCAATCCCGCGTTGGTGAATCCGATCATCGCAGAGCAGACGCTTCCTTCGCCGCCGGATTATTGGCTGTGCATGGGTATTCCGGAAAGAGCAATCGCAGATACCAGTGCAGCGCGGCGCTGGCAATCTTTTTTCAGCGAGTCATGCGTCCTTTTAGCGGGTGACAGTGTGCATAAAGTCTTCGTGTATCAACGCTATCATCCTGATCAATGAAATCAGTAACCTCATGTTTGAGTGGATTGGCCGCGGTGTGCATGGCGGCACTGCTGATCTGGCGCGCGGTGAGCAGTCCGCTTGGCGCTTCATTGCACTGGGATGGCGCAGGGTATTACTTCTATTTGCCCGCTACGTTTATCTATGATGATCTGCCGCTCGAAGACCGCTCATGGTTTGAAGCATTGCGTCAGAAGTATGACCTGAGCGGAACACTCTATCAGGTGCATCCTGTGCCCGACCGACCCACGCATGTGGATCAGTATTCTTCCGGGGTGGCTATTCTCATCGCGCCGGCGTTTTTTGTGGCACATGCGCTTGCTGAACCATTGGGCTATGAGCCGGATGGTTTTTCACCCATTTATCAGTACAGCGTGTCCATCTGGTCGCTCGCTCTTGCGGTGCTAGGCATCTTCATGCTCCGCCGAATGCTCCTTCGGTTTTTTTCGGATGGAGTTACTGCATGGGTATTGGTATTGCTCATTGCCTGCACGAATTACCTCGTACAGATTCCCGGCACATTGGTTTCGCCGCACAACTATCTGCTGCTCTTATTCGCGGTGTACCTCACTGCCGTGCATGACTGGCATGTCACCGCTCAGAGAAAGCACTTTTATACCGCAGTGGCATGCGGTGCGATGGCCGGATTGATCCGTCCCACCGAGCTCACGTGGTTTTTCATTCTGCCCTTCTGGGGAGCGCGCAGTGTGGGTGAGATGTGGCGTACGGTGCGACAATGGTTCAGTGAGCGCGGTGCAATGATCCTGCGCGCAATCGCACTCGCATTGCTGATCATCTCTCCGCAGGTAGCCTATTGGCTCACTACCACAGGCAAGCCGTTTTACATGAGCTACGCCAATCCGGGTGAGGGCCTCGATCTCACTTCACCGCATACAGTGGACTTTCTCTTCTCCTTTCGCAAGGGGTGGTTCATCTACACTCCATTAGCTATCGTAGCAGTACTCGGATTTATTCCCCTGCGAAAAATGCGTCCGGAGTGGATGTGGGCCGTCGGAGGCTTCTTTCTGATCAACCTCTATCTCGTGTCGAGCTGGACCACGTGGTGGTACGCGCAGTGCTTCAGTCAGCGGGTCATGATCCATTCCTTTCCACTCCTGGCAATACCGCTCGGTTTTGCGCTCACGTGGGTCAGGGATGCCGGTAAATGGCGTGTGCCTTCCGTGGCGGTGATTGCCCTTTTCAGTGTAGTCACGATCTTCTTTCAGTGGCAGTATGCGCACGGTATTCTGCACGGCGATCGCATGACGCGCGACTATTTTTTCAGCGCACTCGGCAAGACGTCCATTACTCAGGAAGACACCGATAAGCTGCTTATCGAGCGGCCGTTTGACGGATCAATGGTATTTCGCAACAAGGAAAAATACAGTCTTGTAAAAACGGCGGATGTGCTGAGTCAGGTGGATGAGAGCTGGTCAACCGACAGCACCGGAGCGCCGGAGTTCAGAATGCATGCGGAGAATGCGTTCTCGCCTGGCGTGCGCTTTCCGTTCAGCGAACTCACCACGACTGATCATGCCTGGATCATTGCAGAGGCCGAAGTAGCGGCGCCGGAACATGTTCCTTCAGAGGATATTCTGATGGTCACCACCGCGCAGTACAAGGGTAAGGTCTATGGTTATTATGCGTGGCAGGCGGTGCGCGATTCCGCGGGGATCAGGAGGTTCTATGCAGAGTATCTCACACCGGAAGTGCGGACAAAAAAAGACCCCGTTACCGTATATATCTGGTACCGGGGTCAGGATTCTGTTGCTGTGCGCGGCATCCGCACGAGAGTCTTTGTCAGAAAGGAGCGCTGAGTGATCAGCAGAATTCAGAGAATGCCATCTTCAGGTTTTCCGCGATCATGTCAGGGGTTCGTCCCTCAATATGATGGCGCTCGATCATGTGCATCAGTTTGCCGTCTTTGAACAGCGCAATGCTCGGTGAAGAAGGCGGATAAGGCAGCATGTACTTGCGTGCTCGCTCTACCGCGTCGCGGTCTACGCCTGCGAACGAAGTCACCAGTTTGGCGGGCTTTTTCTCGGAGGATGTAACTGCTTTGCGCACACCCGGACGCATGCTTCCGGCGGCACATCCGCATACCGAGTTGAGTACTACGAGCACAGTGCCTTCGCTGTTGATGGCAGCATCTACGGCATCGGGGGTCATGGCTTCCTGAAATCCGATGCTATCGAGTTCAGCGCGCATGGGCGCTACGAGTTCTGGGGGATACATGGGTGTTGTAATTTGGGTTGAGAACAAAAGTGTGGCGGCAAAGTTCGGGAAAAATGGGGGAGGTTGGGATGGGGGCGTAGATGCTGGATACTAGACGCCAGATTCTAGATAACCTTGTCGTATGGCCGGGCCTTTAGCGGATGGTTGCCGGTGTCCTCTGAGCGTTCTGAAATTTCCGGATACGTTTTTTCTTGCTCCGATTATTCCTTCACCAGCTGTCCGCTCCACCGGCTTCCATTGCTGAACACAGCGCTCAGGAAGTAGATGCCAGCGGGCAGATCTTCCACATGTAGTTCCGCACTGCGTGAAGCCGGATGAAGCACGAATACTTCCTGTCCCTGCGCATTGCGGCCTGTGATTGTTTCAATAAGATGTTCCGCTTCAATGCGCAACACATTGCTCGCCGGATTCGGAAATACTTTTAATGCCGCAGAGGTGGATGCAGAAACACCATCCGTTCCGCACACCAGCTCATTGATGTATTTCCAGATATCGTCATTGAGGAGATAGGGCACCGGCACATTGTCAGGCGCCTCGCCCATGCGCAGCCACACGAGGTTTTCTTCGGCGTGGATATTCAGGAATTGCCCGTCTGATCCCATTGCGGCAATGACATCTGCGGGGGCATTGGGGTTCATATAGCCTGGAAACTGAAACTGGACTCCTGGCAGCATGTAGGATGATTGGCCATTGAGCCACCACAGGTACCCGTATGAGTCATTGATGTCTTGTGAGGGTGTGATCATAGCGTTGAAATACTCCTCATCGGTCATGATGGGCGTATTGTCCCACGTGCCCTGGTTCAGGATAAGGAGGCCAAACCGCGCCATGCTGCGAGCAGTGCTGAAGAAGACGTTGTTAAATCCTACAGGGAAGAAAGCGCCATTCATGCCGGTAGGAGTCTTGAGTTTCTGGTCCGTGTAGTCATTGAGGGTCGAACCTGCAGCGCTTTCGATCACCTGATCCAGGAGTGTATAAGGCCCATTGTGATAAGCCCAGCGTGTGCCGGGTTCGGCGAGGTAGAGCAGGCATTCGGGATCTGTGCAATAATGGTCGGGCACATTATCATCCAGTCCGCTGGTCATGGTCAGCTGATGCCAGATGGTGATGGCCTGTTCCTGCTCCGGTGTGCAACTGGTCCAGCCATCACCAAGGTACTGGGAGGTGGGATCCGTGATGGAGAGAAAACCTTCTTGCTGGGCAATACCCGTCATGAAGGCCGTGATCGTCTTTCCGGCCGAAGCCCACTGCCAGGGGGTATTCGCCGTGTGGTTATTGAAGTACTGCTCCAGCACGATCTTCCCATCCTTCAGCAGGATGAACGCCCTGGAGTTTTGCAGCTCCAGAAAATCATAGAGGCTGTCGATCTTATTCTGGCAATAGCCCAGCTCAGCCGGGGCTGTAGTTTCCCAGGTGCTGCCGGTGGTAGGAGGGAAGTAGAGGGTTTGTGCACGGGCACTGAGCACTGAGCCAGCCCACGCAGAGCTTATGATTAAAAGGCGCAAGGAATGGGTCATAGGTAAAGGATAAAACAATGGGACAGGCTCCTGTGGTAAAGGTTTAACCAGTCAAGTGCAATTCGGGTTACGAAAGTGATTCAAAAGTACCGCATTGGGTGATTTCTGAATAGCGATAGGATTACTGCGCTCGTCATACGCTGGATTTGCTGAGTTTGACCAGACACTAAGTTAAGGGGGGATTTAGTACCTTTATTGTATAAATGAGACGAGAAGAGTATACAGCAAGGAGTTCAAGGAAAAGGCGGTCGAGTTGAGCAATGTTCGGTGGCAACGCTGAAGACGTTGCGCATGAGCCGGGTGTTCAAGCCGAGTTGATCGATCGCTGGCGCAAGGAATTTAGGCTGAATCCACCAGTTGGAATTTATCTCGTAGCTACAGGCATCAAATTGACAGAAGTTCAAAAACAAACTGCCATGAAACTATTCCTTGTTTTACTTTTTATGTGTGGTTTCTATACCGCCTACACTCAAGCATTCGCACCATTCAATGATAGTGTTCCCAAACGCTTCGTGGATGTAAACAACTCATCGGAAAGCGAGTATTTTATTTTTCCCGTATCCGTTGATTTCATGGAGGATACGATGGTATTTCATCAGTATAGGAGTTTGTCAGGTGAGTTCATTGATGTTCAAGGGACTTCGTGTGATTTATGGGGGAGTGGAATGGCGGAGATCGCCGACACCAACTGGCTCGGAAGGACAATGCGATATCACCCGGAAAGCAAGCTGTTTCTGCTAAGGAATCAATACAACGAAATAATCTCGTTTGATTTTAATCTGGCCATTGGAGATTCGGCTGTTTTCTATGAAAACTCAGAAGGGAGGTATTTTATTCGGCTGGAGTCAGTAGCAGTTGAATCGGTATTGAATACTTCAGATATGGTCAAGTCATTCACGGTAACCAAATACGATGACCTTGGGCAAGTTCTGCAATCTGACCTGAATGGATTTGAAGTTAAACTGGGTGAAAGTACTGGGCTGATTTCCTTTATGGACTGCTATCGATTTCCCGAACAGGAGATCGGAGTGACCTTACTGGGACAATTGAACCCAACGCTGGGTTACTATCAACTTACAATGGATGAGGTTTTTCCTTGGGTTCCAGGTGATATGATCCAAGTGCGAGGCACACATTCGATTTCACAATGGGGTAGTACAATTTCGTACAAACTGGTGACAGTTACCGAACGGATTGAAACCATCGATTCTGTTTGGATTTATTTAAATATTCAAGAGCAATTGGTAGGAGGATTTATACCTCCGTTCAATATTTCTTATCCCAATCCAATAGTCTTCAGGAAGGGAGAGAATCTCAATGCCCATCCGAATGGTATGATGGGGGATAATGGGGAGTATTTTCAGTATGATACCATTGATTATTGCGGTGAACGAACCCGTTTCGTGAGTGATGGCCAGTTTGTAACATATTGCCCCGAATACGATTGTTTTCCTGGTGTTGATGGGTTCTATATGTCTTTTGTAAGACGCACGTATTTAAGCGGCCTGGGCCAAACTGCCCGAGGTTATACCACTTACGGCTCCGGACCAGAGAGCTTTAACGCGGTCTTGATTTACAGCAATGTGGGGGGCCTTTCTTGCGGTGAGTTTGTTCCGCTGTCGGTTGGAGAATTCATGTTGGATGTGGAGTGTTTCCCCAATCCAGTGATTGACTATCTGTATGTAAACTCTCCAGAGCACCTTGAAAGAGTGGATGTGCTGTCTTGTCGTGGCGACCGGATTATTTCCGAGCGATTCCATGGAAGTCAACAATACATTAACGTGTCCGGACTTGCACCCGGGTTGTATCTTGCACAAATCATAGGATCAAAAGGCCAGTTCGCTATCCGCAAGTTTACTAAGTCGTGAAGGAGAAGACCCATGGTTCAGTCCGGAGACATACCCCTCGACCTGAGTTCCATCGCACCAGGCATCTACCAGATACACTGGATCATGGACAGCGTGTGGCTGGATAGTGTGAAGGTGGTGGTGGAGTGAGGGGTTTGAGATATCGTCATAAGAATTCTTACTTTGGATATGTGATCATTTCGAAATTTTCGAAGAAATAAATCGGAGATATTTCTTGCAGATGCGGATATATATGAATACCATTGGCACACAGACCCGACCATTAGCCCTGAGCTGTTTGTGCTCCTGTAGTTTATGTGGTTATTCGTTTCAGGATAGCTGCAGGAGCGAATCCCATGAGTCAGCTCGGACAAACTGAAGGCCTCAGATAGAGACAAGTAATCCCGATGCCCAGCTCACAATAAAGGGCTTGGTCTCGGATGAAACGATAATGCCTGACGGGGCAGATTACTCATATTCACCTTTAACCAAACCCTTTATGTTAAATCAGATCACAAAGGTAATGGGAAATCCAGTCGTTCGACGCAGTTGTCGGATGGCAAAATCCCTGAAAATCAAAGTTCAACGTTCTGAAATGGGGGGGGGTAAATGGCGCTTTCGCACACTAGCGATTCTGGCGCTCATTCTTACACTCCATCTCCATGCGCAACATCCATCTACACCTGCCGCGAGATGGAGTTTCAGCATTGCTTGTATGGAATCATGAATTACCAGACCAACCGGCCGATCATTGTTCTGAATAATTTTTTACTCCCCGAAGCATCCGGTTTTGATTTCACACCGGAAGAACTGGTCAATGTCAACGACCCCACTGGTCAGTTGGTGGAGCGCGGCATCTTCCTCACCGGCAGCACCGGCTATACAGTGGAGCAAAACACCTTCACGGGCTTTGACAATCCGCTGGTGAATGATGACTACCCCGGTGGGCTGGGGATATGGGTGGATCAGAGTGGGTACGTCGAAAACAATGAGATCAGAAACAATGATTTTCACCAGATGAAGCTCGGAGTATATGCTACGCGTAACAACGGCTTAACTGCAGGTCAAAAGGGAGTTCAACTTTTTTGTAATGACTTTTATTCCGGTGTGACAGACATCTATCGGTTCCGCAATTCTACGTTGCGATATGATCAGGGAGGTAATCAAGGCCCGGACGGTGATATGGAGGCGGGTAATCGCTTCAGCGAAGATGTTCCCGATTGCAGCGCGGTGGGTGATTTTGTGATAGACCCGGACAATACGCGTTATACTTCCTATTACGCTCACTATGAGCCAATCACAATTCCTGATTGTGGAGGTGTGTCAGCGTATGGTGAAGGCCAATTGTTGACTGTGTCTTTTTTTGATGGCTTTCAGCCTTACGATCCGGCGGATTGCCCGGTAAAATTCAGCCCGGGTGGAGGAGGTGGCACAGGGCCTGGCAATGCGCCTGGGATTATCTCGGCCATAGGTACTGTTCGCGCTGAATTAGAGTCAAGTCTTGCGTTGTATGAATCGGTGGTAGATGCCGATCAGAAGTTGAGTACTATTGAGGTGCTGGAAATGGCATTGCCAACGGAGAGCCAATTCGTTCTTGATGTGCTAATTCAACGTCATCCACTCAGTGATGAGGTATTGAAAAAGGTCATTATGAACTCGCATAAGCTCAATCCCTGGCATCTGACACAAGTGTTTTTAGCGAATAGCCCACTTTCCAGGGAGGTGTTCCACTCGATTGAGAATTCCAATATCCTAAGTGATTTTTTCATGGAGTTTCTTTATGATGCAGATCATGGAACAAGTCTGAGGAAATTGATGGAGTCAGAAATCAGCTATTATGAGTCAGAATTAGACCGGCTCCACAAAGAGTTGGTAGTATCGCTTGTCCACTATCAAACTGAAGGTGGTACAGAGGTAGATATCTTGATGGATTATCAACCGTATCAGGCTGCTATTGAAGAGTGTGATTCAGATAAGTACCTCTACGATAGGGTTGGATTCTCCACATGGACAGGAGATATGGAGCAGGCCTTGAGTTATATTCCTGAACAGGACGATTGGAGTACCTATCGTGAGCTTCTGAGTCTGGGTGCTACGGTTTCTGGAAATTGGGAGCAGGTGAGCCAGGAGGTTAGGGATAATCTCTTGATTCTATCTCAGGACACCGAGAATGACTTCTGCCATTTTTCGCGGTCTATGCTGTTTGAGTCTGGATTGTACTTGGAAGATCCTATTCCCGTTTTTCCCATTCAATATCGCTCTTTGCAAATTGAAGAGAAGCGGAATGACCGGCGCGATCCATTGCTTGGAATATGGCCAAACCCAACATCATCTGCTTCATGGATTCACTATCCGATTGAAGCGGATGGTATAGGCCAGTTGCGAGTGATGAGTGCAAACGGACAGATCGTATCCGAGATGCTCCTTCAATCAAATGGATTGGTGGAGTTGGATATGAGCCGGTTTACGGCCGGCATCTACCTGATTCAATTGATCGTTGAAGACAAAATAGTGGATAGTACTAAACTGACGGTTATAGAATAATGTAAATCACAACCCTCCCGGCCTCGGTCGGGAGGGTTTAAAATGCAAACGATGATTCTGCGATTTTTCATGTGCTTAATAGGCGTGATGCCCTTGGCGGCCTCGTCCCAATGGCCTTCCTTCAACGAAGCTATTCCCATTAGTATTCAGTCTCCGCCTTTTAATTATCTACAAAGCGGTAGCTTTGGTAATGTATTTCAGGTTGACTTGGCAGGAACACAGCAGGATGGCTACTTATTATTCGGATGGGGAGCTTTAGAAAGTCCCACTATTACCTCGCAGTACATTCGGGCTTTTGCATGCAAAACTAATTCCGAGGGGGACGCTATGTGGTGGCGGCGGTTTGACAATGATTCGGTGGATTATATGAATCAGTGGGTCAATTTTAAATCGGGTCAGGGAATGGCTGAGGATGACTTAGGCAGAATTCACTCGACCTTTACAGAAGGAAATGCGTCTATCACAGACCCATGGAGTCGTTCTAAGAATTATATTGTTGTGATGGATTACAATGCTGAGATAATTTCCGAAGTTCAGGTATTGCATGACACCACCTACTCATTCGGATATAGCGGTTTGCTCTATAATGAATTGGACTCTACGCACGTGCTTTATGGTTCGTGGCAAGATTCTACCATGTATTTTGCAAGTGACTGGCCGGATGCCTTTTTAAGTAAAGTAAGCAATGAAGGCGAAGTGCTCTGGGAGCGGCATTATCCGAACACCTTCGGTGTCTGGCATGTGATTCGGGCAATGGATGAAGGCTATTGGATCATGGGTAGGGAGTTGAATGGTGAATGTGAATTCAGTAATACAGAGTTTAACGATGATCTTGTCATCATTAAGGTGGATGCCCAGGGTACTGAAGAATCCCGCATTGTACTGGGAGGCCCTTGCGGCAATGAAGCGGGAACAGTTATCGAAATAGCACCCGACCAATTGGTACTGGCCAGTAGGTTTACTTTCGATGAGCAAGATGCAAATTGGGAGTTTCATGGCTCTGTGGTCACTACACTTATTGAGCAGACGAACGGCAATGGGCCGCTTCAGGAATTGTCAGAAGCGAGGAGGATGTATCTGCCCTGTCAAACGATTGGCTACTTAGCCGACTTTCACAAGGTTGAAGATGGATATCTGATGGTTGGCCACACAGGCAGTGAGCCGCTATATAATGAAGACCTTCAGCAAAGGGGTTATATTCTGAAAGTGGATGAGAACCGGGACAGTGTATGGGCCCGTTTTTACAGCGTTTACAATTCATACAATCCGGAAGGCAGGCC
>JBKDGH010000081.1:0-6190 GCA_046336655.1 Flavobacteriales bacterium | reverse complement strand
TAGATACCGCGGAGGTTATTGAGCAGCACCATGTTTTTGCCCCAGCGCACACCGAGTTCCATGATCACCCCATGTACCGGCAGCACATGGTTCCTGTAGAGATCATCGAAGAACAACATCTTGGTCAGGTCCTGACGCTTCAGGAAAATGGACGAATTGGCCAGGACTTCCGAGTCCGGAATGGGGCAATTTCTGAAAGCACCGGCCGCCCTTTCCCTGCCCGAAATTTCCGCCTGAGAGGCATTGGTAAATGTCTGAATCGCGTCTGCCATGCAGCGAAGATAGATAAGACCATGGAGACGACGAACCGGGGCATCGCTGCGCTACATTTGACACCCACACCATTCACCATGAAAAAGCAATTTATTATTCCCCTTGCGCTTGCCGCTATTTTCGCATCCTGCAAGGAAAAACCCGCACTGACCGATATGCCACAAGCACCTGCAGCCCGCAAGGAACCGTTTGAAATTACCACACACGGCGATACCCGCATCGACAACTACTACTGGATGCGACTCAGTGATGAGCAAAAAAACGCTGCCGCTCCGGACTCCCAAACCAAAGAAGTACTCGATTATCTCAACGCCGAAAACGCCTACACCAAGGCCATGATGGCGCATACCGATGTCTTTCAGACAAAACTGTTTGAAGAAATGAAAGGGCGCATTAAGGAGACAGATCAAAGCGTACCCGTGAAAAACCGCGGTTACTGGTATTACGTGCGTTATGAGCAGGGCCAGGATTATCCCTATTACTGCCGCAAGAAAGAGTCCCTTGAAACGGGAAAGGAGGAAGTGTTGATTGATGGGCCGGCCCTCGCCAAAGGCAAGGATTACTGGGCCCTTGGCGGCTACTCAGTGAGCGAAGACAACAAGCTTATGTGCTACGGCGTGGATGAAGTGAGCCGCAGGATTTACACCGTATTCTTTAAGGATCTGACCACCGGAGCACTTCTCACCGATAAACTGGAAGGCACCAGCGGATCAGGCACCTGGGCAGCGGATAACAAGACGCTGTTCTACACCAAAAAAGATCCCGTGACGCTTCGCGACAATCAGATCTGGCGTCACGTGCTGGGCACACCACAGTCCGCCGATGAGCTGGTATATGAAGAAAAGGATGAAGAATTTTCCTGCTTCGTCTACAAGACAAAGAGCGATAAATTCATCGTTATCGGAAGCAATCAGACACTCAGTAATGAATACCGGGTGCTGGAATCTGTCAATCCAACCGGCGAATTCCGCATCATCCAGCCGCGCGAGCGCAACCTGGAGTATGGTATTGACCACTACGGCGACAAGTTCTATATCGTCACTAACCTCGATGCGAAGAACTTCCGGTTGATGGAATGTCCGCTCGACCGCACAACAAAGGAAAACTGGAAAGAAGTGATTCCTCACCGTGCCGATGTGCTTCTGGAGGGAATTGAAATTTTCAAGGACTACCTCGTGGTGGATGAGCGCAAAAACGGACTCACGCAACTCCGTATGATTCGCTGGGATAAGAGCGGAGAGCATTACATGGAGTTTCAGGATCCTGCTTACTCGGCCGGCATTGGGAGCAATCCGGACTTCGACACACAGATTCTGCGCTACGGATATACCTCCCTGACCACTCCTTCGAGCACCTATGACTACAACATGGAAACGAAAGAGCGCAAACTCCTCAAGCAGCAGGAAGTAGTTGGCGGGTACACCGCAGAGAACTATGTGAGCGAACGCCTGTATGCTACCGCTACAGACGGCACGCAGGTGCCTATTTCACTGGTGTACAAAAAAGGCTTCAACAAAGACGGCAATGCCCCCCTTCTGCTTTACGCCTACGGAAGTTACGGATACAGCATTGATGCTACGTTCAGTTCGAGCCGACTCTCGCTTCTTGACCGCGGCTTCTGCTTTGCCATTGCGCACATCCGTGGCGGACAGGAAATGGGAAGACAATGGTATGAAGACGGAAAACTGCTGAAGAAGAAAAACACCTTTACCGATTTCATCGATTGCGGAAAATTCCTCGTGGCGAATAAATACACGAACCCTGACAAGCTCTTTGCGATGGGCGGAAGCGCAGGCGGACTGCTGATGGGCGCAGTCACGAATATGGCTCCTGAACTGTTCAGAGGAGTCGTTTCATCAGTGCCTTTCGTGGATGTGGTAACCACTATGCTGGACGAAACCATTCCGCTGACCACATTTGAATTTGACGAGTGGGGCAATCCGAAGAACAAGGAGTACTACGACTATATGAAGAGTTACTCCCCTTATGACAATATTGAGAAGAAGAATTATCCCAATATTCTGGTACTTACCGGCTACTGGGACAGCCAGGTGCAGTATTGGGAGCCGGCGAAGTACGTGGCTAAGATGCGCGAAATGAAGACCGACACCAACAAACTGCTGTTCTGGTGCAACATGGATGCAGGGCACGGAGGAAAGTCAGGACGCTTCGAAGCATTGAAAGAAGTAGCGCTGGAATACGCCTTTATGCTCGATCTGGCAGGAATCAATCAATAACCGTCAAGCTTCACAATTAAGTATGTGATAACCCTTGGATCAAGACAGAAACTGGCATTTTCTCTGCACTCCCAAAACGAAAAAAAATCAATAAACTCAAATTAACACTCCATGAAAAACCTTCAATTCGTTACCATCTCTATCTCTGTAGTGGCGATTTCTGTGGTTCTGTTTGCATTCACCAACAAGCCAACTCCTCCAGCTTCGGTGGAATTCACATCGTTCACTGTAGTTGAATCCATCGTTCCGAACGGTCTCGGTCGTTCGCGCATCATCAACGCCCTTGAGCAGCGTGATTACAAGGAATTCACCACTGTGCGTTCTGAAGAGGAAAATGGCCGCAACAAGTCTGACCGTGATGAAATCCGCGTGAAGAACTTCGAAGAGACCAAGATCCTCAACTTCTTTAATATCGGCGGTATCCGTTTCCAGAACATCGCTGCAAATGATGCCGTGATCAACAGCAAGGTAAATACTATGCTTGCTGAAGGCTGGGAAATCGTATCAATCGTAGCCGGAGTTGAATCAGTAGGTTCAAAGGATGACAGCGACGGTATTTACATTACCCGCTTCTACTTCCAGCGCGCGAAATAAACGCAGTACTACATTGAAAAAGCCGCTCCTTAAGGGGCGGCTTTTTTATTTTCATTTATCTCAACTCAACTGAAAAGTCCGTGCAACTCCTTATCCGGAGTCAGATGAACAGCGATCAATCCCGCGGCAGCGGCACCATCCACATGCTGTTTCGAATCGTCGATGAACATGGTCTCTGCAGGAACAAGCCCGTTCCATTCACACACTGCTAAAAACGTCTCCGGATAAGGCTTTTTGATGCCGATCTCGTTGCTGTAATACACCTTTTCAAAGGCGCTTCGGAATTGCTCCAGCCCCATGGAAGCCGCGATCATTTTCTCGAATTCAGCCACGTGAATCGCGTTGGTATTGCTTAAGAGAAATGTGCGGTAGCCTTTTTCGCGCAAGGATTTGACGAGAGCCACTTTCTCGGGCCACAATCCAAGCAGGATGCAATTCCATGCATCATCCACCTCCCTGCGCGTCGCATGAGGCACAAAGGAGTGAAGAAACTGCATGAACGATTCGTTATCGATTTTACCGGTTTCGAGAAGGTCGAATTCCGGACGCTGAGCGGCCTGAGAATAGATTTCTTCAAATCGCTCCAGTCCGAGCGCGCGAAAAGCCCGCACAGGAGCATAGTAATCAATATCGAAGAGAACCCCTCCGAAATCGAAGATGATGTTCTTAATCTGTGTTGGAATCATAGCAACGAATAATCAGCGACGCAGCAGCCACGCTGAAATGCGGCCCTCAGCCTTGAGTTGCCGCATGGTATCGCGGGCAGCGAATTCGGAATCAGCGCCGGCTATTGCCACGAGGTGAAGCCTTCCGCGCTTGCCGGCGGCAAATGCCTGATAACCGTCGGCCTTTAGTTGATAGATGAAATTAGCCGCATTCTCAGATTGCTCAAACGCACCTGCAATGACCAGATATTTCGGCAGACCTGCTGCATTTTTAGAAGCCGTTTCTTTGCGCACTGCCTGTGCGGGCCTGGAATCACCCACCTCCACACCGCGCGCATCTTCTTCTCCGGTCAACAGATTGATGCGCACTCCTGGCTTGTCGAGCAGAGCCTCCCAGCCGTTTGCCTGCGTAGTATCCCAGGCGAGCATGGTCTCCCGCTCAGGAAGTGTTTCATACACTGCGTTGCGGATTCCCTGCTTGAACGGGTTGAACTCCGCCATTTGCAGGCCTTCCATTTTCCTACTCTGGCTCAGGTAGAGAAATGCGCCAGCCGCCAGCAGCGGAAGAGCCACGGCAGCGGCGGCCTTCCACCATCCTTTCGATGCGGCGGGATGAGTGATGACCGCAGCTTCGGCTTCTTCAGCAACCGGAACAGGGGTCGTCTGCCGCATCACCGGACGAAGCTGCACAGGCGTGAGGCCGAATGCTTCAGGAAGGAAATTTTCCTGATCCTCAGGAACGAACTGCAGTCCGCCACTGCGATCGCGGAAGAACAGACCAATGCGATCCCACACAAGGCGCTCGCCCTGATTCAGGCGATGCAGGCAGTCCGCCACAGTTTCCTCCACCGCTTTCATTGCATCCGCGTATGACATACCTGACATACGTGAAATGCAGGACACAAGGAGGCCATCGTTGTGCGTGAGATTGCGGTTGAAGCCCACGTGCTTGGACGGTGGCTTAATCACATGCGTCATGCGGTTGAGGCGCGCAGAGCGGTAATTGGCTACCAGCCCGCCAAAGCCCGGGATGATCACGCAGTCATGATCATACAACAGGTCGGTGATAAAAGCCTCGATACGCATAGCCGCAAAAATACGGAAATCCGCCGGCCCTGACTCAGGAAGAACGCGTAACCGCTAACCCTTTCATTCGTGAAGAGTTAGCGCTTTTCATTGCGCAAAATCGCCGCGTTTGATAATCTTCTCAAGATCTTCCGGGGTGTCGACGGCAGGGGTTTCAATATCTGTCAGTGCAACCTGAATAGAATACCCCGCCTGCAGCCAACGCAGCTGTTCCAGCGACTCGGACCGTTCAAGCGAGGAAGGTGGCAACTCACAAATGCGCCGGAGAATAGCCGTGCGGTATGCATACAGACCAAGATGCTTGAAGTAATCACCATGGATCAGCCATTGTTCCTGAGGAACTTCCTTGCGAAAGGGAATCGGGAAGCGGCTGAAGTAGAGGGCTCTTCCATGAGCATCCATGACCACTTTCACCTTATTGAAATCGCTGAGCACTTCTGCGCTGGAAATACGGATTGCGAGTGTTCCAATCTCAGAGCCCTGTTCGTGCATGGCCATGATGAGTGTCTCGAGTTGCGTCGGATCCACAAAGGGCTCATCTCCCTGAATGTTGACCACGAGCTCAGCGGAGGGATCCGTCAGCTCCACTGCTTCCAGACAACGATCAGTGCCGCTGGGATGACCCATTGATGTCATTACTGCCTGCGCACCGAAGCCGGTTACATGGTCATAAATACGCGCGTCATCTGTGGCTACAACAACCTGACTGAACAGCCTGCACTTATTCGCCTGACTGACCACGCGCATAATCATCGATGTGCCACCGATGTCGGCGAGCGGCTTACCCGGAAACCGTGTGCTTCCGTAGCGAGCGGGAATAACTCCGATGACTTTCATTTTATTCACCTAAGGTAAAGGTGTACTGAATGACGAACAGCCGGCCTTCTTCAATGGCCAGCGGACGAATGGCGTACTCCCTGTTGAACACATTGCTCACCACAAGGGCTGCTTTGTGCTTCGCGTTGAACTGAAATCCGGCTCGCGCATCCACCACAAAATCCCCCTTCGTATTGTCTGACCTCCACCTTCTGATGCCGGGGTTGAAAATCGTGGGTAGTTGCTCTTCCAGTTCTTCGAATGCGCTGTCGATATTCTGCATGTGGCTGTTGGAGCGAAAGCTGGCGCCAGCGGTGAGTTTCCTCCAGGTAATTCCGGCATCGACGCGCACCAGATGTTGCATGCGGTACTTGAGAATGTTGCCTGAAGGGTCAGAGCTTGTGTTCTGAAATGAGGCTTGAGCAAATGACTCAATTAATAATGAGTTTGGTTGCGGAAGTGTTTCCGCGTAAACATCCTGGGGTGTAAGGCTAACAGGGAGAGTGTATGTATATCCTG
>JBKDGH010000080.1:0-13155 GCA_046336655.1 Flavobacteriales bacterium | reverse complement strand
GTTGATACACCAGCCCATACTCAGATCGGTGAACTGCTTCACTTCATCCATTTTCTGGATTTCGCCATGGCAGGTCTGACAAGCCACTTTACCAGCTTTTACGTGCTGACTGTGGTTGAAGTATACGTGATCAGGCAGGTTGTGTACTTTGTTCCACTCAATCGGCTTCTGCTCGTAGTTCTCGATGTACGTGCCAGTGGCAGGGTCAAAACCAATGGCTGCATAAATCTTTTCAATTTCCTTCTTGCCGGTAATCGGTCCTTCCTTGATACCCTTGTGGCAATTCATGCACACGTTGGCGGATGGGATGCCTGCGTGCTTCGACACCGCAGCTGAGCTGTGGCAATACTGGCAATCGATTTCGTATTTGCACACGTGGCTTGCGTGAGAGAACCAGATTGGCTGCTCCGGCTTGTACGCTTCGTACACGCCGATGTCCATGAGTGTGCTGTAAAGAGCTACAAACAGGTAGCAGAATACAAACAGGCCAGCGAGCGACACAAAAATTTTGTGCTTCCACATCCATGCCTTTGCAGCGCCCCAATACGTCAGCTCTTCTTCCACCGGCTTGTCGTCGCGCTCATTCATGGCGTTCTTCAGCGAGCGGGAAATGTTTGCAGCACTCACGCCGATGATGGCGAGAATCACACCGATGATGATGATCCAGATGAGCCCGTCATTCTGCTTGCCCTGATCAGCAGCAGCCTGCATTTCCTCGTAGGTCAGACAGGTGTTTTCATCTTGTTTCGCAGCTGAATCAGCTGCACCGCCACCGCTTTTCACATACGTCAGGATGTGGCCGATTTCTTCCTTGGAAACAGCCTGATTGGCCATCCAGCCGTAAGTGCCCACGTACTTCTCGAAGAGGCTCTTGACGTCAGGATCGCCCGAGGCAGCTGCTGCCTTCGGTTCCTGAATCCATTTGATCAGCAGTTCATCCTTGCCTTTCCAGCGCTGATCAATACCTGCCAGACCAGGAGCCGCAAGGACTTCCTCGGTGATTTTATGGCAGGAGGCGCAGTTGGCGTTGAATAGTTGCTTTCCCTTTTCTACATCCCCGCCTTCGTGGATTGACGCCACAGACGAGAATGAAAAACATACGAAAAGCGCGAGGGAGAGGATAAACCTTGGTGAAAGTCGTTCTGAAAGCCGCTTCATTGCTAGGGTTTTACGAGATTCCAAGTCCTGGAACGCGCGGCAAATTTATATCACAGCAATCATCACAGAAGTGTCATGAAAACAATCCCTCTAATTTATAACAGGTCTAAATAAGGCGGCGCCTCTGCGGACGACCTTAGATTCTGAAAACCTGACTCTTGCGTGATAAAGGCATGATTTTAGGCCTGTCCGAATCGCCTCGCTACTTTTGTCCACATCCAATTATGAGAAACGTCCTCCTTCTTCTTGCCGTCTGTGTCATTTCGGTCTCCTCGACCGCCCAATCCGATACTACCCCGTCCGCTCCGGGTGAGATGCGGATTCACACCTCTCATGTCATTGATTCACTCGAAAAAGCCACGCGGGGCAAGGATGAGCTGCAGGGTTACCGCATTCAGATCTACCTCGGCTCAGCCACGGAAGCCAAGGCCATTCGCACGAAATTTCTCAACCTCGGCACTGGCCTGCCCTGCAACATGGTGCAGAACATACCCAACTATGCCGTGCGCGTAGGCGATTTCCGCACTTCACTCGAAGCGCACAAGCACCTGTCGCAGGTCAAGGCGCACTACCCTTCTGCCTTCGTAGTTCAGGATAAAATCAATCCGCCGAAACTGCCCAAACGGCAACCCTGAGCATTCCGCATTCCTCGTGTTGTGTACTTTTGAAGTCGTTACACAGCACACATGCCTTTTTATCACGAACTCGGGAACATCCCGCATAAGCGCCACACCATTTTCCGCAAGCCGGATGGTGGCCTTTACTACGAGCAACTCTTCGGTACCGAAGGCTTTCACGGAATGTCATCTCTGCTCTACCATGTGCACCGACCCACTATGATTCGCGAGGTGCGGCCGGCAGTGGATGTCACGCCCGTGGCAGCCATCAAAAAGCACATTACACCGCGCATGCTCGACGGCTTCAAAGTGGCGCCGGAAAAGGATTTTCTCGACAGCCGCAAAACGGTGCTGTTCAACAATGACCTCAACATCGCACTTGCGGCACCGACGGAAAGCCTGACGCATTATTTCTATAAAAATGCCGATGCCGATGAAGTGCTGTTTGTGCACCGCGGATCAGGCACTCTGCGTACGTTTCTGGGAAATATTCCCTTTTCTTACGGCGATTATCTGGTTATTCCGCGGGGAATGATTTACCAGATAGAATTCAATGATGCAGACAACCGACTGCTCATTGTGGAGAGCTTCAGTCCCGTGCTCACCCCCAAGCGCTACCGCAATAATTTCGGGCAATTGCTCGAGCATTCACCGTTCTGCGAGCGCGATATCCGCCGCCCGAAAGACCTCGAAACGCACGACGAAAAAGGCGATTTTATTATTAAAATAAGGAAGGAAAATATGCTGCACGAGGTCGTGTATGCATCGCATCCATTCGACGTTGTCGGCTGGGATGGTTACAACTATCCTTACGCGTTTTCGATCCACGATTTTGAGCCGATCACCGGACGAGTGCATCAGCCACCGCCCGTACACCAGACGTTTGAAGCGCACAACTATGTCATCTGTTCGTTTTGTCCGCGCCTCTATGACTACCATCCGCAGTCCATTCCCGCGCCATACAACCACAGCAACATCGACAGCGATGAGGTACTGTATTACGTGGACGGTGATTTCATGAGCCGCAATCACGTGGACAAAGGCTATATCTCCCTTCACCCCGGCGGCATTCCGCACGGTCCGCATCCGGGCGCATACGAGCGCAGCATCGGACAAAAAGAAACGCACGAGCTCGCAGTGATGATTGATACCTTCCGTCCATTGCAACTCACTCAACTTGCACTTGATATCCAGGATCCCACGTACGTGACTTCCTGGCTTGAATAATTAAGCACTGCACAACCTATGAGCACAGATGTCACCCGAGCCTATCTGGAAAAAAATCATCCATACCCCGATGACATCTACCAGCCAACTCCTTCTACTCGATTGCAGCGGAAGGGTGGTGCACCGCATGGACGTAAAACCAGGCACGACGAGCGTGGCAATGGATCTGCAGCCATACAGCCCGGGCTACTATGTTGTAGTGTATATGCCTACTAGGTTTACGCCCCACTCTTGCCCCCTAATCATCGCAAATCAGTAAGGCCGTGAGAACTATTGCTTCAATGGCACTCGTCGTTTTGCCCTTAATTTCTACCGGCCAGCATGCCAATAACTTGTATATAGACTCAGGGGCAACTTGGTCATACGGAGTACATATACTCCCAACAACAGGGCATGAGCTAACAGTACTAGAGTCAGTTAGTAACGCTGCCGGGGGATACCTCTTGGCTCGTAATGTAAACTTTCCAAATAGTATTTTCAGCCTGAATTATTCGGAAATAGCATCTCCGAACAATATTATTATTTATGACGCATTATGGAATAATTTTTCAGATAGCTCAACAGCAGTGTTGATGAGCGCACAAATCGGCACAGAAAACGCGTCCCCTCGATTCCGAATTTACGCGAATGACTTAGAGTTAATTAACTCCTATACCTTTCAAAGCCCCGATTCAGTTTACGTTAGGATGACGACAATGAAAAACCACCCACAAGGCGGGTATATTGTGGCTGGTCTAGACTCCTATTATCTCTCAAACGGCCCCGGAGTGGACCGAATCGACAGTCATCTCTGGAAATTTGATCAAGGTGGAGATCTGCTTTGGGAAAGGTCTGGAGGACTAGACTGGTTTGGAGAACCATCCAATGTGATGCTTAATGAATCCAATGAAATTGTATTGGTTGGAAACTGCCTTATTCCAGGAGGAGGTGGCGGGGGAACGAACTATGACATCGCAATAACGAAGCTGGACAGCTTAGGTAATGTTATTGTCATTGACACTTGGGGCAGCCTAAATTTGGATGGAACTGCACGAGGAATTCAACTGAGTTCAAACAGCGCTATCTTGAGTTATACTCAAACCACCTCTGTATATCCCGAGTTGTTACCATACCACTATTACAGGCAAGTGCACATTGAGCTACTCAATCTGGAAACACTGGAACGTACACCTGTGTCGCTATTCCCAGACACCTACCTCAACTTAACCCTGATAGACTTTGTAAAAACCACCACGGGATATCTCATTTCTGCGGAAGGCTTGTATACCCCAGCTTCATCATCTCTTGTTTCATATCTCTTCTGGCTAGACGAGCAGGGCCAGCTGACCCACCAACGCATGTACCACATGGATTCACCAAGTGAAGTTGCGGAAAACTCCTTGAGTTTGCTCAAGCAGATCTCAGAACACGACAACGGCTGGTTCAGTGCGTGTGGGCAAGCTGCAGGTCCGCAAGGCTCGCGGTCCTGGGTGATCCACCTCGATCCTTGCGGCGATATTGTATATAGCGGTTGTGCCCTTGGCATTGATGATTTAACGGATACACAAGCCCCCAAGGCCTACCCCAATCCTGTTGCCCAACAAGGTACGCTGCACCTCGAAGGCGAATGGACAAAAAGCACCTTGATACGCTTTTACACCCTCCACGGTCAACTCGCCTTCGAATACACCGTGCCCTTTGACACGAATATGCTGGCCATTCCCCTCCCGCACCTTGCAACAGGCATCTATGCAATACGCAGCCCACATAGCGCTTTTCGCGTGGTGGTGGAATGATGGATGACACTGATAATTCTCTGCAATACCCAAGCCGGGTAAGGAGCAAAGGACTTAGTTTTGTTCTCCAAATGCCTCCACATGCTCAACGATACCTCCTCACTCCATCTGGAAAAAGTAGTCCCCGAAGCAGAAGATTTTCTGCCGCTTCTCGGTACGGATTACGTTGAACTCTACGTCGGCAATGCCAAGCAGGCCGCACATTACTACATGAGCGCCTGGGGCTTTCAGCCTCTCGCCTACCGCGGACTTGAAACCGGCTCAAAAGATTCGGTGTCCTACGTACTTGTGCAAGATAAAATCCGCCTCGTACTCACATCGCCGCTCAAGCCGGGCGGACCGATCAACCGCCACATTGAACAGCACGGCGATGGCGTGAAGGTGATTGCGTTGTGGGTAGATGATGCCACTAAAAGCTGGAAGGAAACCACTTCACGCGGTGCGGAGAGCTGCATGGAGCCCACCACGCTCGAAGACGAGCACGGAAAGGTGGTGCTCTCCGGTATCTGCACCTACGGCGAAACGCAACACATCTTCGTGGAGCGGGGAGCATACAAGGGTTCATTCATGCCGGGCTTCAAGCCATGGAAGCCATCTCTCAAATCCACCTCTGTAGGTCTCAAGTTTGTGGATCATATGGTAGGCAATGTGGGATGGAATGAGATGAACAAGTGGGTGGAATTCTACGCCCGTGTGATGGGCTTTGCGCAGCTTGTGAGCTTCGACGATAAAGACATCAGCACCGACTACACCGCACTCATGAGTAAGGTGATGAGCAACGGCAACGGTCGCATCAAATTCCCGATCAACGAACCCGCTGAAGGCCGCAAGAAAAGCCAGATCGAAGAATACATCGAATTCTACAACGGCGCGGGCGTGCAGCACATTGCCGTGGCCACTGACAACATCGTGGAAACGGTTACCGCACTCAAAGAGCGCGGCGTAGAATTCTTATATGTACCCGAAGCGTACTACGACACGGTACTCGACCGCGTGGGGAAAATTGATGAAGACCTCGCTCCGCTGAAAGAGCTCGGCATCCTCATTGACCGCGATGATGAAGGCTATCTGTTGCAGCTCTTCACCAAGCCTGTCCTCGACCGCCCGACTATGTTCTTCGAGATCATTCAACGAAAAGGGGCCAAGAGTTTCGGCAAAGGAAACTTCAAGGCCCTCTTTGAAGCGATTGAGCGCGAGCAGGAACTGCGCGGAACGCTCTGATATTTCCGTAAAAAAATGAAGGGGCTGCGCTTAATCGCGCTGCCCCATTTCTTTCAGATGCACCACGTGTGAGCGCACTGCTGCGTACACCGTGCGGTGCTTCAGGTATGGAATACCAAACTCACGGCAGGTCTCTTCCACCATCTTACTGATCGTAGGATAGTACACGTGTGAAATGCGCGGGAACAAGTGATGCTCCACCTGGAAGTTGAGTCCGCCGGTAAACCACGATACAATCTTGTTGTTGGTCGCAAAGTTGGCCGTAGTGCGGATCTGATGCACAGCCCATTCATCCTCCACTCCGCGTTTTTCATTGTACGCATTGCTGAAGCTGGTTTCTTCCACCACGTGAGCCAGCTGAAACACGACTGCGATAAGCAGGCCGCAAGACAGTGAGGCGGTGAGATAGCCCACAATAGCGGGTACCACGCCTACCATCATCATCGGCAGCACAAGGAATAGAAACAGATTCAACACCTTGGTGCTCCAGAAAACAATATGCTGATGCGTCTTGAACTTCCGGAAACGGGTTTCTCCGATTTTGCCTGTGAAGTATTTCTTGAAGTCATCAATGAACACCCAGCTCAGGTAAGTAAGCATGTACAGAAATGCGAAGTACCAGTGCTGGTAGCGGTGGCCCTTCAGGCGCTTCTGATTGGTGTTGGTGCGCAGGAATGGCTGAATGTTGATGTCATCATCCAGTCCTTCAATGTTTGTGAAACTGTGGTGAATCATATTGTGCTTCACCTTCCACAACTGCACGTCACCGCCGAGCAGATTGAGGCTGTAGCCCATGATGTCACTCACTCTTTTATTGTTGCTGTATGAGCCGTGCGCACCATCGTGCATCACGTTGAAACCGATTGCTGCGAACACAATTCCCAGCAACACACACAAGCCAAGTGCAAGCCACACACCGGGTGTGAAAAACACGAGCCAGGTGTACAATCCGACGAGTGCAAGAAGCAGCACGACGGTCTTAATGACGATTTTGTAATTGCCGGTATAGTTCAGCTTATGCTGTTCGAAATATCCATCTACGCGTTTTCTCAGTGTCGTGAAGAATGGATTCTCTCCGGCTTGAAAAGATACGTTTGCCACGGGTGTTTACTGTTTAAGTGAATAATTCAGGATTTGCGGAATGAAAAGAAACCTCGCTTCTTTTTCTCAGGTGCAGTCACCTCAGCCACCGGCGTTGCTGCTGCGGGCTTTGGTTTGCGTTCGCCCTGCGGCTTCTGACGCTGACCGTTGCGGCCCTGCGGGCGCTGCGGACGCGGGCCACGCTGCTGCTGTTGGGCAGGGCGATCACCGTCTTCGCGGTACTTCTTCGCCTTGGCCTGAGGATTCAGCGCTGGCAGTGGTACTGCAGGCATATTCACGTGGTACGGATGATCCGTTTTCGGTGGGAGCGGCTGACGCAAATGGCGACGGATGTCAATGAGCAGGTGCTCATCCTCTGCCGAACAGAATGATGCAGCAAGACCGCTTGCACCCGCGCGGCCAGTGCGGCCAATGCGGTGTACATACGTTTCAGGAGTATCCGGAAGATCGCAGTTGATCACCAGTCCGAGCTCTTCCACATCAATACCGCGTGCAGCGATATCTGTGGCTACGAGCACTTGCAGTTCACCGGATTTGAAATTGCCGAGTGCGCGCTGACGGGCACTCTGACTCTTGTTTCCGTGAATGGCTTCTGCACCGATACCGCGCTTGCTGAGGTCGCGCGCTACTTTATCCGCGCCGTGTTTGGTGCGGGTAAATACGAGCACACTGCCATCGCCCGACTGACGAATAACGTGCTCCAGCAGATCGCGTTTTTCTTCGCGCTTTACATAGTAGATCTCCTGCATCACGCGCTCAGCGGTAGTGCTCACAGGAGTCACTTCCACCATTACCGGTTCGATGAGAATGCGCGACATCAGTTCGCGGATTTCCTTCGGCAGTGTAGCCGAGAAAAGGAGCGTCTGACGCTTCACAGGAAGCAGTGCAATGATGCGGCGTACGTCGTGGATGAATCCCATGTCGAGCATGCGGTCCGCCTCATCGAGTACGAGGATTTTTACCTGAGAAAGATTCACCAGACCCTGGTTGTGCAGATCCTGCAAACGGCCCGGTGTAGCTACCAGAATATCGAGTCCACGGCGAATCGCATCCACTTGTGGTTGCTGTCCGACCCCACCAAAAATCACCGCATGACGCAGCTGAAGATGACGGCCGTACGACTTGATGCTGTCGCCAATCTGTATTGCCAGTTCGCGCGTCGGAGCGAGGATGAGGCAACGCACCTGGCGCTGGCCTTTTACCTGTTCTTCCGAAAGACGCTGGAGAATCGGCAGCGAAAACGCTGCAGTTTTGCCCGTGCCGGTTTGCGCGGCTCCGAAGAGGTCGCGTCCTTCGAGCACAGGAGCAATGGATTGAACTTGAATAGGAGTGGGTTTCTCGTAGCCTTCTTCACGAAGTGCTTTGAGGAGTGGGTCAATGAGACCCATTTGACTAAAACTCATAATGTGTGTTTGTGCGTCACATGGTGCACGAATTCCAAGCCGTCCTTTGACGGGTTCGGTGATTCAAAAGCAGCGTGTACGCTGGTAAATTAATGTTGCGCTAATGGCGGATGATCAAGACTGGATGCCGGTGCGCAAACAACTCAAGACAGGCCGCAACTCTCCTCATAGAGAGCATTAACTTGGGCATAAAGGTACGACAATGTGCTCAGAGCCACCTGACTTATCTCATAATCATTCACAATGCGCCGTGAACTCACTGGTTGTTAAACTCCTGCGCCCGGAAGCTCAGGGCAAATTCAAACGCCACCAGCATGCATGCAATGAGCAGAATGAAGAGAATTGCCAGCTTTATCTGCGCTTTGTTGAGACCGAGGGTTTTCATCGTGTGGTGTTTTGCGATGCAAGAGTAGACCGCCTGCATTGCGGGAAGATGAAAGCAGCGTGAAGATTCTTTCAGGAACACGGAGTGCACGATTCGGAACACGGAGTAAACGCCTCGGAACACGGAGTACACGATTCGGAACACGGAGCGCACAGAGCACCACGGAGTTCACAGAGTCCAATTTTCCTTGTGTTCAGGATGTTGCGATAAGGAGGCGCAACTATCTGTTGATTGCGTGTATTACGTAGACCATTAAACAACTCTCCGTGTGCTCTGTGGTTCTCTGTGCACTCCGTGTTCCTATGGGCGTACCATGTGTTCCGGTCCCTCCGCTAGCCCTATCTTCGCGCCACTTTTTCACTTCCATGCATCGTACTCACACCTGCGGCGAACTGCGCCTCGCACACACCGGACAAACCGTTACCCTCAGCGGCTGGGTTCAGCGCTCGCGCGACCTCGGCGGCATGACGTTCATTGACCTCCGCGACCGCTACGGCATCACCCAGCTTGCGTTCAATATGGAAACGCGTCCGGAGCTGTGCGAACAGGCCCGCAAACTCGGCCGCGAATTCGTGGTGAAAGTGACCGGCACAGTCGTCGAACGTTATTCCAAAAACGCCAACCTCGACACCGGCGAAATTGAAATTGACGTGACCGCGCTGGAAATACTCAACGCATCGAAGACACCGCCATTTACCATTGAAGATGAAAGCGACGGCGGCGATGACCTGCGCATGCAATGGCGCTACCTCGACCTGCGCCGCACTCCGTTGCGCAATAACCTGATGCTCCGCCACCGCATGAGCATTGAGGCGCGCAAATACCTCGACTCACTCGGCTTTCTCGAAATTGAAACGCCGTACCTCATCAAGAGCACACCGGAAGGCGCGCGCGACTTCGTAGTGCCGAGCCGCATGAACCCCGGACAATTTTACGCGCTGCCGCAATCACCGCAAACGTTCAAGCAAATTCTGATGGTGGCCGGTTACGACCGCTACTACCAGATTGTGCGCTGCTTCCGCGATGAAGATTTGCGCGCTGACCGTCAGCCGGAGTTCACGCAGATTGACTGTGAAATGGCGTTTGTGGAACAAGAAGACATTCTCCACACGTTCGAAGGCATGGTGCGCCATCTCTTCAAAACGGTGAAGGGAATTGACATTGCCTCTGTACCGCGCATGACCTACGCTGATGCGATGCACCGCTATGGCTCCGACAAGCCGGATATCCGCTTCGGCATGGAGTTTCAGTACCTCGATGCGCTGATGAAGGGCAAGGGATTTCAGGTGTTTGATCAGGCGGAAGCCGTGATCGGCATCGTAGCGCCCGGCTGTGCCAACTACACGCGCAAGCAGGTGGACGAACTCACCGAGTGGGTGAAGCGTCCGCAGATCGGCGCAAAAGGCCTTGTGTATTGCATGTGCAACGAAGACGGCACCTTCAAATCACCGGTAGATAAATTCTATACCCAGGACGACTGGAAAGCGATTGCCACAGCGGCAGGCGCGAATGCCAGCGACCTCATTCTGATTCTCAGCGGTGCGAAAGCGTCCACCCAAAAACAGCTCAACGAACTCCGCCTGCTCATGGGCGCTCGTCTGGGCCTGCGCAAGGCCGATGAATTCAAGCCCTTGTGGGTGATAGACTTCCCGCTGCTCGAATGGAATGAAGAAACAGGCCGCTGGTTTGCGATGCACCATCCGTTTACCTCGCCGAAGCCTGAGCACATTGCGTTGCTCGATACCGATCCCGGCAGTGTGAATGCGAATGCGTATGACTTCGTATTGAATGGTGTGGAAATCGGCGGCGGCTCCATCCGTATTCACGACCGCGAAGTACAGAGCCGCATGTTCAAACTCCTCGGATTCACCCCCGAAGAAGCACAGGCCCAGTTCGGCTTCCTCCTCAACGCCTTCGAATACGGCGCACCACCCCACGGCGGCATCGCATTCGGCTTCGATCGTTTTTGTGCGCTGTTTGGGGGGCAGGAAAGTATCCGTGACTTCATTGCGTTTCCGAAAAACAATAGCGGAAGGGATGTGATGATTGATGCACCGAGTCCGATTAGCGGAGAGCAACTCGATGAGCTGGGGATTGGGATACTAGATACTAGAAGCTAGATACTAGATAACCTTGGGGGAAGGCTTGGGCTTTTTGTGGAGAGGTATTTTTTAGGATTCTAGATACTAGAAGCTAGATACTAGATAACCTCTCCGGGGCTCTGAACTTTTGGCGGAGGGGTGGCATTACCCCATTATCCTATCACCCCATTATCAAATTAACTAAGGATAACCTTTCCTGAAGACCTTTCTCATAGCGAAGAGGTGGCATTACCCCATCACCCTATTACCCTATTATCACATCAAGAACCTACTTCTTATCCGGAGAGGCGTTTTAAAAAAGAGCGGAGCATTCGTTGTAGCTCGAGGATTTGTTTTTCGAGGGATTGAAAGGCGTGATCGTCGATAATTTTTCGTCCGTGGATGAGTCTCAATTGAGTGTGTAATTCGCCGAGGGGAGTATACTCAACCGCCCAGCAAGATGGCGATTCCGCTATGCCAACTCAATTCACATTGGCCAAGGGTAATGGGCTCATAAATCCGCGATTCAACGGGTCTGCCCCACTCATGTGATGGCGAGACCCCTGCAGGTAATTGGCCACAAATAACGGTTTCCATGGCCCTTGACCGTTTGCCGTTGTTTTCTCTCAAGTGCCTTTCAAGTTGATCAATCAGATAATGAGCTACCGACGGATTATTCAAATCAGCAAGCCCATTACAATACATATAGAAGTAATATCAACTCTGCAAATGAGTACCGTCCTCAAACCAAATGCTGACGTGAGTTTTCCATTTATCCCCCGTCAATTGGTGCGGATAATCGAAGCTCAATCTGGCGGCATGATGCACAATGACCTCCTCATTCATTCGTGGCAGGCAAAAACGAAGTAACGTATCAGTTGTCCAATTCGCCTCAATCACTCCCAAATAAGTCAATTGGTCAATGACCCCGCGAAATTGACCCATATCCATATCTGAGGCCGCTGAAATATCACTGTTGTCTAAAAACCCAAAATCTCCGCTGAGGTCGTGCTTCGAGCACAGCAAGTCCAAAACTGGCCTGCTCAGAGGATGTGCAATTTTCTGATTCATAATTAAGAGTTTTTGAATTACACTCAAATTTACCCCTCGTGAAATCAGGCAGTAGCAAAATCCGCTCGATAGTTTTTAACTATTTCAGGGACACCAAAACCGCAGCAGGGACGCTTTGAACTTTGCAGTGAACCTCCTTCTTGAGCGTTTCATATTCATCCGTGTTTTGAGTTTTCAAACTGAACCGATGGCCCGAAAAGGTTGGAGTATTTCCCCTGACGACTTCGCAGCTCCAATCACTCGTGGTTAATGAGATGGGGTAAATCCATTTCGAATTATCTTCCAACCCCGAAAAGCAGTTATATCGCAGCCCGTAGCAATGAAGCAGCAGCAGAACAAACCGTCTGACATCATTCTGTATAGTTCCCCACAGGGAAGCATCCGGGTGGAGGTGGTGTATTCCGGTGAAACATTCTGGCTTACTCAAAAACGCATGGCGGAGCTCTTTGGAGTGGACCGCTCGGTCATCACCAAGCACCTTCAAAACATATTCTCAACCAATGAATTGGCCGAGGATTCAGTATGTGCAAATTTTGCACATACTGAACGGATATAATTTACGCCTGAATAGCTATATCCCCTTTGAATTCGTTGCAATGAGCGTGACCATTCGCTTATTCTGTGAACTACCATTTCGAGCATATCCTCGAAATGGTTCATGCATCACTATAAAATCAGAAATCGCCAGAGCAATCCCTGACGATTTCGCAGCTCCATTAACGCGTGGTTATTGAGATGGGGTAAATCTATTTCGAATTATCTTCCTACGCTCCCAAACAACTAAATCCATTGTCCAACCACCCCTCCGAAAACCTCCCGGAGCAACCTACGAATGCGATTATTCAATCGATGGGATTGAATGACGATGAAACCGCCTTTTACCAAGCCTTGGAGGTGAATGACAGCGCGGTGCAGGTGTTGGGCGATGACACCCTCAACAAGTGGGGCTATCCACCCGATAAACAGCAGAAGGCCATTGACACCGTGATGAAGCAAGCGGAGATGATGGCGGATGGGTTGGTGGGATGATGGGGTAATACCACCCCTCCGCCAAAAGCTCTGAGCCTGGGATAGGTTATCTAGTATCTAGTATCTAGAATCTAGCATCTTATACGC
>JBKDGH010000004.1:0-3699 GCA_046336655.1 Flavobacteriales bacterium | reverse complement strand
GAAGTATACCATCTTTCTTTAGTGCTTCAATTAATGCGGGGTCAGTGATCGAGGCATTACTATTGCTCAGTTCTTTCAATCTTTGTGGCGAATACATCGCAGCCGCAACGATTGCAAATTGAGGGTTTGGCTTGCAAGGTGTGGGCTCCCAGCATGCGTCCCGACTGTCGTTTCCACACATAGCTCCATGTGTTCCATCCTCCAGTTCACAATGAAGCGGATGATAAAAGGTACCTCCCGTTTATAAGATTCTGTTCGACGTATCACCGTTCACGTCGAACTCTTGTTTAGAGCAACTTGCGAAGATCACACAGCTGGCAATAAATAATAAGTGTACATTTTTCATGATTGAGTGTTTTTTTTATGTTTCTCCTGAAATTAGGATTAATCGAAAGTAAATAAATAACCCCCCCCCAAGGACACTTTCTTGTTTGGCTTTAACAAAAATCAGCAATCCCGTGTTGCGGTACAAGGAGAGACGAAGGTGGGGCAGGGTGGTACACATTAAAGGATTATTTGTCAAAGAGCCCAAACGAAAAAGCCACCCCGAAGGATGGCTTTTCAATGTGTATTTCCGGAGAATTATTCCGCTGCGGCCTCAGCGCTTGGAGCTTCCTCTGCGGGAGCTTCTGCGGCGGGAGCTTCAGTGGCTGGCGCTTCTTCCTCAGCAGGTTCAGCTGAAGCGGCTTCCTGAGCGGCGATAAGCGACTTCAGACGGGCTTCGTTCACGCTGCGCTCATGCTTGAGGTTTGCGCTGCGGGCTTCGTCTGCGTTTTTCGCCAGACGATCGCGCTTGGCCTGAATCTTACCTGCCTTATCCGCAGACCATGATTCCCAGCGATTATCGGCTTCTTCCTGAGTGAGGGCACCTTTCTTCACCCCTTTCTGGAGGTGCAGACGATACAATACTCCTGTGTAGCTGAGGATAGCGCGGGCGGTATCCGTAGGCTGTGCACCGTTTTCGAGCCAGGTCAGCGCTTTCGCGTTGTCCAGCATGATGGTAGCAGGATTGGTGTTGGGGTTGTAGCTTCCGATACGCTCGATGTACTTACCATCGCGTGGTGAACGGGCGTCTGCGGCTACGATGTGGTAGAAAGGCTTTCCTTTCTTACCGTGACGTTGAAGTCTGAGTTTTACTGACATGTGTGATTGTTTGGTGGGTGCGAAACCCGGTTAACAATTGGTTTTGAGGGCGCGAATATAGGACGGATTTCCCATCCCCCCGCCGGAAATCTTCATTTTGCACCCTTTCCCCGCAATACCCGCCTTCCTTTTCCATTCCTATCTTGCCACCCATTACCCCATCACCCCATCACCCCATTACCCCATCACCCCATTAATTATGCGCCTTCTTCTCCTGTTACTGCTTACTTCTCCCGCCTTTGCCCAGTACACGGCCAATCCGATTGAGGGCATGCAGTGGCTGACGGTGAGCGGCGGACTGAATACGGCGGACAATATCAGTTGGCAGTCAGGGGTGAGTTACGCGAAACGCGGAGAGGTGCTGATGACCCAGATGCGGGCCATGTATTCGCAGGAACTGATCGAGGCGCCGGATGACACGTGTTTCGCGTCGAAAAACAAATTGGTGGAAATCGGACTGATGTGGGGAGACGGCTGGGGCGGACGCTATTGGTACGTGAGCGGTGGAGTGGGAATGGGATTGAATGTGCGGAGCTATTGCGACTATGCCATACAGAATAAGGACGAGTTCCGCACCATAACCGCAGTGACCATCGGCGTGCCTGCGCAGATTGATGCGGGGATCTGGGTGAGCAAAACCATCGGCATCAACCTGCAGGTGCTGGGCAACTGGAATTTCCGGCAACCGTATGTCGGCGCGCACCTGGGCTGTGTCTGGCGGATGAAGGAAGGGCGGGGGAAATAATGGAGAAACACGACATTCTGACTCGCGAGGACATCGAGCTGCTCGTGGAAGAATTCTACGGAACGGCAATGCACGATGAATTGCTCGCACCGCATTTTGAGGGACTGGATTTTCCGGCACATAAGCCGCGTATGGTGGCCTTCTGGGCGTTTGTAGCTCTTGAAGAGCCGGGCTACACCACCAACGTATTCGACAAGCACACGCACCTGCCCATTTCCAAACCCCATTTCGACCGCTGGGTGGAAATTTTTGAAGCCACGGTAAACCGGTTATTTGAGGGTGAAAAAGCCAATGATGTGAAGTTCCGGGCAAAGACCATCGGATGGACCTTTGCAGAAAAGATGCGGAAGCTTCGCGAATAGCGGTGCATCTTGCGCTCTCATTTGTACCGTACATGATTCCTGAAAACCTTCATCAGATCGGACACGTCACCAAGCTACATGGATTCCGCGGGGAACTCACCGTGTTTTTGGATACTTCTGTTCCGGATGATTATGCCGATGTGGAACACCTTTTTCTTGATGTCCGGGGCACCCTCATTCCGTATAAAGTGGAGTTACTGGAGCAGAAAACAAAGAACTCAGCCAAGGTGAAGCTGCTTGGGGTGGATGATGAAGCCACCGCGCGCACGTTACTGAAATGCAATGTGCTCATCGACCGGGATGAACTCACTGAAGCGGATGAGATGCGCACAGCGCTGAACGAGATGGAAGGCTATCAGGTGGAAGATACCACGTTTGGAAAGGTGGGAACTCTCGAGCGGGTGCTTGAGCTCTCGGGCAACCCTCAGCTTGAGGTAAATCACCAGGGAAGGCCCGTGCTGATTCCACTTCAGAGTGCGTTTATCAGATCAGTGAATCATGAAAAAAAGGAAATACTGGTCGAACTGCCTCCGGGATTGATTGAACTCTACCTGTAGCGATTATCTGACCAGATGCACGTAACCTTCTTTGGGTTCACGGCCATTAATGAGAAGCACATAGTAGTACACCCCCTCAGCCAGGTCGTCCCCGAACCAGTTATTCCTGTATCCTGATTTTTCGTACACCAGACTTCCCCACCTGTTTCTGACTGTCAGGTGGTTATCGGGGAGGAATTCGAGGTAAAGAAACTCCAGTGCATCGTTTTTGCCGTCATTGTTCGGTGTGAAGATATTGGGCGCAACCACTTCAGCAGGTATGACCTCGATGGGACCGCATTCTTCGGCGACACATTGGTTGCTGGTGGTTATGCCCAGGCATATCGTGTAGGTTCCGACCTCTTCGAACAAGGCGGGAATGCTTGATTCCGTTCCCAGCAATTGTCCGTCCATCGTCCATGTCCACCCAATCACAGACCCGGCGCCCGGGTTGCTTTGATCGGTCAGCTCGATCGGGATACCCACCACTGCTGGTTCAGGTATGGTCGTAAATTCCACATCAGGGACTGGAAGCACACCGATTTCAAAGTTGGTTACAGGAGATTCGCACCCTTCAAATTCAGCATAGATATCGTAGTTGGTATTCACGATGGTGCTGCTGTTATTGTTTTGAGGGATGACGATCCCGCCTGAACCAGAAGCCCCGTTGCCTGCCCAGTAAATCACGGCATCGGGAATGCACGCGCTGATCGTTACTGTTTCGCCCGGACAAACCACCACCGGGGGTGGCGGTAGCACCGGCTCCGGCGTGGGCTTGATATTCAGGATATCGGGCGGAATGTTAATGACCGTATTGCCGCAGGCATCGGTAATAAGTGCTGCCGCTACTTCGATTTGATCAAAGTTGGGGCAGTACTCCGGACAGCCTGGCCAGGTGAGGCTTATCGATTCT